>NZ_QEHL01000003.1:0-502988 GCF_003116525.1 Pseudarthrobacter sp. AG30 | reverse complement strand
CATGGGCTTCTGCCGGCCGGTAAAGACTTTGGCGTCGCTGATGGGGACAGTGAGCGGCAGGCGTGCGGTGGACAGCTTGACGTGCCGGATCAGATCGACAGTACTCATTGATACTCCTGGGAAAGGGGGCAACGTTACCCCGCTCACATATAATACAAGCTGACAACTTGTATTACAAGATGCGCCGTCACTCCAGTCCCAGGCTTTGACGATCTACTGGGTTCCACTGGGGGACCGGATCCTCCCAGGCCAGGCACCCTCGACGACACGGTGGCGAGCAGCCGAGGGAGCCCTCTATTTCCAGTAGGTGGAGATGCAGGCGAGGGGATCGCCCGATTTCGTCTCCGCCGTGCCGTTGTAGCCGGTCAAGAGCGCCGCCTTCCGTTCGTCTGCCGAGCCGTGCGGGGCCGTTCCGCCGGGGAGTGTGTCGCCAATGGACTCCAGGCCGGCAATGGCTTCTTCGTAGTCACCTGGCTCCAGCAGCCCTTCGTAATAGGCAGTGGCCATCCAATTGCCTGCGAAGCAGTCGGCTATGAGTTCAATGTTTTTTCCTTGCGGTGCGGCCGATATTGGCGATTCCGGATGCAATTTGTTGTAACCCAGCTGGATCGCATTCTGAACGTGGTGGCCGAACTCGTGGGCCACAAGGATGGCGGCAGCAAAGTCACCCTTGGTCTTGCTGTTGCGTTCGAAGACGTCCCCTGTCCACATCTTCTGGAAGGTCGTGACGGGGAGAATAATTGTCCCGTCATGTTGGCTGTCGCTGTCCTTGGGGCAGTAATAAGAGTTCGGATGATCACTGGTGAGGGGCACGGTGAAGCATTTGCTCGTGGTTGTCGTATTTGGCTCGATGAGGATGAAGTATACGGACGGTTGAGGCAGGCCAACTGAAGGGAACCACTTCGCCCATTGGTTTCCTACATCGTCCATAACGAAATTCAGGTACTGCTCCACGGTGTACGAGTAGTCGCTACCCGGGATGACCTGGCTTTGCGGAGGCGCAGCACCGAGCGGTGCATCACCCAATGGGTCGCTCTCGATGCAATGGCCCGGGTTAAGCCTGTCGGTGCTTGAGCAACTGACAGTTGCTGTGGCGGTTGGCGGTTGAGCCGTGGGGGTGACGGTTTGCCTTTGCGCTGTAGGGGTGGCGGCCGGCGTGGGAGTTTCAAATTGCGGTTGGGCCGTGATGGTCGCTGGGATCGTTGCAGAATCCGTTGTGAGAGCGGCAGAGGTTGCTGGGCCGGCGGGTGGCCCTTGGTTGGCAGGTGTGGCGGGCTGCGAACTGCAGCCGGATATGACCAGGGCAAAAAATGCGGTCATCGAGAGAAACTTTGCGATTTTGCGGGGGAGCGAATTCACTGTTGCCTCCTGGCAATTAATGACGAGCTGAATTCGGTGGGGAGCCCCTGCACTCCCTGCGGCGGATGGGAAAACCTGGATATTGGGGCCATGAAAGGCCGCGTTTGGGTCCGCCAATTCTAAGGATCATTTAGCGCGTATAGCTATTGTCCTGCCTCCCTAATCTGTTTTGGGGGAGCTAACTGGAGATCTCCGTACAATTCCGGGTTTGACACGCGGGCGGAGTCCTGACAGGCGCCGATACCTACAACAGCCCTGTCTCGAAGCATCAGCCCATCGGGAATGAACACCGCCTGGCGCTTCTCGGGCACGCCGAAGACGGCCGTCTCTCCAGGGCGCCGTCGGCGGTGGCATCCGAGGGAGGGTTCACCACTTGGCCGGCGCGGTGGTAACCGTGATGAAATAACGGCATCCGCGCCGGCGTTTCTTCAATGAGTGGGAGTACGGCCAGGAGGCGCCAATGACCAGGATCCAGGTCATCATGGGAACAACCAGGACGGGCCGCTTCAGCGAACGTGTCGCCCCTTGGGTGCAGCAGCGGCTGCGGGAGCACGGGTTGGACGTGGAACTGCTGGATCTCCGCGACTATCCGCTGCCGTTCTTCGACCAAAAACCGCCGTCCGTCACCGGGCGTGACTACCCAACCGAGGCAATCGCGGCGCTGGGCCGCAAACTTGATGAAGCGGACGGGTTCGTCATCATGAGTGGTGAATACAACCACGGCTACCCCGCAGTGTTGAAGAACGCCATCGATCACACCTTCATCGAGTGGCAGCGCAAACCTGTTGGCTTCGTCGGCTGGGGCGGCGTAGGGGGAGCCCGGGTGATCGAACAACTCCGACTGGTGGCCGTGGAACTTGACATGGCAGCCATCCGCCAGGCCGTGCACATCCTGCCTGACGTCATACGCCCGGCACTGAAATCCAAAGACCCTGCTGACTTCAGCGTCTTCGAGCCTATCGAGCCCCGGCTCAAAGCTCTCGCCGAAGGGCTCAAGTGGTGGGCCGAAACCCTCGCCAAAGGCCGCGCCATCGACTACGAATGACGGGCTTGCCGCACCCGTGACACGGGTCGTCGTCGGTGACGACGACATGCCTGGGCACCAGAACCGCCGCCTTCGAGACCGCCTGGTTAAAGCGCAAACCCCGCATGTCTACCTACCGGGTTTATTTGCCGCGTTCTGTGAACTCATCATCGAGTTCGTAGTGGCGGAATTCCGTTTCGGGATCCGATTCGCCCGTAGTGACGATTTCATGATCGAGCTGTCGCTGGATCCTGCTGTCCAGTACCTGAACATCGTTATCGGTCATCACTTCCAGATCCTCCGGGAAGTCGTCGTCCGGGGTGAGGCGCAGCTTGTCCGTCATCTCTTGGCCATCCTTCAGGTACTGTCCCGATTAATCGTGTGTGGATCAGTGTACTGGGGCCTGGCCGCAGGGCGCGCGGGTGTCCAGAGCGTCTCGACCCACCGGCCTGCGGTGGAACTCCCGGACCGACATCCGCGGCGTCGATCTGCTGACGACGAGGCGAGGTCACAGGTGTGCGTGCTTCAGGGTGCCGTCTCATAGCCGATGAGCCAGTGGAGCCCGTGGCGGTCGATGACCTGGCCGTCCGCCGCGCCCCATGGCTTCGGGCCAAGGGGATCGACCACCCTGCCGCCCAAGGCGAGCTTGTCGAACCACTGGTGAAGAACGGCAGGTACGGCGGTTCCCAGCAGCGAGAGCATCAGCCCCTCAGATTGGACGGCATTCTCGCCGGTGGCCGCGTCCGCCCCGGCCACGGCGACCGGGCCTGCGAGGACGCCGTGGGCTATGGCATCCGGTGGTCCGTCATTCCGGCTGAACTCCCGGTACGTGAACAAGGAGAGTTCGCCGCCGAAAACGTCCGCGTAGAAACCAAGTGCTTCACGCGCCGTGCCGGGGAACATGACATAGATTTGCGGCGCCGTCATGGCCCACAGCGTACACGGCGTTTCTTGCCCAGGGGAGCGAGAACACGGTGTCTGGGCGGATGTTGCCGGGGGACCGCGGGTCCGACGAGTGTGGCAGGCACCACGGGCGCCGTTGCGCGCGGCAGCGGTGGTTCGAAGCTAGCGTGGAGTGACCCCCAGCGATCCAGAGGACCATGAAAACCGCCCTTCTGCCTTCCAAAGCCCTAACGGCCGCCGTTGTCTTGCTGCTGGGTGGGTCATTAGCAGGATGTGACGCCACAGCCCACGCCTTCGACGACGGCCAGCCTGGCCCAGGCATCGCCTCAGGAGCAACTGTGCATGCCGAAGCTTCCGTTGACGCCGCGAGAGCTCTCGCCCAACTGGAAACCATCCAAGTAAAAGGTCGGGCGCCCAAGACCGGCTATACCCGCGATGAGTTCGGGCCGGCGTGGGCGGACGTCGACCACAACGGTTGTGATACCCGCAATGACATTCTTGGGCGTGATCTCCTGGACAAGACTTTCAAGCCCGGCACCAATGGCTGTGTCGTTGCCAGCGGCACCTTGGCCGACAAGTACACCGGCTCGAGGATCGGCTTCGTCCGCGGCCAGGACACGAGTTCCAGGGTCCAGATCGACCATATCGTTCCACTCAGTGATGCATGGCAGAAAGGTGCACAGCAGCTCAGTGAAGAGCGGCGCAAGGAATTCGCCAACGACCCGCTTAACCTCATGGCTGCGGACGGACCGACCAACGCCGCCAAGGGTGACAGCGACGCGGCAACGTGGCTGCCGCCGAACAAAGCCTTCCGTTGCGACTACGTCGCCCGCCAGACTACCGTCAAGGCCAAGTACAGCCTCTGGGTCACTCCGGCCGAGCATGATTCCATCGCCCGCACCCTTAAGGACTGCAATTAGAGGAGGTGCCTGCGTCGCCCGTCCTCTGATTCCTGGTTAGAGCCCGCATATGAGCTGCGAACGCCCAATGGAAAGTAGTTTCCAATTTGGAAACTACTTGTTTAGATGGACAGACATTCAACTGAGCGAGGAGTTTCCGTGACAAACCATCCAACCCCGGAGCAAGCCTGTGAGCAGCTCTCTGCCGTCCAGGCCCGCAGCATCACCTCAGAGCGGGACCGTTCGGTCCACGCCCTGGCAACGGCTGTGTTCGGTGCTACCACGGCCTTTTACATGGCGAGTCAGAATATCCTCGCTGGCGGCATGGCCCATGCCGTGAAGACCGTTGCCTTCATTGCCTTGTGGCTGCTCGTTGCCTGGTGGATCGAACGGGCAGCGAAAACGGTCCCTCGAAGGGCGAGGTTGTGGTCAAGGACAGGCATTGCAGGATCCTTCGTCCTGTCCTTGATCGCCGTTCTGCCCTGGCTCAACCATGCGTCCCAATCCGCCGACAACACGTGGCCCATGGTCGCTCTGGGCGCCGTCCTCGCCGCCGCCCCAGCCTTGGTGGCCGCTGCAGCTATCCGTTGGATCTCCAGGTGAGCAGTGCCGGCCAGCATGCCCGGCACAGGCTGGATGAGCACATTCACGCACCCGTCCGGTTCAGTATCGTTGCCGCCTTGGCGCAGGTCGACGAAGCCGAGTTCGCCCACGTCCGCGACACGATCGAGGTGACGGCCCCGGTGCTCTCCAAGCAGGCTGCCCAACTCGAAGCTGTCGGCTACATCAAAATCCGAAAAGGCTACGTCGGAAAACGCCCGCGGACCTGGCTCTCCCTCACGCCTGCCGGGCGGACTGCCTACCAGCACCACCTCGAAGCGCTCCGGTCCATCGCCGCCGGACTGTAGGGGCCCCTGCCTGGTACGCGACAGTGCGGGACGGTCAAGCAGGCACCGGAGAATCGAACGCCGAGGCCAACCGGCCGCCGGCCCCCCAAGCGAATGAGTGTGTGGAGTGGCCAGCTGCGCGCGTCTGTCACTGAGCTAACCAGCACGGCGGACGTGGCAGGCCGGGTGTCAGCGGGGGTTTTCGATCGAAACTGACTCCTGGTGTTCAGGAACGCGGACTTTCCAGCCAAGTTGACGCTTGATTCGGACACGGAGAGCGTCAGCGGCGTCCGGCTCCCCGTGCGTGATGTAGGTCATGTCTGGTGCCTGTGGGGCTGCCTGCATCCATTGGAGCAATTCATTGGAGTCCGCGTGCGCGGAGAGGCCTTCCATCTGGATGACTTCTGCTTCGATGTGGACATCCTGCCCGTAGATGCGGAGGTGTTTTCCACCTTCGGCGAGTGCTGCGCCGCGCGTGCCTCCGGCCTGGTATCCGCTAAGGATGATGGCATTGCGCTTGTCTGGGCCGTAGGCAGCGAGGTGGTGCAGGATCCGGCCGCCCGTGAGCATGCCGCTGGCGGAGATGATGATCATGGGTCCGCCGCGGAGGTTGAGCAGTTTCGATTCGTCCGCGCTGCGGATGGGCTTCGCGACCCTGTACATGGCTTCAAAGTCGTGCTGTGCCAGCCTGTGTTCCTCGCGGTGGCGCTGATACATACCGGAGGCGTCGATCGCCATCGGGCTGTTGAGGTATATGGGGATGGCGGGAATCGCATGCCGGGCCAGGAGGCGGGAGAGGTACAGGAGGACGGTCTCGGCCCGGCCGACGGCGAACGCGGCGATCATGATGACTCCATGTCGCTTGGCCACGCGGCTGATGATTTCGCCGAGTTCAGCTTCCGGGTTTCCGCCTGGGTGTGTCCGGTTGCCGTAAGTGGATTCCGTGACAAGGACGTTAGTGGTCCCAAGGTCTCGAGGCGGGTACATCAGGGGGTCGTTCCTGCGTCCCAGATCGCCGGTGAAATGCACGGTGTGGCCTGCGAGTGCGAGGTGTACCTGTGCTGCCCCAAGGATATGCCCGGCCGGAAGGAATGTTGCCTCGATGCCCCCTGGCAGCAGGAAAGGGGAGTCGAAGGCCCGGGTTTGAAAACTGTCCAGCGACCGGACGGCGTCTTCAGCGGTATAGAGGGGCATGGGCGGATGGTGCGTTGACGATTCGGTGCGGTCCGCATACCGGGCCTCCTCCTCCTGGAGATAACCGCTGTCCGGGAGCAGGAGGGAACACAGTTCCGCGGTACCGGGTGTCGAGTAAACAGGACCGCGAAAACCATCGCGTACCAAGGCGGGGATGTACCCGCTGTGATCCAAATGGGCATGGGTGAGGACCACCGCATCGACACTCGCCGGGCTGACCTGCAACGGAGTGCGGTTTCGATCACGGAGGACCTTATAGCCTTGGAAAAGTCCGCACTCAACAAGGATCCGGTGATTTTGCGAACGGACCAAGTATCGGGAACCTGTCACCGTGTCCGTAGCGCCCAGGAACTGCAGCGCTGGTGGATGTTGCCCGCTCATACGTGCTCCTGATCCGCCTGGCTGGGTGACCCAACCATGCGCTCGACTCGTTGGCCGTAAAGGGCCACGCAGGGCCCGCCGTCCTTTCAGTAGATACCTGACCTGTGGGCGCCGACAGGGCCTAACGCCCTGCCTCCGGGGAGGGAATCCTGGGTTCATGCCTGCACTCCGGATCCCTATCCCAAAATTGCGTCCATTTCCCGGCCCGCGATGTCCACGATGCGTTGCATGGCCGCATGTGCCGCCGCGGGTTCGCTGGCGACAACGGCCCGTGCGACTTCGAGGTGCAGGCGCAGCGGCTCTGGTTCGGGCCGGTCGGGCATCAGCCCGTGGTGGGTCCGGCCGGTCAGGACCTCTCCGATCGCCGATTCCAGGTTGAGCAGCATCTCGTTGCCGGACGCTTTGAGGATCAACGCGTGGAATTGGATGTCCAGGGGAAGAAAGGCTTCGAGGTCGCCGGCTTCGGCCGTGACTTCAAGTCCTGCCGCGAGTTCAAGCAGCAGGCGGCCGTCCTCCGCCGCTATCCGCGTGGCAGCGAGTTTTGCGGCCAGCGGTTCGACGGCGGAGCGGAGCTCGGTCAGTGACCGAAGCTGGGCTGCCCTGCCTGAACCATTCAGCCGCCACCTGACCACGAGCGGATCGAAAACGTTCCATTCGGATTGGGGGCGGATGGATACGCCCACGCTGCGGCGGGAGGTCACCATTCCCAGCGTTTCCAGGACGCGCAGGCCTTCGCGGAGCACGGATCGCGTGACGTCGTACTGCTGCTCCATGTCTTCGGAGCGGAGCACCAGTCCGGTGGCCAGCTTGCCGGACGTAATGTCACTCCCGAGCCGCTCGACGATCGCAGAATGCCTGCTGACGTGCCGGGCGGTCCCTGGTTGATCAGTCATCGCAGCGTCCCCCTTTGGGCCGGAGGCACGTCAATTTGCTGGCAGCGCCGCCGGGTTCCATAAATCGTATTTAGTGTGTACGGTGATCCACAGCATATTTGGCGGTCCGGTCAAAAACAAACAGATCCCGGTTCCGCCCCAACCCAAGGAAACCCATGACACCCCTCCTCCTTCCTGCGGCAGCGCAGCCCTGGAACGGCCACGACACCCAACTCGTGGTGGTCGCCGCGATCGGCATCGCCCTCATCGTGCTGCTGATCGTCAAATTCAAGCTTCATCCCTTCCTGTCACTGGTGCTCGGCTCGGCCTTTGTCGGGCTGGCGTCAGGCGTCGGCTTGGACAAGGTCATCAGCAACTTCGAAGACGGCGTGGGCAACACCCTGAAGGAAGTGGGCCTGCTGATTGCCCTGGGCGCGATGCTGGGCAAACTGCTTGCCGATTCCGGCGGGGCAAACCGCGTGGTGGACACCTTGCTCGGCAAGGTCTCCCCGAAGCTCCTGCCGTGGGCCATGGCCCTGGTGGCGGTGATCATCGGTCTGCCGATGTTCTTCGAGATCGGCCTGGTGCTCCTGTTGCCGGTCATCGTGCTGGTCGCCCAGCGGTCCGGCGGAAAGCTGATGCGCGTCGCCATACCAGCCCTTGCCGGCCTTTCCGTGCTCCACGGACTGGTCCCGCCGCACCCCGGCCCCCTGGTTGCCATTTCCAGCCTGAACGCCCCGCTCGGCATCACACTTGCCCTCGGCCTCCTGATCGCCATCCCCACCGTCATTATCTGCGGACCGCTTTTCGCGATCTACGCCGCCCGCTGGGTCCCCGTCGACGCACCGAAGCTGGCCGGCGGTATCGACACCGAACACACGCAGGCGGACCCGGACGCCAAACGCCAGCCGACCTTCCTCGTCACCCTGCTGACCATCGTCTTCCCTGTCGTGCTCATGCTCCTCAAGGCCATCGTTGACATCATTTCCCCGGACGCCAAGAACCCCAGCGCGGCACGCGTGTTCTTCGACTTCATCGGTGAACCGCTCGTCGCCATGACCCTCGCCGTGCTCCTGGCCCTGGTGACCTTCGGCTACGCCGTCGGCTTCTCCGGCAACAAGATCGGCGGCAAGATCGGTGCCTCCGTGGGACCGATCGCCGCGGTGATCCTCATCGTCGGCGCCGGCGGCGGGTTCAAGCAGACACTGATCGGCGCCGGCGTCGGAGACGCCGTCGCGAAATGGGCCACCGGCGCGAACATCTCGGTGCTGGTCCTCGGGTTCCTCATCGCCGTGGCCATGCGGCTGGCCACGGGTTCGGCCACGGTGGCAACCGTCACGGCGGCCGGCATCGTCGCCCCATTGGCCACGTCCCTTTCCCCGGCGCACGCAGGCCTGTTGGCACTCGCGGTGGGTGCAGGATCGCTGTTCCTCTCCCACGTCAACGACGCCGGATTCTGGCTGGTCAAGGAACTCTTCGGCCTGACCGTGGGCCAGACCTTCAAGACCTGGTCAGTGATGGAGACGCTGATCTCGCTCGTCGGCTTCGGCCTGGTGATGCTTCTTTCCGTGGTGATTCCATGACGCAGGATCCAGTGCCCGCACCAGGGCAGGACCAACAGCCCGTCCTCGTCATCATGGGTGTCTCAGGTTCCGGCAAGTCCACGGTGGCAGGCATCCTCGCCGGCCAGCTTGGTTGGGACCTTGAGGAAGGCGACGACCTCCACTCACCGGAAAACATCGAAAAGATGGCGTCCGGCATCCCGCTGACCGATGACGACCGTTGGCCCTGGCTCGACACGATCGCCTCCTGGATCATCGAACACACCATGGCCGGGATACCAGGCATCATTACCTGCTCAGCGTTGAAGAAGATCTACCGTGACCGGCTCCGTGAGAAGAACGTCGTCTTTGTGCATCTGTCTGGCTCCAAGGAACAGATCGCACGGCGCCTGACGAGCCGCATGGACCACTACATGCCGGCCACCCTGCTGGATTCACAGATCGCCACCCTGGAACCTCCGGGACCGGAGGAAAATACCGTCGTCATCGACGTGGGCCGCACACCCGCAGAGGAAGCAGCCGAAATCGTCCGCCGTCTGGGCCTTTCCCCTGCCGCAGGCTCCTCGGCCCTCGGCCACCCCAGGCCGGGCACGTCGTCCGCCGGCACGTCCGCTGCCGGAAGCGACGGCTAGGGCCACCTCAGGAGTGGCCACAAAATGCAGCGCGCCAATGGCGCGCTGCATTTTTCTTTGCCCGGAATCGATCCGCCGCATTTCGGGTAGTTTCCTATCGCGTTCTCGGGGTACATCTTCACGCCGCATCTCGTGATGGTGCACCTGTTGAAGGCCCGGGTGTTTCAGTGCTCCCGGTCAGCAGTCGTCGACAATCTTGCCGAGGACACCGCCGATGGCGCCGCCGACGGCCGCGCCGCCCGGCCCCCCGAAGTATCCTCCGATGATGGCTCCCGCCCCGGCCAGGGTCCCTTGCCAGTTGCCGCCTGATTTTTTGTAGACGACTGTGGTCTGTCCACCGGAACTGGTTGGCACGTAGGAGCCCATGGCGCCGGATGCATAGGACAGCGCCACGGGGGTGGCGTTGCCGCGGACCAAGAGCTCTTCGTACGCCTTCTTGACCTCGGTGTGGGCCGCGGCAGCGTCGTGTTTGCCGCCCGTGACGGCGTATCCCAGTTCGCAGATGCGCGTCAGCACGGGCAGCTCCGATTCGGTGACGAACTGAAGCTCAAGGAGTTTGTTGAGGACGATCTTGTCGGCCTTGAGACGGTCGCCGCCTGCCTCGGCCATGATCCTCTTGACTTCCCTCCCCGCGGCGCTTTGCATCTCGCTGACGCCGATCCCAAGGAGAGGTTCGAAAGTGGTCATTGGAACGCCTTTCTGCTGGATGGTGTGTACGCGGGCACCCGCGTTCTCGCAGTTTGCTCCCGCCGCGCGCTCGATGGAAGACCGCACTTAAAGTCCGCGCCGGACCAGGGTGACTTCCCGGCGGGCACCGCATGCCGGGACCGGCCGCCTCAAGGGGCCGCCCTGGACTGGCACCGCGGGGAGGTTCAGGCTCCGCCCGTCGCCTGGACCTGCCGCAGGATCTCGTCCACCACGTCATGGAGCGGCGCGGTGGCGTCGATGGCGATGCCGCCAGGCGGGATGTCCTCCCGTGTCCTGTGCAGCTGCTCAATCAGTGCCCGCTCCGCCGGCCGCCCACCCCATTCCTCATCGGGGCGCCCGTCAAGCCGCCGTTTCAGCGTCTCCAGGTCCACCTCCAAGACGAAGACGCCGTCAAACAGGTGGATGAACTTTCCGAGGTTTCTTGAACCGCCGCAGAAAAAGGTCACTGCCTCACTCCGGTCCGAGGCGAGGGCTTCCACGTCGCCCACCCGCCAGAGGTGGTGATGATGCGCAGCGGCGCCGGTGATGCCCGCCTGTGGTTCGCCGGTTTCCGGATCACCCTGGTAGGCCAGCTCCCGGTCGCCATTGATGGCTTGGAAGCCGCGCCGCCGCAACTCGTTGCATACGGCGGTCTTTCCGGTCCCTGAACCACCTTCCACCAGGTAATTCCTTCTGCCCATGCCTGATGGTACCCAGCCGTCAACCGGCTGCGGCCGGAAATGGTTTGATTGGTCAGTGCTCCGTTTCAAACGCTACCTGGTTCTCTGCCTCTTCCTGGTGGGCGTTATGACCGCGTTCTCGTTCTGGGCCATCGGGCAGCCGGGCGCTGACGCACACGGGGCCTTTTCGCCGCCGCCCCGGGCGGCCGTAAAGATGGATGCGTTGTCCGCCGGCATGACGACGGCGGTGAAGGTGACCAGGACCCCGGACGGTGGGTGGCTCGCGCAGGCGGCCGCGCAGACCGGGATCCCCGCTACCGTGCTGCGCGTGTATGTTGCCGCAGCTGCTGCTGCCAACGATTCCAATCCTGGCTGCGGGATCGGCTGGAACACGGTGGCGGCCGTGGGCTTCGTCGAATCGGCGCACGGAACTTACGGCGGCGGGAGCCTGGACAAGGACGGTCACGCAACGGGCCCCATTGTGGGCCCAAGCCTCAACGGCGCCGGCTTCGCCGCCATCCCTGACACGGACGGCGGTGCCCTGGATGGTGACGCCCGCTGGGACCATGCCGTTGGACCGATGCAGTTCATCCCTTCCACCTGGAAGATGGCGGGCCTGGACGGAAACGGCGACGGCCTGGCGGATCCGTTCAACCTGGACGACGCCGCCCTCACCGCCGCGACGTACCTGTGCGGCCACGGCCGCGACCTGACCACAGCGCAGGGGTGGACTAATGCCATCTACGCGTACAACCAGTCAGATGCCTACATCCGGCAGGTGCGCGCCCAGGCCACTGCCTATGCCGCGAAGACGGGCACGGCCGAGTAGCACAGAATTAAGGGCGTGGTTAGACACCTGCCAGGGCAATCCGCCACACCCGCACGGCAGGTAGTCTGGGCGCGTGGACTTCTCCTGCGAACTCGCCAACGGCATCGTGCTCCGTCCCGTCCACCTGTCTGACGCCGCGCCGCTGGCCGCCGCGTTCCAGGCCAACCGCGCTTACCTCGCACCGTGGGAACCGGTCAGGCCCGAGGAGTTCTACACGGTCCAGGGCCAGCATGACGTCCTCACCCGGCGGGTGAAGGACCTCGACGACGGCACCGCACTCCCGATGGTCCTCGTGGCGGACAAGGCAGTGGTCGGCCTGCTGACCCTGAGCTCGATCGTCCGCGGCGCCTTCCAAAACGCCCACGTGGGTTACTGGACCGCACAGGACGCCCAAGGGGGAGGGCTCATGACGTCGGCGCTGGCCGCGGCGATGATCATTGCCAAGGCCCAACTCGGCCTGCACCGCCTCGAGGCGGCCACGCTCCTGCACAACACGGCATCGCAACGGGTGCTGGAGAAGAACGGCTTCGAGGCGTACGGCACCGCCCGGGCCTACCTGCGGATCGCCGGCCAGTGGCAGGACCACCGCATGTACCAGCGCATCCTTTAAGAGCGCCGGACCGCGGCAGCCGCTGCCGCTTTGAGACGCGGGGAGCCTACTTTTCGTCCGGCCCAAGGTCCGGGCCGGACACGAACTGCGCTGCGCGGGTGGCGCTGCCTTGCAGTTCGAGAATGGCGAGTTCGTTGCTGCCGGCCCGGATCAGGGGCCCTGGCACGTAGAGAGTGCGCTGCGGCCCGCGGCTCCAGTAACGGCCCAGGTTGAAGCCGTTGATGAAGGCGTTGCCCTTGGTCCATCCGTCCAGCCGCAAATACCGGTCGCCGGGAGCGTCGGCCGTGAAGATGGCGAAGGAGACGGAAGGTCCGGCCACGCCGCCGGAGCCGTGCGGCGCACCGCCCCCGGAACCGGGCAGCGGCACTGCAGCGGCCCGGAAAGCCGCAAGGGACGAAAGGTCCACACGCCGGATGGTCCAGTCCGCAAGCTCAACGCCATTCAGCAGCGCCGGCCCGATCAGGCCCTTGGCTTCGCCGATCCTTGGCCCGTAGTTGACCCGGCCCTGGTCTTCGACCAGGATCTGCAGTTTCCCACCTGACGGCAGGACGATGGTGCGCTCGCCGAGTTCGCGGGCCAGGACACCCGCCGGGATGCCGTCCAGGAAGAACTGGGCGCGGTCACGCACGTCGCTGAAGGTGAGGACTCCGGCGTCGGGCATGTGCCGTTCGTAGAGGACAAACCCCCGGTACTGGCCGGTGGCCTCGCCCGGTGGCACGGGGCCGGGGACCGCTGCGGCGGGCAGGGCGCCGGCAACGTCCAGCAGCGCGGCGCTCGACCCCACAACCACCGCCGCCTCGGCAGCGGCCGGGCGCCGCGAAGGGACCTCCGGAGGAACGGGGAAATGTTTGGCTATGACCTCGCGGAACGCAAAGTACTTGTCGGTGGGGTATCCGTCCTCGGACAGCGGGGCGTCATAGTCGTAGGAGGTGATGGTGGGTTCGTAGATGCCTTTGTCGTTCGCGCCGTTGGTGAATCCGAAGTTCGTGCCGCCGTGGAACATGTAGATATTCACCGACGCCCCGGCGGACAGCAAGGTGTCCAGCTCGGCGGCGTCCGTGGTGTGGTGGTGCGTTCCCCAGGTGTCGAACCAGCCGTTCCAGAACTCTGCACACATGAGCGGGCCGTCCGCCTGCCGTTCCCGCAGGAACGCAAGCCGCTCGGCGGCGCGGGAACCAAAAGTGCCGGTCTTGTGCAGCCCTGGCAGTGAGCCGTCCTCGATCATGGTCCCGAACGGCTGGTCGCAGGTAAACAGGGGAACGTCCACGCCTGCCCGCCTTGCGACGTCCACCAGGTGTTGCAGGTACGCCTTGTCCGAGCCTTAGGCGCCGTACTCGTTCTCGATCTGGAACAGGATGACCGGCCCGCCGCGGGTGGCCTGCCGCTCCGCGACGATGGGCAGCAGGTTCTCCATGAAACCATCCACCGCCGCCAGGTAACGGGGTTCGCTGCTGCGGATACCGATGGAGGGATCGGTGAAAAGCCACGCCGGCAGTCCGCCGTTGTCCCATTCCGCGCAGATATACGGCCCCGGCCGCACGATGGCCCGCATTCCTTCCGCGTCTGCCAGGTCCAGGAACCGGGCAAGGTCCAGGCCGCCGCCGGTCCGGAACACTCCGGGAGCGGGGGAGTGCTCGTTCCACGGCACGTACGTTTCGATGGTGTTCAGGCCCATCAGCCGCGCCTTGCGGATCCGGTCTGCCCAAAGGTCCGGGTGGACGCGGAAGTAGTGGATGGCCCCGGAGAGGATGCGGAACGGCTCCCCGTCCAGCCGGAAGTCGCGGCTGCCGATGGCAAAGGTGTGCACGGAGGGAATCCTAGGAAGTACGCAGGACGGAAGAGTAGGCATAGGCGGCGTTGCTCCAAGCCACAAACAGCAGCGGTGCCGGTGCCAGGGCCACGCCCAGGAGCGGTTGCAGCACGGCCGCGGAGGCAATGATCCCCAGCAGCACCAGCATGGCCAGGCTCAGGTACCAGCGCTGGACGGACAGGTAGAGGGACGCCTTGAGCAGGCTTTTCAGCCCGCTGCCGGGAAGGAGTACGACGCCGGCAATCGCCATCACGGCCACGCTCACGGTCATCGCGGCGGCCACCACGATCACGGGCACCAGGAGTGCGGCGGCCGGCATGGACTGCACGATCGCCAGGTCCACGCCAAGGAAGAGCAGTACCGCCACGGCCGCGACTCCGAGCAGGGCCGCCCGACGGAAACCGCGCCGGTAGCCCCGCAGGAAGGAGGCCACCGGCTTGGCCGCGGCGCCGTCGTCGTGCAATGCCTGGAAGGAGGCGAAGAGTCCGGCGAGCGACGGCGCAACGGTGACGCACAGCGCCAGGAAGAAAGGCCATGCCGCGGCCGGATCCGCCACCAGGGCAAGGCACAGCACCAGCGGGGCGTTGGCGAGCGCCACGAGCACATTACCGGCCAGGAAGGTGTAGATGAAGCCGAAAATGCTGCCGAACGCGTCGAACCCGGGGTTGGGGATGCGCCCGGCCAGGCTGCGCCGTGGGGGCCCACCCGGCCGGGACGTGTGGTCCTGCGCCACGGAGGTCATCCCTTCATCCCGCTCGTGGCGATGCCCTGGATGAAGTACCGCTGCCCGATGAGGAAGATGGCCAGGATGGGGATCACCGAGATGACGGACCCGGTCATGATCATGGCGTACTCGGCGTCGAACTGGCCCACGAAGGAACGCAGCCCCAGCTGAACGGTCCAGAGCCGGTTGGAGGTGAGGTAGATGAACGGGCCCATGTAGTCGTTCCACGTGTTCACGAACGTCAGCAGTGCCAGGCTGGCCAGCGCCGGCTTGGACAGCGGCAGGATCACCCGGGCCCAGATCCCGTATTCGCTCAAGCCATCGATCCGGGCGGCTTCGCACAGTTCATCAGGGATGGTCATGTAGTACTGCCGCATCAGGAAAACACCGAATGCGCCGAACGCCTGGAGCAGGATCAGGGCGTTGAAGCTGTTGGTCAGGCCCAGGTTCTGCATCATGATGTACTGCGGCACCATGTAGGCCTGCCAGGGCACGGCGATGGTGCCGATGTAGCAGAGGAACAGGACGTCCCGGCCCGGGAAACGGACCTTGGAGAAGCCGTAGGCTGCCAGCGATCCGGTGACCACCTGCAGGCAGGTGATGATCACGGCCAGGTACAGCGAGTTCTGCAGGTACCCCATCATGGGGATCCGGGTCCAGATGTCCGTGTAGTTGCTCCACACGAACTCGCTGGGAATCCACTGGATGGGCACCGTGAGGACCTGGTTGTTTTCCTTCAGCGAGGAGGAGACCATCCAGATGAACGGCACCATGAGCGCCACCACGAGCACGGCCAGCACGGCGTAGATGACAAGGTCTGTGGTGCGTTTTTTCTGCTCCCGCGGTGAACGGCGGCGTTCGGTGCGGCGGTCCTCTTCGGCGGTGTTCGGGGGAAGCCCGATTCCCAGGAGCCGGGACTCGGCCTTGAGGTCTTCGGCCATGTTGGTCATCAGCGTTCCCTCCGCTGTTGGATCTTGAACTGCAGGACGGTGACCGTCAGCACGATCAGGAACAGCACGAGCGAGATCGCGGACGAGTAGCCGAACTTCCCCTCGCCGATGCCCTCCTGGTAGATGAGCTGGGACAGGACCGTGGTGGAGCGGCCGGGACCGCCGTTGGTCATCACCACGATGAGGTCGAAGACCTTGAAACTGGAAACCGTCAGCATGACCACCACGAAGAACGTGGTGGGCCGCAGCGACGGAATGGTGACGTTCCAGAACCGCTGCCAGGCGCTGGCGCCGTCAACCTCCGCGGCCTCGTAAAGTTCCGAGGGGATGGCCTGCAGGCCCGCCAGGTACAGCACCATGTAATAGCCCATGTCCCGCCAGACGCTGGTGATGATGACGGCGGGAAGTGCCCAGTCCGAGCTGGAGGTCCAGCCCGGCGCGTTGGCGATGCCGATCGCGTGCAGGAACTGGTTGATGGGTCCGTTGTCCGGGCTGAAGAGCATGTTCCAGACGACGGCGACGGCCACCAGGGAGGTGATGTACGGGAAGAAGATGGCCACCCGGAAGAAGCCGATGCCTTTGAGCTTGCGGTTCAGCAGCATGGCCAGCAGCAGGGCCAGGGCCATGGTCAGCGGCACGTGCCCGATCGCGTAGACCACGGTGTTCCGCAGGGCCACCCAGAAGGAGTCGCTGGCCAGCATCCGCTGGAAGTTCGCCAGTCCCACCCACTTGGGGGCACTGAAGGAGGTCCATTCCATGAAGGAAAGGGCGAATGCGGCCAGCACCGGGATGAGCGTGAAGGCCAGGAATCCCAGGAAGTTCGGCAGGATGAACGTCCAGCCGATCAGGGTGTTGCGCCGCGCCTGTTTCCGGTTGCCCCGGCCGGGAGCCGGGGCTGCAGCGGGCGCGGCGGCCGGGGTGATGGTTTTGGTTGTCATGGCTGCCTGTTACTGGCCCAGGACTTCGCTCTTGACACGCTTGCCCATCTCGGCGATTCCGTCGGCAACCGACTTCTCACCGACCATGATGAGGTCGTGCTCCTGGTTCAGGATCTTGTCCGTGGCCGCGGACTTGTCGCTGACCGGCATCTCCAGGGCGGTGCTGTCCGGCGCGAATGCCTTCTTGGACAGGGTATCGGTGGGCATGCCGTCGAGCTTGAAGTAGGCGTCCGTCACGGCGTCGTCCTGGAGGGCCGGGACCACGCCCACCTTGGAGATGGCCTTGGCTCCTTCTTCGCCGGCGGCCCACTCGATGAACTTCCTGGCCTCGTCGGAGTGGGTGGCGTTCTTGTTCACGGCGAAGGCGGTGGGGGAGCCGAAGGTGGTGGTTTTGCCGTTCGAGTCCTTCTGCGGCATGGGTGCAAGGCCCCAGTTGACGTTGGTCTTGCCGTCCTTCTTGGCCTGCAGCAGGCCGGCGATGTACCAGGTGCCCATGGGCATCATGGCGGCCTGGCCGCTTTCGAACATGGTCCTGTAACTGGTCTTCTGGCTCTTGGCCGTTGCGTAGTCCAGGGAGGCGCCGCTCTTCTGCAGGTCAAGGGCCATGGTGTATTGGTCCTTGAAGTAGCTGTAGTCGCCGCTGTTCTGGTCCTTGCCGTTCTGGGCCGCGGAGATGGCTTCCACCACCGAGCGCCAGATGTGCTGGTAGGTACCGTAGACCTTCTTGCCGTCGGGGGTGGTGCCGCTGAGTTTCTTGGCGATCTCGGCGTACTTGTCCCAGGTCAGGTCCTTGGGGTCGTCGATGCCGGCCGCCTTGAAGAGGTCCTTGTTGTAGTAGAGCAGCCAGAAGTCCTGGCGGTACGGGGCCGCGTAGTACTTGCCGTTGATGTTGAATGCGTCAAGGGTTGCCAGCTTGTCCTTGCCCACGGCGTCCACCACGTTGTTGATTTCCTGGAGCTGGCCGTTGTTCGCGTAGCGGGCATAGTCGATGACGTTCTTCATGGTCAGGACGTCGGTGGTGTCGCCGCCGGCCAGCATGGTGGTGACTTTCTGCGGATAGTCGTCGGCCAGGATGTCAACGGGTTCGATGTGGACGTTGGGGTGGCTGGCTTCGTAGCCGTCGAAGAGGGCCTTGAATTCCGGTGTCCCTGCGTAGTTCCACACGGATACCGTCAACGTGGTCTTGCCGTCCTGGGCCTGCGGTGCCGTGCCTGCGGCCCCGGCGCATCCGGACAGGCCGAGACCTGCGGTGACGGCCAGCGCCATGGCGGTGAAAGTCCTGCGCTTCATTGCGTTCTCCTTTGAGGTTTTGGTTGTGTGCGGCGTGAGGTTGTTCAGGCGCTGAGGGAGAGGTCTGCTGAGACCACTTGCGCCGCGAGTTGCTGCCCGGTCAGGTAGCGTTCAAGGTCGTTCAGTGCTGCATCGGACATCCGCCGGGTTTCCGTTCCCAGGGAGCCTGCGATGTGCGGAGTGATCTCCACGTTGGGAAGGTCGTAGAGAATCGAGTCCGCCGGGAGCGGTTCGGGTTCGGTGACATCCAACAAGGCCTGGATCCGGCCCGTGGCGCACTCGGCTTCGAGGGCCTTGGTGTCCACCAGTGAACCCCGCGCGGTGTTGATCAGTGTTGCGTGGTCCTTCATGGCCTGCAGCTCGGCGGACCCGATCATGTGCCGGGTTTCCGGCAGGGCCGGGGCGTGGACCGTGACGATGTCCGAGGACTCCAGCAGCTCCTGCAGGGACACCAGTTTCCCGCCGGCGTCCGCCACGGCCGCGGAGTCCGCATGGGGGTCGCTGACCAGGCAGGTCACGTCCTGCAGCTGCTGGACCAGCCGGACCACCCGGCGGCCGATGCGGGAGAACCCGATCACGCCGATCACCCGGCCGATGTTGCCCAACTCCCCGCGTGACGTGGCGTAGCCCCAGTCCTCGCGGTGGATGCGTGCGTCGTTCGCGAGCACGTGGGCCTTCTTGCCGGCCAGCACGATCGAAGCGAAAGTGAACTCGGCTACCGGGATGGCGTTTGCGTCGGCGCCGTTCGTCACCACGATGCCGCGTTTCCACAACTCCGGAGTGACGAAGCTGCGAACTGTACCGGCACAATGGAACACCGCACGCAGGTTGGGCATCCGTGCCAGGGCAGGCGCGTCGAGGCGGGGCACCCCCCAGCTGGTCAGCAGGATTTCGACGTCGGCCAGGTGGCCGGTGATCGCCGGGTTGTCCAGGGAATCGGTCCACGGCGCTTTGCCCAGGTCCACCAGGCCCGCCAGCCGGTCGAGCCGCAGGGAATCGAACTGGTCGGCAAAGGTTCCCTGGTTCATGACCAGCAGGGCCTTGGGTTTACGCGACATTCGGGCCTCCTTTCTTCATTGGTTGGAGAGCGGATCGGGCCGCTGTTCATGTCTTGCATCACATCTAACAATCAGTACATACTCATGAACAAGACAGAACAACCAAGATGATCTAGATCACCCTCAAACGATCATGATCGAACAACAGAATCGATTTTTGATGCCTGTTCCGTTAATCCCCGGCGCGGCAACGCCGCCCGGCGCCCCCCTTGCATCGGCGTGGGGGACGCACGCCCGGCCGGATGAGCTGCTGCGCGCCCTCGAGGGCGCGGAGGCCCGCATCACCGTCCGCCCGTCAGGCGATCGAGCCTGGCGCGCTGTGTCCGGAACCAGCCTGGCGGCGCTGCAGCATCAGGCGGTCCTGGAACACGGAACGCCTTGGCCGCAACCGCTGGTTTCCCACTACGCGCGCTACTTCCGTGACGGCAACCGCACCGCCTACGAGGATCTGGTGGCTGCCAGGCAGCAGAGACTCACCCGAGCCGTGGTGATGGCCCTGACCGCTGCCGACGGTGATGAAGCTGACGGGTGGCTTGACGATGTTGTGGACGGCGCCTACCTCCTCTGCGAGCAAAGCTCCTGGTCCTGGGCGGCACACGACGACGTATTCCGCTGCTCCGGGGACGTGGTTCCTGACCGGGGGCGGCCGTTCCTCGACCTGGGCGCCGGCGAGGTGGCCGCACAGCTGGCCTGGCTTGACCACGTCCTCGGTGCCCGCCTGGACAGCCGGGCGCCCGGCCTGCGGAAGCGCCTGCGCGAGGAAGTCCACCAACGCGTGATCCAGCCCTTCCTGGAACGGCTCGACTGGCACTGGCTGGGCCTGGACGGTGACGTCCACAACTGGAATCCGTGGATCCATTCGAACCTCATCGTCGCGGCGCTGTTCCTGGTGGACGATTCCCGCCTGCAGGCTCGGGTCCTGGCCCGCTGCATCGAGGGGATGGACCGTTTCCTGGCCGCCATTCCGGCGGACGGCGCCATCGACGAAGGTTTTGCCTATTGGTGGAATGGGGCGGGCCGCGCCTTGGAGGGCCTGGCGCTGCTGGAGGAGGCCACCGCGGGCGTCCTCGGTGCCGGCTTGCCGGTGATCCGGGAGCTCGTTGCCTTCCCGCACCGGATGCACATCGGCGGCCACTGGTTCCTGAACGTGGCGGATGGGCCCGCACGCGCCGCCACGGCCCTTCCGTGGGACATGCTCCACCGCTGGGCAGTGCGCCTGGGGGACGATGACGCGGCACGGCACGCGGCCTCGATGCTCTCCGGAGCGCCGGATGCGGCCGCCGGGTTGGGCCGCGTCCTGCATTCGCTGTTCCGGAGTGCGTCGGCGCCCGGGCGTCCCCAAGGCGTCAATGGCGCCTTCCCGCTGGTGGCGTTCACCTACCTGCCGTCGGTCCAGATCATGGTTGCCCGGGAAACGGCAGGTTCCACCCGCGGCCTCCTCCTCGCCGCCAAGGGCGGCCACAACGGCGAGCACCACAACCACCGCGACGTCGGATCCGTGGTGGTTGCCGTGGACGGCACCCCCGTGCTGGTGGACGCCGGCCAGCCCACGTACACCGCAAAGACGTTTGGTCCGGACCGCTACGATATCCGCGCCATGCAGAGCAACTGGCACAACGTCCCTGCCCCGTTCGGCATGGAGCAGGGAACAGGCAGCGGGTTCGCCGCCGAAGTCCTCGGGTTGCCCACGGCGGAGCAGCCACGACTCCGACTCGCCCTGGGGGCAGCCTACGGGCTGCAGCCGCACCAGTGGATCCGCACGTCCACCCTGGACCGGGTCATGGGCCGGGTCACTATTGCCGACCACTGGGACCTCCCTGCCGGCCCGCACAGTGAAGGCCCGCACGCTCCAGCACCGGATGGAGCGGCGTCCGACGTCGACATCACGTTCCTGGCCTCCGGCACCGTCCGTGTCGGTCCGGCGGGCAGCGCGGAAGTCCACCCGGCCGGTATTCCCGGCACGGACTGCGGAGGCGCCGCGGCAACCGGGCGGGGAGCCGCCTTGCGCTGGGAGCCTGGATCCGCCGTCGTCCTCGTGGATGAATGGCACCTGGAAGACCCGCTGCTGTCCGTCGTCTGGGGACCGAAACTCACCCGCCTGCGCTTCCGCGCGCCAACCCCGTCCGGCGCCCCAGGCGCATTCACCCTCACTGTGGAGGCAACACCATGAGTCCTGAGCCATCCGCCGGAGCGGAAGGAAAATCGTTGTTTTCCCTGCAGCGCCGGGAACGGCTCATGGAGGAGCTGCGCGCCCATGGCGCCATCACCGTCAGGGACATTGCGGCGCGGTTCGGGGTCAGTGAGCTGACCATCCGCCGCGACGTGAACACCCTGGCGGATGAAGGGCTGGTGTCCCGGGTCCACGGCGGTGCCACACTGCCCAGCCCCCTGGACCGCACCGCGGCGGGCCGGCCGGCCAACCACAGCTATTCGATCGGCATGGTGGTCCCGTCGCTGGACTACTACTGGCCGCAGGTGATCAGCGGGGCGCGTGCCGAAGCGGAAGTCCAGAACCTCCGGATCCTGGTCCGCGGCTCCGCCTACGACGCTGCAGACAACCGGCGGCAGGTCCAGGCCCTCCTGGATACCCAGAACATCGACGGACTGATCGTGGCACCGGACATGGGCGGGGAGCACGGGCAGGAGCTGCTGCGGTGGCTTAACGCGCTGCCCATCCCGGTGGTCCTGGCCGAACGCCGCTCGCCGCCCGAGGTTCCGGCGCACCGGCTCGAGTGGGTGGCCACGGACCATGCCTTTGGCGCCGGCATGGCCGTACGGCACCTGTGGCAGGAAGGGCACCGGCGGATCGGCTGCCTGACGGACTCCTCCAGTCCCACCAGCCCGCACGTCGTCCGGGGTTGGCAGCAGGCCCTCACCGCGCTCAAGATTCCAGTCCAGGGAGCCGTCCTCGAAGACTCCGTGAAACAGGTCAACGGTGACCGGGCACAGCACTTCGACCAGGTGCTGGCACTCTGCTCCGCAACCGGTACCACCGCCATCTTGGTGCATTCGGACACCCAGGCGGTCGCATTCGTCCAGCACTGCGTGGACCGTGGACTTGCCGTGCCGGGGGACATCGCTGTGGTGGGATATGACGACGAGGTGGCCTACCTCGGCGAACCCGCCATTTCAGCCGTCCGCCCGCCCAAGCAGTACGTGGGCAAGGTGGCGGTCCAGCTCGTGGCCGCCCGGCTCGCCGAGGGCCGGATGCGGCCTGTGCACCGGGTGGAACTGAATCCCGACCTGATCCTGCGTGATTCATCGGTGGGGGCGCCGCGCGCTGCCACGGGTGCGCTGCTGGACTCGCCGTAATCACGATGCCGCTCCGCGGGCCGCCCACTGCCCGGCCCGCGGGCAACACACACCCCTAGGAATCCATGCCTGTCCCTGCACGTCCCCTCGCCCTTGTCCTTCCCCCGCTGGACCGGGACTTGTCGCCCTACACCGGCCTCACCCGTGAGCACTGGTGCGCCTACGCGGACCACCTCCTGCGCTCGGCGCACAGATTCGCCACCGACGACCACGCCAACCTGTTCCTGCCGGGCGCCACCAGCGCCTACGGTCGCCGAAGCGACTCGCTCGAAGCCTTCGCCCGCACATTCCTGCTCGCCTCCTTCCGGATCGCCGGAGACCCGGAGGGCACCCGCTGGCTCGCGGACTGGTACGCGAAAGGGCTCGACGCCGGCACCGACCCCGCCAACCCCGACCGCTGGCCCACGCCGGGCGAACTGGACCAGGCCAAGGTGGAAGCCGCATCGCTGGCCGTTGGACTGGCCCTGACCCGCGACATCCTCTGGGACACGTTGCCCCGCCGGGTGCAGGAACAACTGATCGCCTGGTTAGAGACGGTGATTGGTGAAACCTACCCACCAATCAACTGGGTGTGGTTCCAGATCGTGGTGGAGATCTTCCTCGCCGGCGTTGGCGGCAGGTCTTCGGATGCCGATATCGACGCCGGCCTGGCCGTCCATGACTCCCTCCACCGCGGCCACGGCTGGTTCGCCGACGGGCCGGAGCGCGCGTACGACCACTACGTGGGCTGGGCCTTCCAGGTGTATCCGCAGTTGCTGCAGCTCATGGCGCCCGGGGATCCCCGGGTGCAGGCGCGGGCGGCGCTGGACGGCGGCCGGCTGGCGGACTTCCTCGACGACGCCATCCACCTGGTGGGGGCGGACGGCGCGCCCCTGGTCCAGGGCCGCAGCCTGATCTACCGCTTTGCGGCGGCAGCCCCGTTCTGGAGCGGCCAGCTGCTGGGCCATACCCGGTTGAGCCCCGGTGTTTCGCGGCGGGCAGCGTCCGGTGTCCTGGCCTATTTCATGGGCCGTGGGGCGACGAACGACGACGGCCTGCTCACCATTGGGTTCCACGGCGAGTTCCCGGGCATGAAGCAGTCCTACTCCGGCGCAGGTTCGCCCTACTGGGCGGCCAAGGGGATGCTGGGCCTGGCCCTTCCGGCGGACCATCCGGCGTGGACCGCCGTCGAGGAGCCGTTGCCGGTGGAGACCGCAGACACCCGGCTGTTCATCCCGGCCCCGGGCTGGCAGGTGGATGGCACGGCAGCGGACGGCGTGGTCCGGGTCCGTAACCATGGAACCGACCACGCCAACCCCGGAACCCGGGTGGCTGATTCACCGCTGTACGCACGCCTGGGTTACTCCACGGCCACCTTCCCGGACCTGGCGTCCGAGTCCCTGGACAACGCGGTGGTGTTCGCCGATGCCGGCGGGCGGCTGACGCACCGCACCGGGTTTGATTTCCTGGGCCAATTCGGCGCCGGCGGGGTGCAGGTGGGCGCCTCCCGTGCGGCCACGCACTGGATCGCGATCGATCCCGACGGCGGTCCGGACCACGGCAGCGGAGCTGCCGGGATTGCCACGCCCGGTCCGGAAGTGACGGTTGTTTCGGTGACGCGCGGCGCCGTCGAGCTTCGCCTGGTGCGTGTGCGCGGGGCGTCCGGGGCGGCCGCGCGGCTGCGGATCGGCGGGTGGCCGGTCCCCGCCGGGTCCACGCTCAGCAGTATGGTCCGTCCCGTGGGCCGGGGGCAGGACCTTGACGACGCCGGCACGTGGCAGTCGGAGGCGCCGCACCCGGTGGGGGAGCAGGTGGCCATTCCGTGGGCCGGCACCGCCGGTCCGGCGGCTGACGGAGATTACGCGGCCGTCGTCGGACTCGGCGGGAACGGACTCACCACCGAACTGGACGCCGCCGGCTTCCGCGGGGACGGCCTGTTCGTGTTTGCCGACGGCACTGCCGTGGACCCCGCCGCCGTGTGGGCTCAGCTCCGGCCGTAGGTCCGGCACCTTCCGCACGGGCCCACTGCACCTCAGGACGTTGCGGCGCCCTCGGCCGGATGTGCCGCGGGCGGCGCAGCGGCCTCGTGCGGCGCCGCCTCCGATGGCGCCGTGGCCCCTGCCGCGGCGGGCTTGATGTTCTGGTTCACATGGAAGAAGTTGTCGGGGTCGTACTTCGCCTTCAGGTGGGCAAGCCGCGCATAGTTCGATCCGAGGGTGTCCTCGATCCGGGACTGGTCGTCGGCGTCCTGGAAGTTAAGGTAGCCGCCGGGCTCGGAGAACTCGTGCAGCGCGGACCAATATTCCCGGACCCAGGCAATGTTTCGCTCGTTTTCCGCCGGGTCGGGCCACTGCGCCGCGATGACCGGCGCAAAGTCAACGTCGCGGTACGCGAACGCGGTGGCCTCGGGCGCCACCCTCTGGACCGCCCCGTCGATCGGATAGAAGTGGTTGGCCGAGTGGACGCTGGGAATACCCGGTGCGTACTCGACGGCGGTCCGCAACGCCTCGTCGCTGAGGGTGCGGAGGAAATCAGCCTTCCAGTAACCCTGCAGTCCCGGAACGCCGCTGAGTCCGTCGAACATGACGTTCAGCGCCGGGTACGGCATGGGTGCGAAAAAGCTGCCCAGCACCGTCCCCGCGTCAAGCATCTTCTGCCAGTGTGCCGGTCCCGCGTCAAGATCGCCCGTCCACATGCCGGCAATCACGGCCACCGGCTTCCCGTGCCATTCTTCGGGAAGGAACGGGACCGGCGGTCCCTGGTGGAATCCAAGGAAGGCCCCCATCTCGTCGGGCTCGGCGGCGATCCACTCCCGGTAGGCAGCGCCCACCGCGGCACCGGCCGATGCATCGAAGAACATGATCCCCACATGCACCATGTCCACCGGGTGCAGCCGGAATTCCATCGACGTCACCACGCCGAAGTTGCCGCTTCCGCCCCGCAGCGCCCAAAAGAGGTCCACGTTTTCCGCTTCGCTGGCCGTGACGAAGGTCCCGTCGGCAAGGACCACGTCCGCTGATGCAAGGTTGTCGCAGCTCAGCCCATACTTCCGGGAAAGGTAGCCGATGCCCCCGCCGAGCGTGAGGCCGGCGACCCCGGTTGAACCGATAATCCCGCCGGTACTGGCCAGCCCGAACGCATGCGCAGCGTGGTTGTAGTCCGCCCACGTGGCGCCGGGCTCCACCCGGGCCAGCCGTGCCGCGGGGTCTACGCGGACGCCGCGGCGGGCCGAGAAATCAAGGACCAGGCCGCCGTCGACCGTCCCAAATCCCGGGGCACTGTGTCCGCCGCCACGCACGGCGACCTCGATCCCGAGGCCCCTGGCGAACCGGACGGCCGCCAGGACGTCCGCCACCTGCGAGACCCGCAGGACTGCTGCCGGACGGCGGCTGATCATGCCGTTGTAGACAAGGCGCGCGGCCTCATACTCGGCGTCGTCCTCTTCGATGACCTGCCCGCGGACCTGTTCGCGGAGCACGTTGAAACGTTCGCTACCCATCACAACTCCAGATATTTGTGTCGAAGACCAGGGGCAGCCGGCTCCATACAGGGCCCAGCGGGGGCCAGCATGATGATTCTTTCGGTATACGCCTGGCCTCTGGCGGGGTCAAGGGAGCGCCGGTGCCATCGGCCCGGTCCGGGCAGGACAGGGGCCGTTGGACCCTGTCCTGCCCGCCAACACCCCCTCTACTGTGAAACCGAACACGTCACCGCAGCAACGCTTAAGGGGATCGAATGACCCGGATATCAGTCGTCACCGGCGCCGCCTCCGGCATTGGCAAAGCAACCAAAGAGCTGCTGGAGCAGCGGGGCGGCCGCGTCATTGGCGTGGACATCCACGGCACTGACGTGACCGCCGACCTTTCAACCCCCGCAGGGCGGACAGCGCTGGTGCAGGGAGTCCGGGACCTGGCGGAGCAGGTGGACGCCGTGTACGCGGTGGCCGGCCTGGCCACCCCCACGCCGGCTACCGTGGCGGTGAATTTCTTCGGCACCGTCGCCACCCTTGATGGCCTGCGCCCGCTCCTGGCCGGATCCCCTTCCCCGCGGGCCGTGCTGGTCTCCTCGATGGCCGCCCTGATGCCCAGCGACCCCGACCTCGTTTCCCTGCTCACGGCAGGGGACGAAGCGGCGTCGCTTGCCCGCGCCGAGGTCCTGGCCCGGGAACCGGAAACCACAGGGGGACTCATCTACGCCTCCACCAAGCTGGCGCTCTCACGCTGGGTCCGGCGGCAGGCAGCCACCCCGGAATGGGCCGGCGCAGGCATCCCGCTCAACGCCGTCGCCCCCGGCATCATTGCCACCCCCATGACGGCGGGCCTGATTGACACAGCCGAAGGCCGGGAAGCCCTGCTTGCGATGGTCCCGATGCCGTTGAACGGCATCGCCGAACCGATCGCCGTGGCCCGCCTGCTGGCCTGGCTCGGCGGCGAGGAAAACACCCACCTGTGCGGCCAGGTGGTTTACATCGACGGCGGCAGCGACGCCGTCCTGCGCGGCGACTCCGTCTGGTAACCCCCAAGCCACCCATGCTGCACGGCCTCCCGGCCTGATCCACGGCGTCGGCGCGGGACAGGCGCCCCGCCCCGGCCGTGGGGCTATGGTGGTGCCTATGCGAAGGTGCGCCGATGGCTGATGGACTGACGACGGGCGCCTTGGAGTGCCTCTACACGGGAACCGTCTGGGCTGAAGGGCCCCTGTGGGTACCCTCGACGCAGACCGTGCGCTGGAGCGACATTCCCAACAACCGCATCCTGGAATTCGACCCCGCCACCGGCGCCGTCCGCGACTACGCGCAGAACGTCGAATTCACCAATGGGCGCACGCTCGACCACGACGGCAGCGTGGTGCAGTGCAGCCACGGCCGACGCCGGGTGGAACGGGACAGGAACGGCACCGTGACCGGCCTGGTTGATTCCTTCCGGGGCCACAGGCTGAACTCGCCCAACGACGTGGTCATTGCCGGCGACGCGTCCATCTGGTTCACCGACCCGCCCTACGGCATCCTTCCCGGCACCACGGAAGGGCACGAGGGCGAGCAGGAATACGGAGGCTGCTACGTGTTCCGTCTCGATCCGGCGTCCGGAAACCTTGACGCCGTGATCACCGACCTCGTGCACCCCAACGGGCTGGCGTTCTCCCCGGACGAGACTGTCCTGTACGTGGCGGACACCGCCGGGCCCAGCCACGGGGTGCCGCTGAGGATCGTGGCCTACGACGTTCGCGATGCCGCCTGCGGGCCCGGCCGCGTCGTGGTGGAACTCCCCGACGGGCGGGCAGCCGACGGCCTCCGGGTCGATGTCGAGGGCAGGATCTGGACCTCCGCAGGCCCCGCCGTCAGGATCTACTCACCATCTTTCGAGCTGCTGGCTTCCATCGACGTCCCGGAGACGGTTTCCAACCTCTGCTTCGGCGGCCCGGACGGCCGGGACCTCTATCTCACCGCGACCACCAGCCTGTACCGGATCCGCACCAGAACCCGCGATGCGGCCGGCCGGAACATTCCATCAACCCACCCCTGAACGTGAGGACATCCATGCAGTACAGAACCCTGGGCCACAGCGGCACTGTCGTGACCAACTACGCGCTCGGAACCATGACGTTCGGCGCGGAAGCCACTGAGGAAGATTCGCACGCCATCCTGGACAGCTACTTCGCCGCGGGCGGAAACTTCATCGACACCGCCGACGTCTACAGTTCGGGCACGTCGGAGGAGATCATTGGCCGCTGGCTGGCCCAGCGTCCCGCGCTCCGGGACACGGCGGTCATCGCCACCAAGGGACGCTTCCCCATGGGAACGGCACCGAACGACGTCGGAACCTCGCGGCGGCGCCTGACGCGCGCTCTGGACGATTCCCTCCGCAGGCTGGGCGTGGACCAGATCGACCTCTACCAGCTGCACGCGTGGGACCCCATCACGCCGCTGGAAGAGACCCTCCGCTTCCTCGACGACGCCGTGAGCCGGGGCAAGATCGCCTACTACGGTTTCTCCAACTTCCTCGGCTGGCAGCTGACCAAGGCCGTCCACACGGCGCGCAACCAGGGCTGGAGCGCGCCCGTGAGCCTGCAGCCGCAGTACAGCCTGCTGGTCCGGGACATCGAATTCGAGATTGTCCCCGCGGCCCTCGACGCCGGGATTGGCCTGCTGCCGTGGTCCCCGTTGGGCGGCGGCTGGTTGTCCGGCAAGTACAAGCGGGACCAGCGTCCGGCCGGCGCAACCCGCCTCGGTGAAAACCCCGAACGCGGCATGGAGGCGTGGAAGGCACGCAATGACAACCCCCGGACCTGGGCGGTCATTGACGCAGTCGAAAACATCGCCGCGGGCCACGGGGTAAGCCCCGCCCAGGTGGCCTTGGCCTGGCTCGCGGACCGGCCGGCCGTGACCTCGGTGATCCTGGGAGCCCGAACCACCGAACAGCTGGCCGACAACATGGCTGCTGCCGACCTGCGGCTCAGCAGTGAAGAAGTCAGCAGGCTGACCGAGGCCAGCCTGCCGCAGACGGGGGTCTACCCGTATGGGCCGATGGCGCAGGAGCAGCGAAGCCGCAAAATGGAGGGCGGCCGCTAGGAACGGCGGCGGTGCGTGGGCCTTTACGCCGGGTGCTTCAGCACATCGGGCAGTTGGTCCACGTACACCGTCTGCGGCGGGTCGTAGTAGATCACCAGCACTTCCTCGCCCACCGCGAAGCCGCTTGATTTGTCATACGGGTAGGCGTGGAACGCCATGATGCCGCCCAGGTACGGCAGCATGACCTCCCCGATGGTGCCCGGCCCGATGCGGCCGGTCACCCGCCCAATCTTTCCCGTCAGGCTCCGGTCCACCTCTTTGTGCATCGGCGGTCCCTACGCGCCCGGAGCCTTGGGCGCACGCTTATCCTCGCCGCCCTTGCGGAGCGCTGACGAGAGGGCCGGCAGATAGTCACCCACCTGGGCCAGGATCCCGCCCAGCATCTTGTTGACCCCCTCGCCGCCGTTCAGGACCGTCATCTGCCCCACGTGGGAGAAGGGCTCGGCCGCTGCGGCGATGATCGCGGGCATGTTTTCGGCGAGCTGCTGCGAAATGACGGCGTCCTGGTTGGTTCCCAAAGCCTCGGCCCGGGCCTTGATGCCGTCCGCCTCTGCAAGGGCCTTGGCCTTGATTGCCGACGCTGCCGCGTCGCCCTTGGCCTTGGTGGCTGCGGCCTCGGCCTCACCGGTGACTTTGGTGGCGCCGGCGGCAGCAGCTGCGGCGTTGGCGTTGGCCTGCGCCTGAAGTTCCGTTCGGCGGGCATTGGCCGTGGCCTCAAGCTCGGTGCGCCGGGCCAGGGCCTCTGCGGCGGAGATGTCGGCGGCCTTTTGGCCCTCCGCGTCGGTGCGCTTGGCGTACGCTTTCGCATCGGCAGGCTTCCGGATGGTGGTCTGCAGCTTCTGCTCTTCCCGGTCCGCCTCCAGCTTGGCAACTTCGGTCTCCTGAACCACCACCTGCTGCCGGGCCGTGGCCTCCGCCAGCGGGCCGGCCTGCGCAGCGTTGGCTTTGGCGCGTTCGGCGTTCGCCTGCGCCACTGACTGCCTGATCGCCGAGACGCTCTGCGCGTCGGCAATCAGCGCGGCAGCCTCCGCCTCCTTTTCGGCCGCCTCGCGGTTGCGGGTGGCCTCGGCAATGCGGGCCTCCATCTTCACCTGCGCGATGTGCGGCTTGGCGATGTTCTGGATGTACCCGGTGGGGTCCTGCAGGTCCTTGATCTGCAGCGAATCCACCACGAGGCCCAGCTTCTCCATTTCCACGCCGCTGGCGCTGCGGACCTGCGAACCCAGCTTGTCGCGTTCGCGGATGATTTCCTCCATGGTCATGCTGCCAATAATGGAGCGCAGGTGCCCTTCAAAAACGTTATAGACCTGGCTTTCCATTTTTGGTTGCTGGCCCAGGAAACGTCGGGCCGCATTGGCAATAAAAGGCGGGGCATCGCCGATTTTGTAAATGACAACCCCTTCCACGATCACTTGGATGCCTTGGGAAGTAACGCAGGACACTTTGAGCTCAGTCTCATTCAGCGTGAGCGAGAGGGTCCGCACCGTCTGGAGTCCGGGCAGCACCAGGGCGCCCTTGCCGGTGACGATCTTGAAGTCCATTCCGGCCCGGGTTTCGAGGGTTCCGCGGGTCAGCCCGGAAATGATCAGGGCTTCGTTGGGTTCGGCCACCTTCCACATCAGTTTTGTTGCCGTCCAAATGAATCCGATGGCGACGAGCACCGCCAGAATGGTGGCAATAAGCGGGAAGAATGCGGTGAAATCCGGCATGACCAGGTCCTTTCGATGCCGCGGAACAGGCATCACGGTAAAGCCCCAATAAATGCAGCCGTCGGGAATTCCGCCGTAGAAATAAATCTCGCCGTCGGCGCGCCCGGCCAGCTGTTGTAGACAGTCTGGTTGGGCCCCGCCCAAGAGTCCAGAGCTGGGCTGATATTTGCCTGCGGCAACAGAAAACGGGGCGGCCTGCGGGGGAGTCGGCGGCTGTCCAGTCTTGGCCGGCGAGCCTCACCGTCCGGCGGCGGCAGCGAACGCGTCCACGACCGGCCACAGTACCTCGGGGTGCCGGATATCGCTGTGGGCGCCGGCGAAGGGGTTCTGGTCCTGGGAGATCACCGCATTGGCGTCAAGGCAGTAGAACCCGCCCGCGCTGAATCCGTAGGACTCACCCGGCCGGCGCATGGGGACCGTCGTTGTGCCGGCCTGCTGGTAGCCGTCATGGCCCATCCCCTCCCAGCGGTACATGAAGTCGTGGACGTCCTCGTTGTCCTGGCGCTGGAGGAAGCTAGCCGTCGGATACCAGGTCCCCACCGCGCGGTCGGCTTTGCTGAAGGTGGCGATGAACGGCCCGTCCACCCGGCCGGCACAGGATGCCAGGAGGCCCGACCGTGCGGGGTCGGTGGGCAGCGGGGACGCGAAACTGAAGTGTGAGAAGGCCCCTTGGATGAGGTAGAGCGACTTGACGGGGCTGCCAGGGCCAACAGCGGAGGCCGGCAGCCCGGCGAGCGCGTTGGCCACCAGCCGGGCCCCGAAGCTGTGCCCCATCAGGTAGATGCGCGGTTGGCCACCGGGTCCTGCGAGGGAACCGAGGTACGGGCCCAGTCCCTGGCTGCCGATGACGCCGGCACGGTTCTTCATTTCGTAGTAACTGAACGCGCGCAGCACCTCACGGGCGCCTTTCCACAGCATGCCGAAGGGGTTCCCGATGTCCTGCGCACTCGACTGCGACGGGGCGGCGAGCGCGGCGGCGTGGGTCAGGAGGGGCGCTGTGGTGGCTGCCAACGCTGCCTGCAGGTTCGAGTCCTCGGATTCGGGCGGCGGCACGGGGGAGCTGACCAGCCGGAGCGCAAGGTGGTGGAAGCGTTCGAGTTCCTGCGGATCTTCCGGTTGCCGGTCCAGCAGGTCTCCGATCGCGCCGAGGTCCTGCTCGTTCCGGGGGAACGCCGGGGCCAGGTGCGCCGCCAGTGCCGCCCCCGTGGACGGGGCTGCCGGCGCGGCGGTTGCCTGGTCCTCGGGAAAGAGCAGGGACGGCCAGATGATTCCGACGGCGGCGCAGCCTTCCGCCTGTTGTCCCAGCTGGCCGGACAGATTGCCGAACATCCACTGGTAGAGGCTGCGCGCGGACCGGACATCGCTGTTCCAGCCGTGGGAGAAGACGAAAAGGTCACGGATGCTGCCATCCGCAACGGCGGCGGCCAGGGAAGCACCGTCTGCCGGGTTTCCAGGGTCTGGGCTGCCATCTGCGGCGAAGGCCAGCTCGTAGTAGTCGAGGTCACCGATGCGACCGGTCATGGCTGCTCCTGGCTGGTGGGTGGTCAGATCGAGTTCAGGACCCGCATCAGGTCCACCAGGCCGCTGCCTTGGAAGAACGGGTGCCGGCCCAGAGAGCTTGCATTTTGCATGAACAGGTCTTTGACCACCTCAGGCTTGCCGATGAATTCCGGCCGTGCCGAGAGGAACGCGGCGATGGCTCCTGAAACGTGCGGGGCAGCCATCGAGGTTCCGCTGTCCTCGACGTAGCAGGGCATGGGAGCGGTCGCGTCCTTGAAGCCCGGGACCTGGCTGCGGGTCTTTCCGGCTGCTGCTGACGTGATGCGCTCGCCGGGGGCTACAAGATCCGGCTTCAGGCGCCCGTCAAGGGTGGGCCCCTTGGAGGAGGTATAGGACACCCCGAAGACGTGCGGCTGGTCCCGGTGCGTTGAGCCGACCGTGATGGCCTTGGCTGCGTTTCCCGGGTCGGTGATGGTGGAGAGCCGGCCGTAGAAGTCGCCGTTATCGTCCCGGGCGTCGCCACCGTTGCCTGCGCTGACCACCACCACGACGCCGGAGCCCACCAGCAGGTCGATCTCCCGGCACAGGGGGCTTTGGCCGGCTGCGAAGTCACCGGGGTACCAATCGCAGCCGAGCGAGAGGTTGACGCCGTGGATCACCATGTTGCGGCCGTAGGAGTTGACCGCCCTGACGTAGTTCAGTGCGGCGATCACGGCGCTGGACAGCGTGTGCTCCTGGTTGTTGAGGACCTTCAGGCTCACCAGCAGGGCCTCGGAAGCCAGGCCGGCCAGAGACCGGCCGGGGTCCAGTTCCCGCGGTGTCCATTCAGGCAGCCCGTCCGGGGTGGAGCGGCTCATCATGATGACTGCCGCCGGGGGAGCGGAGCCGGCGATGATCCCTGCCACGTGTGTCCCGTGTCCGACGTCGTCCACCAGGGCAGGTGCCGGGTCCTGCGGGACCAGGTCCTTGGCTGAGCGGACGGCTCCTGCGTCCTGGGGAGCCGAGCCGTCGGCATCCGGGCCGGAGACCAGAGCCGTGAAGTCGCGGTGGAGATCCGCCACCCGCGGGTCATGCAGGTTGTCCGCTTTTCCCGCCTGGACAGGAAGGAAATGCGGGTGCGTGCCGTCGATGCCCGAGTCGATGACGGCCCATACACATCCGCGGCCCGAGGCCCCGAATGTGCGCAGGGCGGCATCGGCCTGCACAGTGGCGGCCGACCTGTCGATGTGCGGACGCACAATGTAGTCGGGCCACACACGGTAGATGGTGCGCTCCGCAACCCCGTGTGCCGCATCTGCGGCCAGGAGGTCGATGAGCTCGTCGGGCCGGAGCCGGCACTGGAGGTACAGGGTTGAGACCTGCAGCGGCGGGGCAGGCGGATCCGCAACCGATGAAAAGGTGTCGTTGAAGAGCGTGGCGAACCGGGCCCCCGCGGATGTGGCCAACGTCCCGTGCCCCACCTGCAGTTCCACCAGGACGGCCTGCCGCTGGTTGACGTCGGTGTGGACCAGAAGGTCGTGTCCGCGCTGCTCTGAATTGTTGCGGGGCCTTAGCAGTGAGCTCACCAAACGCGTCATGCCATTCTCCGGTCTCACTGAGGTGCTGCCACCAATTATGGGCAGCGGCCCCGGCATGTCAATACGGCGCGGGCCGCCCTACCATGAGGTGTGGGCTCGAAAAACCGCATCGTGAGGCGGGCGGCGCTCGCGGTGGCCCTCTCCGTCTCCGGCTGCACCTACACGGACGACCCCCTTCCGCCCGGTACCTTTCCCCCTGCCTTGGAGCCTATGGTGCAGCAGATCCAGCTGTTCCTGAACCAAGGCGCCGTCTCGGCCGTAGTCCAGGTCCGGTGGCCGGGCGGCGAATGGTCACAGGCCTTTGGCGTGCGCGACCTCGACTCCCTGGACCCGGCGCAGCCCACGGACAGGGTGGAGATAGCAGGCGTCACCCAAGCGATGACCGCCGTCACGGTGCTTCGGCTCGTCGATGACCATCTCATCGGCCTTGATGACCCTGTTATCGACGCCGTCCCTGAACTCGCGGGCCTGCTGCGGCCGCCCGGACCGCTCACTGTGCGCCAGTTGCTGAGTCACACTTCCGGGATGCCGGACGCCGCCACGGCACTGCCCCATGACGTGGACTTCCGCCCGGCACTGTCGCGGGCCCTGGACCTCGAGCAGCAGGTGCAGGCCGCCGGGACGCTGCCTTGGCGGGCCTCCGACGTCGGACTGTTCACATACTCCACCACCGACTACGTGGTCCTGGGCCTCGTGGTGGAAGCCTTGCGCCATAAGCCATTCGCGCAGGTCATGCTGGAACAGGTGTTCTCCCCGTTGGGGCTGAAGGACAGCACCCTGGACCGGCCGGACGCGCGGGCACCAAACATCCTCCATGGCTACGTCACCCTTCACGGCGAGCGTATCGACACCACCGACGACGCGTCCGTCGCCGGCTCCCCGGCATCCGGTGTGGTGTCAACGGTGGCGGACCTGAACCTTTTTATGGCCGCACTCCTCCAGGGCCGGGCCGTTTCCCCGTCCTCGCTGCGGGAGATGAAGACCAGCCCCGGCTTTGGCCGCTTCGGGCTGGGATTGTGGCGCTTCGCGGATCAGTGTTCACCGGCCATGCGGCAGGAAAGCAAGGGCTCGTTCCGGGACTTCCAGACCGTTGCCGTCAGCAGCGACGACGGGCGCTACCAAGCCGCAATGACGGTCACGGCGCCGCCCATGCCCGGCGAGGTTGAAGACCCCGCCAGCACCGGCCGCCGGGACCTCCTCAACGGCCAGATCGAGTCCACCCTCAACGAGGCGCTGGACAGGCTCTGCCAGCCTGCCCGCTGAGCACAAACGCGCCGGTCAGCCGCGCCTAAGGCCGCACCCGGGGCCTGTCCGGATGGTCCCCGCGGATCTACACTGAAGCATCCCGCGACACGTTGCGGCCGGGGAAAGCTGGCGTGGGAACAGAGGATCAACTACATAGCTGGAAGGGCGGACCATGGGCAACGCGTCGCAGGGAGCTAACCGGGCAGTTTCGGAAGCGGCATCGGCCAGCCGCAGCCCGGCGTTACGCATTCTGGCCCGTGCCGGCTTCGTGTTCATCGGCCTGGTCCACGTGTTGATCGGCGTGATCGCCCTGCAGCTGGACCGGGGCCAGGGCGGGGAAGCGGACCAGTCAGGGGCGATCGGATCCCTTGCCTCAAAACCCGGCGGCGGAATCCTCCTGTGGGCAGGGGCGGTTGCCTGCGCGGCCCTCGCTCTGTGGATGGTCGGCGAAGCCGTGTTTGGTGCGCGTTCCGAAAGTGATTCGAAGAAGAAGCTGAAAGAGGCAGGATCCGCTGCGGGAAAGGCCGTGGTGTTCGGTTTCCTGGCCTTCACGTTCGCCGTGTTCGCGACGGGCGGTTCCAAGAGTTCCAGCCAGTCGGCCAGTGACTTTACGGCCAAGCTCATGGCTGCGCCCGCTGGAGTGGTGCTGCTGGTCGTTGTCGGCTTGGCGATCGTTGCCGCCGGCGTTTACTACGCGTACCGGGGCTTCACCCGAAAGTTCATGGAAGACCTGCAGGATCCCGGAAACGCCCGCACCGCTGTCGAGTGGCTCGGCACCGTGGGCTACATCGCCAAAGGAGTGGTCCTCGCCGTCGTTGGTGTCCTGATTATCGTGGCGGCTGCGACCGCCGATCCGTCCAAGTCTTCAGGACTGGATGGCGGCCTGAAGGCACTGGGTTCACAGCCCTACGGCGTGTTCCTGCTCGCGGCCATCGCCGCCGGCCTCATCTGCTACGGCGTGTACTCCATGGCGCGGGCCCGGTACGGCAAGTTCTAGGGAGCGGTCTTGTCAGCCGATGGGCCACCAGTCCGGAAGCAGTTGCCACAGGTCCGCCAGGAATTCCTCCGCCGGCCGGGGCTGATCCTCCAGGAGGCGTGACTCCAGTGCCCCCACCACGCCGTAGGCAATGAACCGCGCCACCATGGGCGGCGGGACGTCGCGGCCACCCGGTGCCGGAACGGCGATGGCCCTGCGTTCGATCAGCAGGCGGACCGAACCCTCGAAATGGGCGCCGAGCATGCCGTGCAACCCCGCAGTTCCCGGCTCGGCGGCCAGGCCGTGGCGGTAGATCCGGCGGTGGGCATCCACGTGGCGGACCACCCCGGCGGTTACGGCTGCGACGGCGTGGCCAATGTCGCCGCCGGACACGGAGAGGTGCTCGTCCCGCAGGGCATCCAGTTCGGCGGAGAGGACCTGCCGCAGCAAGGCGGCGGGGGATGCCGCGTGCTGGTAGAACGTCGACCTGTTGACCCCCGCGGCAGCGGCGACCTGCGCGGCCCCCAGTGTCCCGGCGTCGTGGTCCGCTGCCAGTTCCAGGATGGCGGCGGCGAGCCTGGCATGGCTCCTGGCCGCGCGGGGATCGCGGGCAGCCGGTACCTCCGTGCCCTGATCCGGTCCTTTTGTCATGCCGGTCACACTCCCTGGTGATCTTGGCCGCCGGCGGTGGATATACCGCCCCCGCGGGCGTAGCGTTCTAACTATCCAACATTTGTTGGATAGTTCGATCGGGCCACTGTACCTTCGGCTCACGGTTGAAAGGAAGCACCACCATTCCCATGTCTCGGCTGGGCCGCCCTGAGGATGTGGCGGCGGCATCCTTCCCGCCGCCAGCGACGACGCCGCGTTCATGACCGGGTCCGAACTCGTGTTCGACGGCGGCTACACCGCCCGCTGAACCAGAAACCCACATCAATGCAACAGAAAGAAGAGGGCAGCAGCATGCGCGCCATAGTGTTCAACGAATGGAAGCAGTTTCCCGAGCTTCAGGAAGTGGCCCGGCCCGTTCCCGGGCCCGGCGAAGTCCTGCTCAAGGTGGCCGGAGCGGGTGCCTGCCACTCGGATGTCAGCATCTTCGAGGATTTCACGGCTGAGGTGCCCGGAAACATGTCGAAAGGCTTCATCCTGGGCCACGAGAACTCCGGGTGGGTTGAAGAGCTCGGCCCCGGCGTCGACGGCATCAACGTCGGCGACGCCTACCTGGTGTACGGGCCCATCGGCTGCGGGCACTGCAAGGCATGCTCCCGCGGCCAGGACACCTACTGCGAGAATGCGGCGACCAACCCCTACCTGGGTATCGGACTTGGACGGGACGGCGGCATGGCCGAATACGTCACCGTCCCGGTGCGCAACCTCATTCCGCTCGGTGCGGCGGATCCGATTGCCGCGGCACCGCTGGCCGACGCCGCCCTGACGCCCTACCACGCCATCAAGACTGCCCTTCCGCACCTGAACGGCGGAGGCCGCTTCGCGCTGGTGGTGGGACTCGGCGGGCTGGGACAGATCGCAGTCCAGATCCTCACGGCACTCACGGGCGCCACCATCATTGCCACCGACATGAAGCCGGAGGCCATGGCCAAGGCTGAAGCGGCAGGGGCCGTCACCGTGCCCGGCGGCCCGGACCAGGTGGCCAAAATCCGTGAGCTTACCGGCGGCCGGGGCGTGGACGCGGCCTTCGACTTCGTGGGCGTCACCCCCACCATCGCCACCGCCACCGGGTCCATGGCCCAGGGCGGACGGCTGACCGTGGTGGGCATCGCCGGCGGAGTCCACGAATGGACGTTCTTCAACACGCCCTACGAATCCACCATCACCAACACGTACTGGGGCACCATCGAGGAGCTCCACGAGGTGGTGGACATGTACCGGGCGGGCCAGATCGTACCGGAGATCGAGACCTTCTCCCTTGACGACGGCCTGGACGCCTACCGCCGGCTGGCGGAGGGGAAGCTGAGCGCCCGGGCGGTGGTTGTCCCGCACCAGGGCTGACCACCCGGGGCCGGTCCCGGGCGGCCACTCCAGGCCTGCCGGACGAGTCCGGCCGCCCGGCAGGCAACCGATGCGGAAGGTGTGAATTGGCTGTGGAGTTGCTGTGCGATCTGTCGCATTGGCCCCGCCGGCACTACAGTATCCTCACTGAATGCCTACGATGGGACACGGACAAACGACAATAACGTGGCGGCCGGCGACTTAGCCGCCGCCGGATTCCAGGCAGGAGGCGGCACCCATGCAACACACCGTGCCGCTGCGCGGGCACCCGGCCAGGCTCGTTGCTGCCGGCACGTTCGGCGTCCTGCTGGCCGTTACGTCAGGCAGCGCGGCGCAAACCCAGCCGCCGGCCACGGGGGAGGCCCCGGTCCGGGTGGTAGTGGTGGGGGACTCGCTCAGCACCGGCCACGGCACCTCGCCGCAGGAAGCCTGGCCGGCCCTGATGCGCAACGACCCCGTAGGCGCCGGCCTGGAAGTGGTCAACGCAGCAGAAGACGGCAGTGGATACGTCAGCCCCGGCGATTTTGACGGCACGTTTGGCACCCAGGTTGAGGAGCTCGTCAACGCCAAAACGGGGATTGTGGTGTTCTTCGGCTCGGAAAACGACCTCGGCTACGCGTCCGATGAAATTGGCGACGCCGCGCTGGCGGCGATGGACCGGGCCGAGACGCTCGCCCCGGAAGCGAAAATCATTGTGGTGGGACCGCCGTCGTACTCCCCGGACCCGGACCCCGGCCTCCTGGAGATCAGCAGCCAGCTCAAGGCCGCCACGGCCCGGGCCGGAGGCGAATTCGTGGACCCCATCGCCGAGGGCTGGATCAGCGGCGACTTCGATGACTTGATCGGCCCCGACGGCGACCACCCCACCGTGGCCGGACAGCACTACCTCCTGGAACACATCGGCGCCTACCTTGAGCAGGCGGCGCCGGCTGCCGCGGCGGCCGTGCAAGGACGCCCCGAACCCCAGTGATACGCCGGCTCCTGCCGGCGGCCGGCATGACGGTCCAGGAATCTGGAGGAATCTATCGATTACCTTCAGGGCGGGGATTACGGTAGAGGAGTGACTGACCGCCCCGAAATCTACACCGTTGGTGAACTCCGAGCAGCGGGCCATGTCCTCAAGGACCTGAGGCACGAAATCCGCGACAATCTCCTCGCCGCCCTGGCAGCAGGTCGTGACCCGTGGCCTGGCCTCTATGGGTTCAGCCGGACCGTCCTGCCCCAGCTTGAGCGAGCCCTGATCGCCGGCCATGACCTCGTGCTGCTGGGAGAACGCGGACAGGGCAAAACCCGCCTGCTCCGCACCTTGGCCGGGTTGCTGGACGAATGGTCTCCGGTGATTGAGGACTCGGAACTGAACGAACACCCCTATCAGCCGATCACCGAACAGTCCCTGGCCCGCGTCCGGGCCGAGGGGGACCGGTTGAGGATCGGCTGGCGGCACCGTTCCGAACGGTACGTCGAGAAGCTCGCAACGCCGGACACGTCCGTGGCGGATCTCGTCGGCGACGTCGACCCCATGCGCGTGGCCGAGGGCCGAAGGCTCGGGGATCCGGAGACCATCCACTACGGGCTTATTCCGCGCTCCAACCGCGGCATCATCGCCATCAACGAGCTCCCGGACCTGGCCGAACGCATCCAGGTGTCCATGCTGAACGTGATGGAGGAACGTGACATCCAGATCCGCGGGTACGTACTGCGGCTGCCCCTCGACGTGCTTGTTGTGGCCTCCGCCAACCCGGAGGACTACACCAACCGCGGCCGGATCATCACCCCGCTGAAGGACCGCTTCGGTGCCGAGATCAGGACCCACTACCCGATCGAACTCGAGGACGAGGTCTCCGTCATCCGGCAGGAGGGCCGGCTGGTGGCTGACGTCCCGCCCTTCATCCTGGAGATCCTTGCCCGCTACACCCGGGCGCTGCGCGAGTCCCCGGCCATCAACCAGACCTCCGGAGTTTCGGCCAGGTTCGCGATCGCCGGTGCCGAAACCGTGGCCGCGGCGGCGCTCCGCCGGGCCCGGCTCCGCGGGGAGGACCACGCCGTGGCCCGGATCATCGACCTTGAACCTGCCGTGGAAGTCCTGACCGGCAAGATCGAGTTCGAATCGGGTGAGGAAGGCCGCGAACAAGGCATCCTCGACCACCTCCTCCGCACCGCCACCGCAGAGGCCGTCAGGGCCCACTTCCAAGGTCTCGATATGGGACCGCTCGTATCGGCCCTGGACGGCCACCGAACCGTCACCACCGGGGAGCAAGTCACGGCACAGGAGTTCCTCGCTAACCTCCCGTCCCTCAACGGCTCCGGTCTGTACGACGAAATCGGCCGCCGCCTGGGTGCGACGAACGACGGGCAGCGGGCTGCCGCCGTCGAACTGGCCTTGGAAGGGCTCTACCTGGGCCGGCGGATCTCCAAGGAGTCCGACGACGAGGAAACCATCTACGGCTAGGCGCAGGAGGCAGCATGGCCATCCACAAAAGGTCCGCCAGGTACGGCCGGTACACCGGCGGCCCGGACCCCCTGGCTCCGCCGGTGGACCTGGCGGAAGTGCTCGACGCCGTCGCCGACGACGTGATGGCAGGCTATTCGCCGCGGCATGCCCTGCAAGAGTTCCTGCGGCGAGGTGGACGGAACCGCGAAGGCCTGGACGACCTTGCCCGCCGCGTGCAGGAGCGGCGGCGGGACCTGCTCAGCAGGCACCGGCTGGACGGCACGCTGGAGGAAGTCAGGAAGCTCCTGGATACCGCCGTGCTGGAGGAACGCAAGCAGTTGGCCCGGGACGCCATGATGGACAACACCGAACGCGACTTCCGCGAGATGCAGCTCCAGAACCTGCCGGCCTCCACCGCCGCAGCGGTCAACGAGCTCGCCTCCTACGACTGGCAGTCCGGAACCGCCAAGGAAGCGTACGACCGGATCAAGGACCTGCTGGGCCGGGAGGTCCTGGAACAGCGGTTTGCCGGAATGAAACAGGCGCTGGAGAGCGCCACCGATGAGGACCGCGAGGCCGTCAATGCCATGCTCCGGGACCTCAACGGGCTGCTGGCGAAGCACCGCCGCGGCGAAGACACCGAGGCCGATTTCCAGGAGTTCATGGCCAAGCACGGCCAGTTCTTCCCGGAAGACCCGCAATCAGTGGAAGAGCTCGTGGATGCCCTGGCGCAACGTGCCGCCGCCGCCCAGCGGCTCCTGCAGTCCATGTCCGCCGAACAGCGCGCGGAATTGATGCAGTTGTCCGCCCAGGCATTCGGCTCGCCGGAACTGATGGCCCAGCTCAGCGAGCTCGACGCCTCCTTGCAGGCACTGCGCCCAGGGGAGGACTGGAGCGGCTCGGAACGGTTCGAGGGGCAGGAAGGACTCGGCCTGGGCGACGGAACCGGCGTCCTGCAGGACATCGCGGAACTTGATGAGCTCTCCGAACAGCTGTCCCAGTCCTACAACGGATCCCGGCTCGATGACCTTGACCTCGACGCGCTGGCCCGTCAACTTGGTGAGGGTGCGGCCGTCAGCGCCCGCACTCTTGCCGAAATCGAGCGGGCCATGCAGGAGGGCGGCTACCTGCGCCGCGGCGCCGACGGCGACCTCCGGCTCTCGCCGCAGGCCATGCGCCGGCTCGGCAAGTCGCTGCTGCGCGACACCGCCAAACAGCTGTCCGGGCGGCAGGGAAACAGGGATACCCGGACGGCAGGGGCCGCCGGTGAACAGTCCGGCTCCAGCCGCCAGTGGGAGTTCGGCGACGCCGAGCCGTGGGACGTGACGCGCACCTTGACCAACGCCATCCGCCGCACCATGGCCGACGGCGGCGATCCGGCGCGCGGACTGCGCCTCGCCGTCGGGGACATCGAGGTAACCGAAACGGAGGCCCGGACCCAGGCCGCCGTCGCGTTGCTGGTGGACGTCTCCTTTTCCATGGCCGCGGAGGGGCGGTGGGTCCCGATGAAGCGCACGGCGCTGGCCCTGCACCACTTGGTGTCCACCCGGTTCCGCGGTGACCGGCTGCAGCTGGTGACCTTCGGCCGTTACGCCCAGTCCATGGACATCGCGGAACTGACGGCCCTGCCGGCCCTGCGGGAACAGGGCACCAACCTCCACCACGGGCTGCTGCTGGCCGGCCGCTTCTTCCGCCGGCACCCCTCCATGCAGCCGGTGCTCCTGGTGGTGACGGACGGGGAACCGACCGCCCACCTGTTGCCGGACGGAGACTCCTGGTTCAACTGGCCGCCGGACGCGGAAACCATCCGGGCCACCGTTGCCGAGCTGGACCGGTTGGGAAGGGCGGGGACACAGACCACGTTTTTCCGGCTTGGGAACGATCCCGGGCTGGAGCGCTTCATCCAGCGCCTGGCACGCCGGGTGGACGGCCGCGTGGTGGCCCCTGACGTCGGCGACCTGGGCGCAGCCGTGGTGGGGGAATACCTCCGGGCGCACGTCCGCAGCGCCTACGCCGACGGCGACTGGTTCTGACCGGGCCGGGCGCTCCGCAGCGTCCCGGCCCGGGCTGCGGCTTCCGTTCAGGCGGCCGGCTCAGGCTGCCGCGTCGATGCCGGCGGCTTCCCTCTTGGCGGCTTCGGCAGCGTTGAGGCGCTCCCGCTGGGGGACCACCACATACTTGGGGTCGCGCGTCGACGCTTTTCCGGCCTCGAAGACACCGAACCGCAGCAGGGCCGACCCCGCAGCCACGGCGAGGCCACCCACGACGCTGACGGTGCGCGACCGGTGACCGCCGAGGGCCAGCCCCACGGCGCCGCCGATGCTGAAGGCCTTGGACAGGCGCATCAACGTACCGCCCCGGCCCTCCCGCAGTGTCTCCGTGCTCAGGTGGCCGCTGCGTTCCATCCGCAGGCTCGCCACCGTTTCCAGCAGCGCACCCGCCACTGCCATGCGCCGCGCAGGACCGGCCTCCGGGACGGGCGCCAGGGCGGCTGCGATGCCGCCGCCGGCAGCGGCGGCCGAACCGGCAAACACAAACGGCAGGATTTCGTGGGCGTCATGCCAGGTGGGAACCGCGGTGTCGGCCAGCAGCACCGCCGTGTACGTGGCCACCGCGGAACCGCTGACAGCTGCGCCGAGGCCGCAGGCCCGCCCGGCCGCCGGGAACAGTCCCGTGATGTTGGCGGCCGCACTCGCGCCGGCGAGCGGGCCGTACACGGAAAGGATCCACGAACCCATGCTCATGGGCGAGGTGGGTTTGGCCACCCGCAGCATGTTGAGGAACCGTTCCGGCCGGCCCAGGTCATGCACCAGCGCCGCTGCGGACACCGAGATCGCGGTCAGCGCCGTGAGCTTGGCCCGGCGTTCCAGTGCGGGCCGCCTCGTGTACTGCGCTCCGGCCGCCAGCATGGAGGAGGCTGCAGCCACGCCGCCGGCAAAAATGTACCCCGCGATGTCCGCCGCCTCCCAGGTGGGTTCCTTGAGGATGGGCCGGCCATAGTATGAGGTGAATTCCTCACGCTCCCGGCGGCGGCTCACTTCCTGGCTCCCCAGAAGACGACGGCGGCCCCCGCCAGGAGCCCGGCAGCAGCACCCGCGGCCCGCCGCCACATGGCAGGCAGGTCCCGGGTGGTCACTACCGGATACGGCGGCAGCCCGTAGGTTTCGGGTTCATCCAGCAGCAGGAAGAAGGCCCCGTCACCGCCCACCCCGCCGTCGGGATCCCTGCCGTAGAGCCTGGCCTCATCCACACCCCGCTCGTGGAGCTCCGCGACCCGGGCGTCGGCCCGTTCCCGGAGCTCATCAAGCTCACCGTACTGGATGGACTGGGTGGGGCATGCCTTGGCGCAGGCCGGCTCTTCGCCGACACCCAGGCGGTCGTAGCACATGGTGCACTTGAAGGCGCGGCCGTCGTCGGGCCGCTGGTCGATCACGCCGTACGGACACGCCGAAACGCAGTACCCGCAGCCATTGCAAATGTCCTGCTGGACCACCACCGTGCCATGCTCGGTACGGAACAACGCCCCGGTGGGGCACACATCCAGGCAGGCGGCGTTGGTGCAATGCTTGCAGACATCCGAGGACATCAGCCACTTGATGCCCTCGGTTCCGCCAGCCGCCGGAGCCGGAACCTTCTTCTCGATGAAGGCCACGTGCCGCCAGGTGTCCGCGCTGAGCCGGGAAGTGTTGTCAAAGGACTCACCGGTGAGTTGTAACGGCCTCTCTGCCGGCAGCGAGTTCCACTCCTTGCAGGCCACCTCACAAGCCTTGCAGCCGATACAGAGGCTGGTGTCCGTGAAGAAGCCCTTGCGTGCTTCACCGGGTGCTCCGATGGCGGGCATTCCCAACTGGGTGACGCTCATGCCTTGATTCCTTCCTGGCCGGTGTGCTCATCGATGCCTGCCCGCTGACGGTATTCCGCCACCAGGGATGGCAAGGCCGGCCCTTGCGGCCTCCGCCCGGGACGGATGTCCACTGTCAATGCCTTGACCTCCTGGATGTGGACGTTCGGGTCCATGGCGATGGAGGAGAGCTCGTTCATCGCATCGCCGCGGCTGAGCCCGTTGGGGCCCCAGTGGTAGGGCATCCCGATCTGGTGCACGGTGCGGCCCTGCACGGTGAGCGGTTTCATCCGGCCGGTCACCAGGACCCTGGCCTCGATGGCTCCGCGGGCCGAGACCAGGGTGGCCCAGCCGTTGTTGGTGAGTCCCCGCTCGGCCGCCAGTTCCGGTGACACTTCGCAGAACGACTCCGGCTGCAGCTCGGCAAGGTAGGGCAGCCAACGGGTCATGGCCCCCGCGGTGAAGTGTTCCGTGAGCCGGTAGGTGGTCAGCACGAACGGGTACACCTCCGCCCCCGGTTCCCGGCCACTGGGTTGGTACCGGTTGCCGTCATGTTTGAGGAGCTTCCGGACCGGGTTCCGGTTCTGCCCGTAGAGGGCATTGTCGAAGGGGGATTCCTGCGGCTCATAGTGTGTGGGGAGCGGCCCGTCGGTCAGGCCGGCGGGGGTGAAGAGCCAGCCTTTTCCGTCGGACTGCATGATGAACGGGTCGATGCCGGAGAGGGCGTCGGTGCCCGTGGCGTCCTCGGCGGGACGGTAGGACGGTGGTTTGGCGGGCTCGCAGTCGGGGACGTCGTCGCCGGTCCATGTCCCGGCGTCCGCGTCCCACCAGATGAGCTTTTTCCGCTCGCTCCACGGCCGTCCCTCCGGATCGGCGGAGGCCCGGTTGTACAGTTCCCTCCGGTTGGCCGGCCATGCCCAGCCCCACTCGCGGCTGGAAATATCCTGCTCGGTGTGGGGTTTCCGCCGGGCCGCCTGGTTGACGCCGTCGGCGCGGCAGCCGCAGTAGATCCAGCAGCCGCATGAGGTGGAGCCGTCGTCCTTGAGCTGGGTGTAGGCGGAGAGCGGGTTGCCGTCGGGGCCGCGGCCGTTGATCTCGGCGAAAACGGCGTCCGCGTCCGGTTCATCCTGGGTGCCGACGGTGGGGTAGTCCCACGTCAGGTCCAGGATGGGACGGTCGACGTCGTCGCGCGAGTCCGCGAGCAGCTTCCGGATGCGGTTGCCAAGGTGCCAGATGAACCAGAGGTCGCTGCGGCGCTCGGCGCCAGGCTCCACGGCCTGCTCGCGCCACTGGACAAGGCGGTTGGTGTTGGTGAAGCTGCCGGCCTTTTCCGTATGGGCTGCGGCCGGAAAGAAGAAGACTTCCGTGCCGATGTCCTCCGTGCGCATCTGGCCGGTGGCGATTTCCGGGCCGTCCTTCCACCAGGTGGCGCTTTCGATCAGGGAGAAATCGCGGACCACGAGCCAGTTGAGGTTGGCCATCCCGGCACGTTGCAGGTGGGTGTTGGCGGATCCGACGGCGGGGTTTTCGCCCATGAGGAAGTAGCCCTTGCAGATTCCTTCCAGCTGCGCCATGACGGTGTCGTAGGTGCTGTGGCTGCCGGTGATCCGGGGAAGGTAGTCGAAGCAGTAGTCGTTGCTGGCCGTGGCGGCGTCCCCCCACCAGGCCTTGAGCAGGCTCACGGTGTAGGCGGACATGTTGGCCCAGAAGCCCTGCTTGGCGGAGTCCGCCTCGACGTAGCCGGCCAAGTCCAGGTGCTGCTTGGCGTGCGGCATGGGCAGGTAGCCGGGCAGCAGGTCGAAGAGGGTGGGGATGTCGCTGGAGCCCTGGATGCTGGCATGCCCGCGGAGGGCCATGATCCCGCCACCGGGGCGGCCGATGTTGCCCAGCAGGAGCTGCAAAACCGATGCGGCCCGGATGTACTGCGTCCCCGTGGTGTGCTGCGTCCAGCCCACGGCGTAGGCGAAGGCCGTGGTCCGGTCCCGGCCCGAGTTGCTGGTGAGCGCCTCGGCCACCTCCTCGAACAAGGCCTGCGGTACCCCGCACACCTCTTCCACCATCTCCGGGGTGTACCTCGAGTAGTGCCGGCGCAGGACCTGGAACACGCAGCGCGGATCCTGCAAGGTCTCGTCGCGGTGCCACTTCCCGGCCACGCCGGGCCCGCCGGAACCATGGGACTGGGCATGCGAGGATTCACCCAGCCTGCTGCCTTCCTGCTCGTCCGCGTCCCGTTCACCGGAGGACGCAGCCGCGAAGCCTCCCTGGTACTGCCAGCTTTCGGTTTCATAGGAGGAATCGTCCGGGTTGAATCCGGAGAAGAGGCCGTCGAGGTCTTCGGTATCGCGAAAATCCTTGCCGAGGATGGTAGCGGCGTTGGTGTAGTTGACGACGTAGTCGTGGAAGTACGCATCGTGGCCAATGACCCAGTTGACCAGGCCGCCCAGGAAGGCGATGTCCGTCCCGGCACGGATTGGAACAAACGTATCGGCCATGGCGCTGGTGCGGGAGAACCGGGGATCCACGTGGATGATTTTTGCCCCTCGTTCCTTCGCTTCCATGACCCATTGGAATCCGACGGGGTGTGCTTCGGCGAAGTTTGATCCCTGGATCAGGATGCAGTCGGCGCGTTGGAGGTCCTGGAGATAGGTGGTGGAGCCGCCCCGGCCGAAGCTCGTGCCAAGGCCGGCCACCGTGGAGCTGTGGCAGACCCGCGCCTGGTTCTCCACCTGGACGATCCCCAGGGAGGTGAACAGCTTCTTGATCAGGTAGTTTTCTTCGTTGTCCAGGGTGGCGCCGCCCAAGCTGGCGATTCCCATGCTGCGGCGGGTGCGGAGGCCCCCGGATTCCCATTCCCAGGTCTTCCGGCGGGTGTCCACCACGCGTTGGGCCACCATGTCCATGGCTGTTTCAAGGTCGAGCCGCTCCCAGTCAGTACCGTGGGGCCGGCGGTAGAGAACGTACTTTTCGCGGGACTCACCGGTGGTCAGCTGCAGCGAGGCCGAGCCTTTGGGGCACAACCGTCCCCGGCTGATCGGGGAGTCCGGGTCGCCCTCGATCTGGATGACCGTCCCGTCTTTGACGTAGACCCGTTGGGCGCATCCCACAGCGCAGTAGGGGCACACCGAAGGGACCACGTGGTCTGCGGTGGCGATCCGGGGCGTGAGGTTTTCGGTGGCGGATGATTTCACGGCATGATGCCTGCCCGTGGGATCGTTCTCGAGCAGTTGGCGCAGCACTGGCCATTGCAGCGGATTCACCATGGGGCACCCCTTTGGTCGTCGAATCGACATGCCTGTGGCACGGGTCACATGCACGTGGGGAAAATGCTAACAGGGGCTTAGCATTTCTGCACCGGCTTGTGGAAGCGAAATCGCGCCCGCAGATGAGCGTAGGCACGGGCCAGCGTCGGTGCGATACTGCGTTCATGAAGATATCCGCCTGGTGGCCGCTGGTAGGCGACGAAACACGCACGTGGCTCATTGAGCACAACGGCGAGCCCTTGGCGCCCCTTGTCATCACGGACATCATGGCCGTCACCGGCGGCTCGACCGATCCTGAATGGTGGGCTGGAGAATCAGCTGACGGTCCCCAGCTTACTGATGGGGCCGTGGATTGGATCGAAGCTGTCGCCAACGGCGAAGAGCCCACGACAGGCTGAATCCAGAGGTGGGCAGCCGCCGCGCGGTGAAGGCGTTGGCGGTGCTGTTGTCCCCGGAAGTTCCAAGGGTGAGTTCAGGTCACGGCTCCATCATGATGTCTCCAGGGAAGGGCTGGGGCTAAAAAGGTGCGGCGGTGTCGGCTCCTGGCCGCGCAGGCCAGTGGCGCCGGAACCACCGCACCGCGGAACCGAGTGCCTCGTCCAGTGGCGGTGCGTCGGCGTGCCACGCCTTCTCCCACTCCAGGCAGACGGGACCGGCGTAGCCGGCGTCCCGGAGCAGCCCGGCAAAGGCATCGACCGGGAGGGTGCCTGTGCCGACGAGGGCCGGGGTCCGGCTGGCGGGCAACCGGGCGTCCTTGACCTGGACGCTGCCCGCTCCGCCGGTGAGCCAGGGCTGCAGGGCCCGCCACGTTTCGCCGAGGGTCTCACCCACCCGCCACGGATGCATGAGGTCCCAGACGGCGCCTGCGGGCCCATCCACCATGTCCAGGATGGCGGCGATGTCGCTGCCGCGGGGGTGCGAATCGTGCGTTTCAAGCGCCGGGTACGTTCCCAGGTCCCGGGCCAAGCGCGCGACGGCGGTCAGCCGGCCGGCTGCCAGGGCGTTGGCTTCCTGCCTGGCTTGGATGGTTTCGGGAACACTGTCGTATCCGCAGGGGCGGGCAGGGGCTCCCGGGAATACCCTGACGGCCGGTGCGCCGAGATCATGGGCGAGGATCAATGCCGCTTCGAGTGCTCCCACCACCAGCACATCGTCAGCCGGTTCAGCGATCCTGATGTAGCTGGCCACTCCGGTGACCGCCAGGCCTGCCCCCTCGATCCGGGACCGGAGTTCGGAGCGTTCGCGCCGGGTCATGGCCGGGGCGGCGATTTCGCCGCGGCCAAGCCGCAGCTCCACTCCCTGTGCACCGTGCGCCACCAACCAGGACAGGACCGTGTCCAGGCTTTCGCCGGGCGCCCCCAGTGTTGACACCGTCAGTGTTGGTTCGAGCTCCGCTGGGTGGTGCATTCGTCGTCCTGGCCGTTCGCCGTCGCTAATAACGTTTCAACACTGGCGCACGGGGTGCGGCGGGGTCAACGGCCGGCGCCGGTTCGATCACACTCGGTCACCGGGCCCGGATGGTCCGGGCGCCCGGCATCAATGCAGGACCACCACGTCTGTCGCATAGACCTGGGACGAGGTCATGCTGCCGCGGAACCAGCAGACAGCGTGGGTGGAGGGATCCCCGGGCGGCACCATAGGCCGGAGATTGTCCACTGCGGAGCCTTCTGTGACCGCTTCCCAGCCAAAGGTGGCGCCGCCGTCCCGCGTCCTGCCCCGGTAGATCTCGTAGTGGCCGGTGGCCTGCCCGGTCCGCGGGTCGATGGGAGTGGAGATGTACACCTGGTTGAGGTCATGCGGGTCCACCGCGCCCAGGCCCGTATAGTCCTGCTCGTGCGGCAGCAGGGCCGGGCCGGCGGCCGCCAGCGGATGCAGGTTCCACTGCCTCCCGTCGAACCGGGCGTACAGCAGCCGGTGATCATCGACGTCGAGCGGCTGCTCCCGCCGCAGCGGGCCGTTGACGTCGTTGGCGCGGCAGCTGATGATGGCGGCCAGGTCCTGCCCCTGGCGGCGCAGGTCCACGGTCCAGCCGTGGGTAAGGATGTCACCGTCAATGTCCGTTCCCGCCGCGAACACTGTGGTCAGTGTAGCCTGGTTGATCCCCGGCGAGCCGATCAGCGGCTTGCTGACCACCTGGCCCCGGGCGTCGTGCAGTGCGTCGTCGCGGATGTAGCCGTGGTAGATGCTGTTGTTGAAGTCCCGCGGGTGGTGGTCGGTGGTGATGAGGTCAATGCGGTCCGTCCCGTTTCCGCAGTAGCGGGTGTAGCCGTTGACGTAGCCGATCTTGGGGCGGGTGAAGAGTTTTCCGCCGAACCGCCATGTGGTGCCGTCATCTTCTGACACCAGAAGGCTGGGGTCGTCGTTGATGGCACGGACAAAGTTGTACACCCGGGACTCGGCAGCGAGCCGGTGCAGGTTCGAGTAGGTCGCGCCGCGGCCGCCGGCCAGCTCCGTCCAGTCGAAGTGTTCCTCCGGGCCCCATTCGGAGGCGTCATGTGGCCGGGTGGAGATCCGCCAGCGGGAGTAGTTGTCGGTCTTGTGTTTGGCGTACATCGCCAGGTAGCGGCCATCGGGCCTGATCAGGAGCGCCGGGGCGTTGTGGTCGTCCGGCTCCAGCCTTGTGTGGACAACGTGGACCTGGCTGTCACCGGTAGCAAGGTCAAGGACGGCAACCTCGATGTTTCCGCCCCGGCTGTCGCCCCCGGCGCCCCCGGAGGCTGCCACGGAGCCCACCAGCAGCGTGTTGTTGGCCGGGTCCACCAGGGCGCGCTCGTCCTGGAACCAGCACCATGCGCCGTTGTCATTGATGGTGGTCTGCATGCCGGGCATCAGAATCCTGCTCTCGTTGTGGGGTGGGTTCCACCCGTGGGTGCGCCGCCTGGCGTCGGCCACGGAGCCGTCATGGGCTGTGTGGTTGGACCATATGGAAGTATCGGCGGGCCCGGGTGCGGTGGTCAAGGGTGTGGCCGAAACCGGTCGGATTCGAACGTTCAGGCAGCCCCGACTTGTCCGGACACAATGCTTGAAGCTTGAACTAATGCGGGATACCCTTACTTTAATCTTCAACCATTTATGATGATCGCCGAGGCCCGCAATGACAGCAATTGCCCATTCCGCACCGCATTCGTCCGCCCTGCCCGCGGCCACCGTCCGCAGCCAGGTCAGCGTCCCGCTCCGGTTCGTCGACGGCTACGCCACCACCGCCGTCGTCATGACGTTCCATGGCTTGGTGGACGGCCGCGAACACCTGCTGCTGGCCCTGGGTAACTGGGAGCAGGCCCTCCTCGGCGGCGCAACGGCGCCCCTGGTCCGGCTGCACAGCGAATGCATGACAGGGGACGTCTTTGGCAGCGAGCGCTGCGACTGCGGACCGCAGCTCCGGGAAGCCGTGGAACGCATTGCTGCCGCCGGAGGCTTCCTGCTCTACCTCCGCCAGGAAGGCCGCGGCATTGGCCTTTACCCCAAACTCGACGCGTACGCCCTGCAGGACCAGGGCCTTGACACCTATGACGCCAACCTTGCCCTCGGCCATAGCGAGGATGAACGCGACTATACGGCGGCAGCCCAGATGCTCAATGCCCTGGGCGCCACGTCGGTGAGGCTGTTGAGCAACAATCCCGACAAAGCTTCGCAGCTGGCCGCACTCGGCATCACCACCGCCGAAAAGATCCCCACCGGTGTCCACCTCTCCGAGGCCAACTCCCGCTACCTCGCCGCCAAGCGGGACCGGACCGGACATACGCTGGAGTTCGGCCAGGCCGCCGTCGTCCGCGCCGCCCCGGAAGGCTCGGGCCGCGCCCCCGGTCACGCGGACATGCTGGGCCGCGTGGAAGCCCTGATCCCCGCCCTGCGCGCCAGGGCGGAGGAGGCCGAGCAGCTGCGCCGGCTCCCGGAGGGGACGATGCGGGACCTGGGGGCCGCCGGCATCTTCCGTCTCCTGGCGCCCGCGGGTGTCGGCGGGTATGGCCTGGGCGCACAGACGTACGGGGAAGCCATCAGGGGCCTCGCACGGGGTTGCGCCTCCACGGCCTGGACCGCCGGGCACCTGGCGGAGCACGCCTGGATGCTGGCACGCTGGCCCCGGAAGGTGCAGGACGACGTTTTTGCCGGCGGCGTGATGCCGCTCGCCGCCGCAACCAGTGCCCCGGTTGGTTCGGCGCGGAAGGTGCCGGGCGGATATGCGGTTTCGGGCCACTGGAGCTTCGCCTCGGGCATCATGCACTCGCAATGGGCCCTGTTGGCGGTGCAGCACGACGGCATCCGGTTGCAGGCGCTGGTTCCGCTCACCGACCTGGAACTGGTGGACGCGTGGCATACGGACGGGCTCAGGGGAACCGGCAGCAACGACCTCCGCGCGGACTCGCTCTTCGTTCCGGCGGACCGGGTCATGGACTGGGCCGTGCTCAGCGGCCCCGACAATCCCGGCGCAGAGCTCCACTCCGAACCACTGATCTCTGCGCCGATGTCCACCTTGCTCAACCTGGTGGCCCCGGCGGCGGCACTTGGCTCCGCAGAGTATGCCCTGGAGCTGTTCCGGGACCAGCTGCTGCGCCGGAAGGAAAGGAACGGCACCATCACCCGGCAGGCAGACTACGTCCCGGCGCAAACCCGCTACGCCAAGGCGTCCGGGCTGGTGGCCACCGCCCAACTGCACTGGCAGGCGGCACTGTCCCTGCTGCCGGGGGACGGGCCGGCGGCCAGTGGGCCTGCCGCACGGGAGCGGGCCTCGTTCCGGCTGTCGCTGGCCCTAAGCGCGGAGGCCGCCCAGGAGGCGGTCCGGCTCGCCGTCGCCGGATCGGGCGCCGGTGCCCACCGCCTGTCCCATCCGCTGCAGCGGATCCAGCGCGACGTCGGCGTGCTCCTGAGCCACCCCACCCTGGGCCTCGACCCCATCCTGGAGCAGGCGGGCCGCGGCCTGCTGGGCATGGAATTCACCATGCCGTCCTTCTAGGCAGCACGGCGTCGGTTGCCCGGTGCAGCCGCAGGCGGGAAATCCGTGTCAGGATCAGGTATGCCCCAGCGCCTGATGCTGCTTGACACTGCTTGCCTGTACTTCCGTGCCTTCTACGGCCTTCCGGACAGCATCCGGCGGCCGGACGGTACGCCGGTAAACGCTGTCCGCGGCCTGCTGGACATGATCGCGCGGCTCACCACCGACTACCAGGCCACCCATCTGGTGGCGTGCTGGGACAACGACTGGCGGCCCCAGTGGCGGGTTGACCTGATCCCCACGTACAAGGCACACCGCGTGGCGAAGGCGGTACCGGGCGGGACCGACATCGAGGTGGTCCCCGGGGGCCTTGAGGCCCAATTGCCCATGGTCCGCCGGACCCTTGAGCTCGCCGGCATTGCCATCGTGGGGGCCGCAGACCATGAGGCCGACGACGTCGTGGGCACCTATGCCAGCCACGCCGCCTTCCCGGTGGACGTGGTCACAGGAGATCGGGACTTGTTCCAGGTTTGCGACGACGAACGCGGCGTCCGGGTGATCTACACCGCGCGCGGCATGAAGAACCTCGAGGTGGTCACGGAGGAAACCGTGGTGGCCAAATACAAGGTCCTGCCGCAGCAGTATGCCGATTACGCCACCCTGCGCGGGGACGCCTCGGACGGACTGCCGGGCGTTGCCGGGATCGGTGAGAAGACGGCGTCGTCACTGCTCCTGAAGTACGGCACCCTGGAACGATTGCTGGCAGCAGCCGATGAGCCCGGCGGCGGGGTATCCGGCCCGGTCCGGGCCAGGCTGGAAGCCGCCGCCGAATACCTGGAAGCCGCCCCCGCCGTCGTGCGCCTGGTCCGCGACCTGGAGCTGCCCTCCCTGGACGAGGCGGGTGCGCGGCTGCGGCCCGTGACCGGCGGCCGGCGGGCTGAGCTTGAGCAGGTGGCCGCCGACTGGAACCTCGGCGGGTCGGTCCGCCGGCTGCTGGCCGCACTGGACCAGCGGGCCTGACGGACGACGCCGGTGCTGCCAGCCGGGTCCGGGATGACTGTTTATTGCGTAAAACCGGGACATGCTGGACGTCCCGGAGCCAGGTTTGGATGACGCCGGGTGTACGGCCGTGACGTTTCGTTGCGGCGGGCGTCGGCTCATTTCAGGCGGTTTGAACGTGCAATCCGCTGATGGTTTGGTGAGGTAACGATCCAAACGAGAGGCCACATTATGACCGCCACATCAGATCTCGCTCCACGCCGGCTTCGGGATATCTTTGGAACTTTTGCCAGCGGATTGACGGTAATCACAAGCTCCACGCCACAAGGCCCGGCAGGCTTTACGTGCCAGTCGTTCGCGTCCCTGTCCCTTGACCCGGCGCTCGTCACGTTCAGCCCGGCGCGTACGTCCACCACCTGGCCTGTGCTCCGCAGTGCGGGCACCTTCGCCATCAACATCCTCCCGGCTGAACACCAGCACCTCGCAGGTCAGTTCGCCCGCTCCGGGTCGGACAAGTTCGCCGGAGTCAGCCACACGTCGTCGCCCTTGGGCAATCCCGTCTTGGATGACGCCCTGGCTTGGCTCGACTGCGAACTGCACGCGGAATACGACGGCGGTGACCACACCATCGTGGTGGCCGCGGTACGGCACCTGGATGCCCGGGTGGACGCTGAGCCGCTGTTGTTTTTCAAGGGACGCTATGCAGGGATCTCGCCGGTCGAACGCCTGCTCGAAGCTGCAGGCTGACCGGGGCCGGTTTGTCGGCCGGCCCACCGTCCCGGCGTCAACCCGCGGCTCTTGAATCAGCCCCGCCAAGTAGTAAGCTTGCTGAGCAATACCAGTAAGCGTGCTGACTAAATGGGATGGAGCAGGAGCCATGGGCGTTATCTCAGGAACGGCCCTGTCAGTGATGTTGACCGCCGGCGGCGTGGCGATGGCAGCCGAAGGGGGCCCGGGAGCCGGGCAACATTACGTTGCCGGACACGTGCTCCTCGGGATGGGGATCGGCTTGTTCCTCACCACCTGGATCCGCACCGCGGTCCGCCACTTCCTGGCGCGGTCGACTATCGGTTCGCGGAGGACGCCGGCAGCCCAGGAGCACGCGGACCCCGCCACCGTTACCGCCCTGCCCCAGCGCGCACCCTCCGTCGTCCCGCTCCGTGGCCGGCATGCGGCCTGAAGCCGGACGCGACACGGACAATGACCGCGTGACAGAGCCCGGCAGCCGGCGGCGCCGCGGAACGCGTGCCCTGATCCTCGTGTGCGTTGCCGTCGCGGCCATACTGGTTGCCGGCGCTGCGGGCATCGGTCCCGGGCGCACCGACCAGGGCGTGCTGCGAGGCTTCCAGGTCCGGGTGCTGGGCATCAGCCAGGCGGCGGCCGAAAACAGGATGGACGGCGCTTTGTCAGCCCTTGAGGCACTGGAGAAAGACCTCGGCGAGGCGGCGGCGGACGGGCGGCTTTCACCCGAGCGGTACAACGGCATCCACAGCGCACTGGCCTCCGTCCGGGCCGACATCGCAGCAAAGGTCGCGGCAGTTGCGCCCCCCGAGGCACCACAGGCTGCTCCGGCCGGCGGCGAGCTGTCCGCAGCACCGGGTGAGGCTGGAAGCGTTCCGGCCGAACCGGCCGAACCGGCCGTGGCGGCCGTGGCGCCTGAACCGGTGCCCGCCGCCGATCCGCCGGGCGCGGGGCGTTCGAATGCGGCGAAGGAAGCCAAGGGCAAGGCCAAAGGCCAAGGCAAGCCCTGACAGGGCGCCAAAGAACTCGTCCCGGTCAGGGGAGAATAGATGGATGATTCCTCCTGCAGGCCAAGCCGACGACGGCTTTGACCTCCGCGCCATTGGCGCCGGCCTTGCCTTCGCAGCCTCCGTTCCCCGGCTGCGGCAGGCACTGGAAACCGGCCCCGGGGCCGCCGCCGTGGTGCAGGCCCCGCCGGGAACCGGAAAGACCACCCTCGTCCCGCCCCTGCTGGCCAACCTTGTGGGCACCTCGGGCCGCGTCGTCGTCACCCAGCCGCGGCGCGTCGCAGCCCGCGCAGCAGCCCGGCGGCTCTCGGAACTTGTTGGCAGCCCGGCTGCCGGGCGGGTGGGCTACACGGTCCGCGGCGAACGCCGGGCAGGCCCGGACACCCGGATTGAGTTCGTCACCCCCGGCATCCTCCTGCGCCGGCTCCTGGCGGACCCGGGCCTGGACGGGACGGCCGCCGTCGTCCTGGACGAGGTGCACGAACGCGGCCTCGAAACCGACCTCCTGGTCGGGATGCTCGCCGAAATCCGCGCGCTGCGCGGTGACCTTGCCGTCGTCGCCATGTCAGCCACCCTCGACGCACCCAGGTTCGCTGCGCTGCTGGGCACATCCGGCCGCCCGGTCCCCGTGGTGGACTGCCCGGCGGTGCATTACCCGCTCGAGGTGCAGTGGCTCCCGGCACAAGCGCCGCGCCTTGACGCCGGGGGAGTGACCCGCGCCTTCCTTGACGAAGTGGCCGCCACGGCTGCGGAGGCCCACGCTGCGGCAGACAGCTCCGTGGACGCCCTGGTCTTCGTTCCGGGAGCCCGGGAGGTCTCGCACGTGGCCGCGGCCCTGCGCGGCAGGCTGGGCAACAGCGTGGATGTCCTGGAACTGCACGGCCGGATACGTGCGGCCGAACAGGACAGGGCCGTGTCCGGACGGCACCCCGGGGACGGCCCACGGATCGTCGTCTCCACGGACCTTGCCGAGTCGTCCCTGACCGTGCCCGGCGTGCGGTTGGTCATCGATTCCGGCCTGGCCCGGGAGCCCAGGCGCGATGCGGGCCGCGGAATGAGCGGGCTTGTCACCGTTTCCTGTTCCCGGGCATCCGCTGAGCAACGCGCAGGACGCGCGGCCCGGCAAGGCCCGGGCACCGTAGTCCGCTGTTACAGCCAGCAGGCCTACGGTGCCGCGCCGGCGCACGTCACGCCGGAGATCAACGTGGCGGACCTGACCAGCGCGGCGTTGACCCTGGCCTGCTGGGGCTCGCCCGGCGGGAAGGGCTTGCCCCTGCCGGACGCGCCGCCCCGCCAGGCCATGGATGACGCCGTCGAGGTCCTGCGGGAGCTCGGCGCCGTAACCGACGACGGCCACGTGACGGCCGAAGGCCGGCTGCTCGCGGCCATACCCGCCGACCCCCGGCTCGCCCGGGCGTTGCTTGAAGGTGCTGCATCCGCCGGGACCCGGCTGGCCGCTGAGGTGGTGGCTGCGCTCTCCGGGGACCACCGCGCGCCCGGGGCGGACCTGCCCCGGCTCTTGGCCCAGCTGCGGGCAGATCCCGGGCCTGCCGGCCGGCGTTGGGCCGAGGAAGCCAAACGCCTGGCGTCCCTGGCCCGCCGGCAGCCGGACCGCCATGCCCCGGTTCCCGCGGCGTTGCCCCCGGGCCGGGGCGAAGCTGTGGGCGCCGTCGTCGCCCTCGCCTATCCCGACCGCGTGGCACGCCGCGTCTCCGGCAGCGAGGGGTCGGGGCAGTACTTGTTCACGTCGGGCACCCGGGCGGGCCTCCCCGGCGGCAGTACCCTCTCAGGCCACGAATGGCTGGCCGTGGCCGACGTTTCGCGGGCCGGTGGCCGGGACGCGGCCGGAACCGGTGCCGTGATCCGCGCCGCGGCACCCTTGTCCGCCACCATGGCCGAAACTGCGGCCGCGCACCTGCTGGCTGAAACCGTGGACACGCGCTTCAGCGGAGGGCGGCTGACGGCCCGCAGGACCAAGCGGCTGGGGGCGGTCGTACTTGCCTCGACACCGGTGCGTCCCACGGCCTCCCAAGGCAGGGCCGCGGTGGCAGCCGCTTTCCAGGCGGGCGGGCTGGCAGCCCTTTCCTGGCCGACGGCGGCGGCCTCCTTCCGGAGCCGGCTCGCTTTCCTGCACCGCCAGGCAGGGGAGCCGTGGCCCGATGTCTCGGATACGGCCCTGCTGGCCCGGCTGGAAGAGTGGCTGGGAACCGGGTTGGAAGCCCTCGCCGCGGGGGCGCCGCTGGATTCCCTCGACCTGGCCGGGGCGCTGCGCGGGCTGCTCCCGTGGCCCGAGGCCGCCAGGCTCGACGAGCTCGCTCCGGAATGGCTTGAAGTGCCCAGCGGTTCGCGGGTCCGGATCGAGTACCCGGAGCCTGGCGACGACGGCGCGGCGCCCGTGGTGGCGGTGAAACTCCAGGAATGCTTCGGGCTGGCTGAATCACCCCGGCTTGCCGGCGGACGGGTTCCGGTGCTCTTCCACCTGCTGTCCCCGGCACGCCGCCCCCTGGCCGTCACGGACGACCTGACCTCTTTCTGGTCCGGCCCATATGCCCAGGTGCGTACCGAAATGCGCGGCCGCTACCCCAAGCACCCCTGGCCGGAGGATCCGTGGTCAGCCCCGGCGAGCGCACGCGCCAAGCCACGCACATAGGGCCGTTAAGGGGCGGCGGGCAGCACCCGCGGCCTGCCCGTGAGGTATCAGATGAACGGGCGACGCTGCCAGGCGCCCTAAGCGTGCGCGGCGATGAACCGGGCCACTGGAAGCGCCAGCGACGCACCCACCTCGTCGGTGGGGCGCTTGTTTCCCGCCACGGCAAAGGAGTGGTCACCGCCCTCCACCCACTCCAGGACCGCATTGGAGCCGATCCGGGCCACGACGTCCGTCAAAATGTGGGGGGTGGCAAACGTGTCGCGCGTTCCCTGCAGGAACAGCATCGGCACCGTGATCCCGTACAGGTGCCCGTCCCGGAGTTTCTCCGGTTTGCCGGGGGCATGCAGCGGGTAGCCCAGGTACACCAGGCCCTGGGCGGCCATGCCGTCGGCAACGGCCATGGATGCCATCCTGCCGCCGAATGACTTGCCCGCCGCCCAGACGGGGCCGCTGTCGCCGTTGGCCTTCGCCTGGGCGCGGGCTGTGTCCATAGCGGCCCGCCAGGCGGCGATGGCAGCCGGAGGGCGGTCGGGGAACTTCCGCCCTGCCTCCCGGTACGGAAAATTGAAGCGCAGGGTGGCCAGGCCCAGGCCGTTAAGGGCGTCCGTGAATCCGCGCAGGAACGGGTGGTCCATCCCGGCTCCTGCGCCGTGCGCCACCACCACTGTTGCGGTGGGTTGGTGCGGGCGCGCGTAGATGGCCGAAAACGTGGCGTCACCTGCAGCGATGACGAGCTGATGGTCGGGGTGGGGCATGGATCCATCATGCCCGAGGGCGGCCGCATATGCCGGTGTCTGCCGGCGGCCGGGTGTACGTTGTCCCCATGGCGAGCGAACAGACCACCATCACCGTCCAAGGTCCCAACGGCGAGCGCGAAATGCGCATCTCCAGCCCCAGCCGCGTCCTCTGGCCGGACCTGGGCCTGACCAAGTTGGACCTCGCCAGGTATATCTGCGACGTGGGGGAGGCCTTCATTGCCGCCAACGGGGACCGGCCCGTGTCCCTCCAGCGGTACTCGGACAACATCGAAGGCGAGATGTTCTTCTCAAAGAACCCGCCAAAGGGCACGCCGGACTTCGTCAGGTCCGTCAAGGTGGTGTACCCCAGCGCCAGGTCCCATCCCCAACTGGTCCTTGACGAACCGGCAGCTGCCGTCTGGGCCGTCCAGATGAACACCGTGGTCTTCCACCCCTGGCCGTCCCGGGCGGAAAACACCGACAATCCGGACCAACTCCGCATCGACCTCGACCCGCAGCCCGGGACAGATTTCGGCGACGCCGTCCCCGCTGCCCTGGTGCTCAAGGACGTCCTTGCGGAGGCAGGGCTCACCGGCTTCGTCAAGACCTCCGGAAACCGCGGCCTGCACGTCTACGCTCCCATCGAGCCAAACCGCGAGTTCCTTGATGTCCGGCACGCCGTCATCGCCGCCGCCCGGGAGGTGGAGCGCCGGATCCCGGACAAGGTGACCACGGCCTGGTGGAAGGAAGAACGCGGCCGCCGGGTGTTCCTCGACTACAACCAGGCCAACCGGGACCGTACCATCGCCGGCGCCTACAGCCCGCGGGCCCTCCCGCACGCCCCCGTGTCCTGCCCCCTCACCTGGGCGGAACTGGAAAAAGCGGATCCAAAGAACTTCACCATCCTGACGGTGCCGGAACGCTTGAAGACGGTGGGAGATCCCTGGGCTGACTTCAGCGCCAAGCCCGGCACCATCGACACGCTCCTGGAATGGTGGGACCGGGACTGCAAGGACGGACTCGGGGAGATGCCCTTCCCGCCGGACTACCCCAAGATGCCGGGCGAACCGCCCAGGGTGCAGCCCAGCCGGGCAAGAAAGCCGGCCGACGCCAACAACGACTGACCCGGGCCCGACACGACGGGCACGTTGGCCCTGTGGCGGCGCCGTCGTCGTCGGACAGTACGACGGCGGCGCCGCCACAGGGCCACGCCACCGCAGGTGCGGCGAGGCTATTCGAAGCGGGACGGGTCGCCCATGCCGAGCCGGACCACCTCGGCCACCCCGCTGGAGAAGTCGACCACAGTGGTGGGCTCGGCGCCGCAGTCTCCGGCGTCGATCACCGCATCCACCTGGTGGTCCAGCCGCTCCTTGATTTCCCAGCCGACGGTCAGCGGTTCGTCCTCATCCGGCAGCAGGAGCGTGCTCGAGAGCAGGGGCTCACCAAGTTCGGCGAGCAATGCCTGAACCACCCGGTTGTCCGGAATGCGCACCCCCACCGTTTTCTTCTTCGGGTGGAGCAGCCGCTTCGGAACCTCCTTGGTGGCAGGAAGGATGAACGTGTAGCTGCCCGGAGTGACGGCCTTGATGCTGCGGAAGACATCGTTCCCAATGTTCACGAACTGGCCCAGCTGGGCGAAATCCCGGCACACGAGGGTGAAATGGTGCTTGTCATCCAGGTGGCGGATGCTTCGGATCCGGTCCAAGGCATCCTTGTTGCCCATCTGGGCTCCCAAGGCATAGCAGGAGTCCGTGGGGTAGGCGATCAGTCCGCCGTCGCGAATCATTTTGACTGCCTGCGCAATGGCGCGCGGCTGGGGGTCGTGCGGATGAACATCAAAGAATCTGGCCATCACCCGAGCCTACGTTCCCTGGGCCGCACCGCACCATCACCCGGGGCACGTTGAGGCTGCCCTTTCGATCGCTCAAACACGGGATGAACAGGGGAGGCATCCCCTACCGGGCCGGCGCCGGATCGGGCAGGATGGTTTCTGCACCCGTTCCGGCCATGTTAAGGAGACCCCGCTATGCCCACCATCCTCAACCCCTACCTGAGCTTCCGGGACAACGCCCGGGAGGCAATGAACTTCTACCAGTCTGTCTTTGGCGGCGAACTGACACTGAGCACGTTCGCCGACTTCCAGGCCAGCGACGATCCTGCCGAAGCCGAGAAGATCATGCACGGCATGCTCACCACCACCCAAGGCCTGGTGCTCATGGGTGCCGACACCCCGAACAGTATGGAATACCACCCGGGTTCATCGATCTCGGTGTCCCTGAGCGGGGACGACGAAGGGGAGCTCCGGGGCTACTTCGAGAAGCTCAGCGGTGAGGGCGGTGCGGTCACGGTCCCCATGGAAAAAGCGCCGTGGGGCGACGTTTTCGGCATGTGCGTGGACCGTTTCGGAGTGTCCTGGCTGGTCAACGTCAACGGCGCGCAAGCCACGCAGGCTCCCTGACCGCAACCTGCCCGGGCCTACGTGGCGGGGACGGCCGGCCACTGCAGTTCCTGCCGCGACCCGGACGAATCCACCCTGCCCACTCCTTGAGGCGGGCCCGCCGTGCTGCGAGGATGGAGGGGTGAGTCCCCTCATGGAATTTCTTTCCGACAAATGGTGGCTGGTTTTCCCGCTGATGGCTTTCGCCGGCCGCTGGGCCGGCGGCTGGCGGCGTGCCGCCGAACGGCGCCACCGGCGCCGGGTTGAACTGTACAACCTGAAGAACCAGGCACGTGAAGTCGAGAGCGCCTCCCTGGCAGAGGTGCAGGCGCTGATGGATGCCCATGACACCACCAACAAACGGTGGCTCGAGTACGAACTCGATGTCGGCAAGCTCATCGACTTTCCGCTGATGACCGACGTCCGTGAGCCGCTCACGGTCGCCTTCCTGCGAGCCAAACGGGAAGCAGACGGCAAGCGGCCGGCATCTGCCGCGGACCTGACTTCCGTGACCGGACTTGAGTCGTACCGGCAGGCAGTCAACAACTTTGCGGTGGCGCTCGACGTCGCGGAACGAGAAGCAAAGCGGATCAGGGACAGCAGGTTCAGCGGTCCCGAGCGCGAACGGCTTGCCACGGCACGGAAACTTCTGATGATCGCGGAAAACCAGGCCGCCACGCCCGCTGAACGCCAGGCCGCTTACAAACGGGCCCGCCGCGAACTGGACGGCCTGATTGTCCTGCCCGATGTAACCGTCGCCGCGATCGAAGAGAAGATCGCGCCGGAACTGGATGCGCCGCCCCGTTCCGCGCAGTTCCACCAGGGCTGAAGCCGCGCGACAGGAGACAGCCCCGGTCCCCGCCGCGATGGCGTGGAAACGAGGCGGACCAACGCCGGCGGACACCCGTTGGCGGCGCCCGCCACTGTTTTGTCCTCATGCCGGGGACGCGTACGATCGATAAGGTTTCCCGCCGGTCCCGGCCCCCACCGCAAGTCATTCCACGCAAACAGCTGGTGAACTATGCTGTGCAAGGCAGCCTGGTAGGAGAAACTGCTGAACGTCGACTCTGCAGATTGGGCAACAGGTGGATATCACCTTCATGGTGGCGCTGGTCATCGCACTGGCACTATTTTTCGACTTCACGAACGGGTTCCACGACACCGCGAACGCCATGGCCACACCCATCGCAACGGGCGCCATCAAGCCGCGGACAGCGGTGGCCCTGGCGGCCGTCCTGAACCTTGTGGGCGCTTTCCTGTCCACCGAAGTGGCCAAGACGGTGTCGGGTGGAATCATCCGCGAAGGATCCGGTGGCGTGCAGATTACCCCGGAGATTATCTTCGCCGGCCTGATGGGGGCCGTCCTGTGGAACATGGTCACCTGGCTCAAGGGGCTGCCATCCAGCTCATCGCACGCACTCTTCGGCGGCCTGATTGGTGCCGCCGTTGTCGGTGCAGGGTTCAGTTCCGTCAACTTCGAGAGCCTGCTCCAGAAGGTCATCCTTCCCGCTGTCTTCGCCCCGGTTATCGCCGGGCTCGCGGCCTACGTCTGCACCCGGCTTGCTTATGCGCTCACCGCCCGCCACGATCCCGAGACCGGCAGCAAGCTCACCCAGAAGCGCGGCGGTTTCCGCACCGGCCAGATTTTCACCTCCAGCCTGGTAGCCCTCGCCCACGGCACCAATGATGCCCAGAAAACCATGGGCATCATCACCCTGGTGTTGATCGCCGCGGGCAGCCAGGCTCCCGGTTCGGGCCCGCAACTCTGGGTGATCACAGCTTGCGCCCTGGCCATTGCGATCGGTACCTACGCCGGCGGCTGGCGCATTATCCGCACCATGGGCTCCGGCCTGACGGAGGTCAAGCCCGCGCAGGGCTTCGCGGCCGAGACCAGCACCGCCTCCGCGATCCTCGCCTCCTCCCATCTTGGCTTCGCCCTCTCCACCACCCAGGTGGCGTCCGGCTCGGTCATCGGCTCCGGAATGGGACGCCGCGGTACCACCGTCCGCTGGAACATGGTGGGCAAGATCGCACTCGGCTGGCTCTTCACCTTGCCGGCAGCGGGAATTGTCGGTGCCCTGACTGCCCTGCTGGTCAAGACCGGCGCGGTGGGCGTGCTGATTGCTGCCGTGGCCGGCAGCGGCGCTGTGCTGTTCATGTTCTTCTACTCGCGCAAGTCTTCTGTGGGCCACCAAAATGCGGTCGAGGTCGAGGAGGCCGGCCAAGCGGTCCGCTTCGCCAAGAAAAAGGCCATGGCCCGCGCCCGGGCCAAAGCGAAGGAACAGGCCAAGGAACAGGCCAAAGCTGACAATGGCGCTGCTGCCAACACCCCTAAGGAGAATCAGCGATGAAGTGGTTGGAACTCCTGACCGTCGCAGGCACCACGCTCATTTCCGCCGCACTGGTGGTTACGCTCTACTCGCTCGGCGTCAGGTTTACGGCAATCGCCGCCGACGCCCAGCAACCCTCCCCGGGGATCAAGCGCTCGGTGGCCTACCTGTGCTTCTCCCTGTGTGGCGTGGCCGTGCTCTTCGGGCTGTACCTGATCATCCCGTACTTCACCAAGTAGCGGGTTCCTCCGGCTGGACCCGACCATGGGCAGCACGGCCGGGGTTGGCTAGGCTGGGCCCATGCCGCGCATCCAGTACTTCGTAGCCGCCTCCCTGGACGGATTCATCGCCACCTCAACGGACGACCTCGGCTGGCTCCTGCAGTTCGACGGATTCGAGGGCGGGGCGGAAAGCTACGACGCGTTCATGGCCGGGGTGGGGTGCATCGTCATGGGCGGGGAGACGTACGCCTGGCTGCAGGAGCACGACGCCGGCACCTGGCCCTACGCGGGCACTCCGACGTACGTCTTCACGCACCATGAGTACGCGGTCGCCGAAGGGGCCGACGTCACCTTCGTCCGCGGCGACGTGGCCGAATTCATAACTGACTTCCGGAAATCCGCGCAGGGCCGGAACATCTGGGTGGTGGGCGGCGGCAACCTGGCCGCCCAGTTTGCCGACGCCGGGCTGCTGGATGAGATCATCCTCTCCCTGATTCCCGTGGTGCTGGGGGAGGGAAAGCGGCTGCTGCCGCTGAAGGGGCCGACGGCCCCGCTCGAACTGGCCGCCTCCCGCACCCTCGGCAGGGGGATCGTTGAATTGCGCTACCTGCTGGCCGCGCAAACAACACCGCCCGGCGCTGCCTGATTCAGCCGGCGTTGTCCCGGAGCATGTTCGTGATCCGGGCAGATGACAGCCGCCGCCCCCGGGCGTCGGTCATGACCACCTCATGGGTGGTGAGCGTGCGGCCCAAATGGATCGCGGTGCACGTACCCGTAACCAGCCCCTGCGCAATCGAACGGTGATGGGTGGCGTTGACCTCGATGCCGACGGCGTGCCTTCCCGGACCCGCGTGCATTCCGGCGGCGAACGAACCGAGGGTTTCCGCCAGCACCACGTGGGCGCCGCCGTGGAGGATTCCCGCGACCTGCGTGTTGCCCTCCACCGGCATGGTGGCGACTGTCCGTTCCGGGCTCATCTCCAGGAAATGGATCCCCATTTTGACCACGAGTGCGCCGACGCCAAACGCGCCCAGCCAGCCGTGCATATGGTCGGGGATTCCGGCCGCTGCCAGCTCTTCGGCGAAGGGGCCCGGCGTGAAATTGTCTGTCATGGCAACTAGGCTGGCACCTGTGAGTGAAACAACCAAACCGGCCCCTTTCCCGTCCCAGGTCCTGGAGGAAGAGCCCTCGGCGCAGCCTGCTTCCACCCCCCAGGACCCGGGAGCCAGTGACGCTTCCCCTGCTGCCGGCGGGTCGGTTTCCGCTACCGTTGCCCCCGTTGTCCCCATCACCGGCCAGCCGCGCCTCCTGGTGCTTGACGGGCACTCCATGGCTTTCCGGGCGTTCTTCGCCCTTCCGGCGGACAAGTTCTCCACCGCCAACGGCCAGCACACCAACGCCATCCACGGGTTTACGTCCATGCTGATCAACCTGATCAAGGAACAGCAGCCCACGCACATCGCCGTTGCTTTCGACGTCTCGGACGAATCCACGCACCGCAAGGCCGAGTACAGCGAGTACAAGGGCGGCCGCAACGAGACACCCCGCGAGATGAGCGGGCAGATCGACCTCATCGGGCAGGTGATGGAAGCCTGGGGGATTAAGACCATCAAGATGCCCGGTTACGAGGCCGACGACATCCTCGCAACCCTTGCCGCCATGGGCGAAAAGGCCGGCTTCGAGGTCCTCCTCGTTTCCGGCGACCGAGACGCCTTCCAGCTGATCACGGACAACGTCTTCGTCCTCTATCCCAAGAAGGGCGTCAGCGACATTCCCCGGATGGACGCCGCGGCCATCGAGGCCAAGTACTTCGTGAGCCCGTCCCGCTACTCCGACCTCGCCGCCCTGGTGGGCGAGACGGCGGATAACCTGCCCGGCGTGCCCGGTGTCGGGCCCAAGACGGCAGCCAAGTGGATCAACCTTTACGGCGGCCTCGAAGGGGTGCTGGAAAACATCGACTCCATCGGCGGCAAGGTAGGTGACGCCCTGCGCGGGAATGTGGACGCCGTCAAGCGCAACCGCAGGCTGAACCAGCTCCACACCGACCTCGACCTGCCGGTCACGCTCGACGACCTCTACCAGCCGCGGCCCGACCAGGCCGTCCTTGAGGACCTTTTCGACCAGCTCGAATTCAAGGCCATCCGCGGCCGCCTCTTCGCCCTCTACGGCGACGCCGACACCCCGGCAGCGGAACGGGACAGCATCGACACCCCGGAGTACAGCACTCCCGCGGATGCCTCTGAACTTGCCGCCTTCCTGGCTGCGGGAGCGGGCCACCGCTCCGCCCTCGCCGTCGACCTCGTGCCCGGACGGATCGGCGAGGACGCCGCGGCGCTGGCGATCGTCCGTGGTGACGCCGCCGTCTACATCGACCTCGCCGGCCAGGACGCGGAGACAGAGAATGTCCTGGCCGGGTGGCTCCGGGACCGGGAGGCGGCCAAGGTGATACACGGCTTCAAAGCCGCGCTGAAGGCACTCTCCGCCCGTGGCCTCAAGCTGGAGGGCGTGGTGGACGACACCTCCATTTCCGGCTACCTGATCGAGCCGGACCGGCGCACCTACGAGCTCGCCGAACTGGCCCAGCACCACCTCAACGTGGGAATCCCCGCTGCCACGGCCAAGGCCGGGCAATTGGAGCTGTCGTTCGACGGCGAGGACACCGCCGCCGCCGATGCCCTGGTCCAGGCCGGCGCCGTCGTCCTCGCCCTCAGCCGCTTCTTCGAGGATGAACTCAAGGAGCGCAAGGCCGAAGACCTGCTGTCCACCCTTGAGCTGCCGGTGGGCCGCGTCCTCGCGGACATGGAACTCGCCGGCATCGCGATCGACATGGACAAAATGGACGAACAGCTCGCCGATTTGGCGCGGGTGATCGACCAGGCCCAGGAACAGGCGTTTGCCGCCATCGGGCACGAGGTCAACCTGGGCTCGCCCAAGCAACTCCAGACGGTACTGTTCGACGAACTGCAGCTGCCCAAGACCAAGAAGATCAAGTCCGGTTACACCACGGACGCGGCATCGCTGAAGAACCTCCTGGAAAAAACCGGGCACGAGTTCCTGGTCCAGCTCATGGCCCACCGCGAGGCCGCCAAGCTGCGCCAAATGCTCGAGTCGCTGAAGAAATCGGTGGCAGAGGACGGCCGCATCCACACCACCTACGCCCAGAACGTCGCGGCAACCGGCCGCATCTCCTCGAACAACCCCAACCTGCAGAACATCCCCATCCGCAGCGAGGAAGGCCGCCGCGTGCGCGGCATCTTCGTGGTCAGCGACGGCTACGAATGCCTGCTGTCCGCGGACTACTCGCAGATCGAAATGCGCATCATGGCGCACCTGTCCGGCGACGAAGGGCTGATCCAGGCTTACAAGGACGGCGAGGACCTGCACCGCTTCGTCGGCTCGAACATCTTCCACGTGCCCACGGACCAGGTCACCAGCGCCATGCGCTCCAAGGTCAAGGCCATGTCCTACGGGCTGGCCTACGGGCTGACCTCCTTCGGCCTGTCCAAGCAGCTGGAGATCTCCGTGGACGAGGCCCGTACCCTGATGAAGGACTACTTCGACCGCTTCGGCGCCGTCCGCGACTACCTGCGGGGCGTGGTGGACCAGGCCCGGGTGGATGGTTACACGGCCACCATCGAAGGCCGCCGCCGCTACCTCCCCGATCTCACCAGCACGGATCGCCAGCTGCGCGAAAACGCCGAACGCATTGCCCTGAACAGCCCCATCCAAGGCTCCGCTGCGGACATCATCAAGCGCGCCATGCTCGGTGTTCATGACGAGCTCAAGGCCCAGGGGCTGAAGTCCAGGATGCTGCTCCAAGTCCATGACGAACTTGTCCTCGAGGTGGCGGCGGGGGAGCGGGCCGCCGTGGAAAAGCTGGTCACCGAGCAGATGGCAGCCGCCGCCGACCTCAGCGTGCCCCTGGAAGTGCAGATCGGCGTCGGCCCCAGCTGGTACGACGCCGGCCACTAGGCTTCCTGCCGGCCCATCAGACGGCCGGCGTGTTTGTGCTGGTCAAGCGCCGGATTCATTGGCTAGGCTCGGGTAAATGGGTGATCTGAGCGGAAACTATGAAATCCGGCGCTTTCCCGCCGTGTCCAAAGGCAACGAAGGGTACGCGGAGGCCGAAACCTGGGCCAAGGCCGTCGGGTTCGGTTTCCACGACTCCACCCGCACCCCCGAGCACCGGGAGCGGTCCCTTGCCACCTATGAGGTCGACGGCCGGATCTTCACCGGGGTTTACCAGACCGGTCCCGTGGCCCCCTCCTCGCTGCCTGCCGAGGTACCCGTTGCCACCTTCGGGACCTTCCGCAAAACCCTGAACATTGGCTTCGGCCGCATGCTGGAAACGCAGATGGTTACGGCCGTGACCGTCCGTACATCGCACCGCCGGCGCGGCCTCCTGCGCCGCATGATGACCGAAGACCTCCAGGCCGCCAAGGACGACGGCATCGCCATGGCAGCGCTGACGGCCTCGGAGGGCAGTATCTACGGCAGGTTCGGCTACGGCGTGGCAAGCCTTGAGCGCACCGTGAAAGTGGACACCACGGCCCGGTTTGCCCTGCGGCACGCGGCCACGGGCGCCGTGGAAGTGGCGGACCCCAAAACCCTGTTGGACGTGGCCCCCGCCGTGTTCGAACGCGTCCACCGGCACACGCCAGGGTCCCTCGGCCGGCAGGAATGGTACCGGCACCTGGCCTCCGGGTCGCTGGGACGCGACGGCAAGGAAGATCCCGCCATCAAGGTGGCGCTGCACTACGGCCCGGACGCAACCATTGACGGCTATGTCTCCTACAAGTTCCTTGGCTGGGACACCACCCCCTACACGGTGGAAGTGGTGGACCTTGTCGCCGCCACCGACCATGCCTACCTCGAACTCTGGCAGTACCTGGCCGCCATCGACCTCGTGGAGCGGGTCACCTGGAACGAGGCGCCGGTGGATGATCCCCTTGCCTGGGCCCTGGCTGACCCGCGCTGCATCGACGCCTCGGACAGCCGCGACATGCTCTGGCTCAGGATCCTCGACGTTCCACAAGCCCTCGCTGCGCGCCACTACCCGGCCGATGGCCGGCTGGTCCTCAAAGTCGATGATCCGCTCGGCCTCACGCCGGGGATTTTTGCGCTGACCGTGGAGGGCGGCCAGGCCGGCGTTGAACGCCTGCCCGAAGGCACCGCCGCCGACCTCGAACTGGGCGTCTCCGCGCTGTCCTCGATCTTCCTCGGTGCTGTGTGCCCGGTGACCCTGAAGGCTGCCGGCGCCATCGGCGAGCCACGGCCGGGCGCCGCCCTCGAGGCCCGGCAGATGTTTGCGGTGGAACGGGCGACGCACTGCCTGACCCACTTCTGAGTCCCCGTCCCCGGTCCCGGCCGCTTTGACCCGCGTTGCCGGCACCGACTAGAATAAACGGGCGTGTACCACGTGCACGTCCTTGCGGTCCCAGGCCGCATTGAAAGTAATCCACAAAATCAGGATGACCCGGAGGATCCGTCGGATTCACCGTGAATCGCGCCTGCGTTCCATAACGCGGGCGCGCCGGTTTGCCTGACCGACTAACTATCCACAACGGAGCCCCTACTACATGACCATCACCTCCACCGAGAAGCCCGGTACCCCCGTAGTCGCAATTAACGACATCGGTACCGCTGAGGACTTCCTCGCAGCAGTCGACGCCACCATCAAGTACTTCAACGACGGAGACCTCGTCGAAGGTACCGTCGTCAAGGTCGACCGCGATGAAGTCCTGCTCGACATCGGTTACAAGACCGAAGGTGTCATCCCCTCCCGCGAGCTGTCCATCAAGCACGACGTTGATCCCGGAGACGTCGTCTCCGTTGGCGATCAGGTCGAAGCCCTGGTGCTCACCAAGGAAGACAAAGAAGGCCGCCTGATCCTCTCCAAGAAGCGCGCTCAGTACGAGCGTGCCTGGGGCGACATCGAGAAGGTCAAGGAAGAAGACGGCGTCGTCACCGGTACCGTCATCGAGGTCGTCAAGGGTGGTCTTATCCTCGACATCGGCCTGCGCGGCTTCCTGCCCGCATCCCTGGTCGAAATGCGCCGCGTGCGCGACCTGGCTCCGTACATCGGTCAGCAGATCGAAGCCAAGATCATCGAGCTGGACAAGAACCGCAACAACGTTGTGCTGTCCCGCCGTGCATGGCTCGAGCAGACCCAGTCCGAGGTCCGCTCCACCTTCCTCAACAAGCTCGAAAAGGGCCAGGTCCGTCCCGGCGTCGTGTCCTCCATCGTCAACTTCGGTGCCTTCGTGGACCTGGGCGGCGTCGACGGCCTGGTTCACGTTTCCGAGCTGTCCTGGAAGCACATCGACCACCCGTCCGAGGTTGTCGAGGTTGGCCAGGAAGTCACCGTCGAGGTTCTCGAGGTGGACCTGGACCGCGAGCGTGTCTCCCTGTCGCTCAAGGCTACGCAGGAAGATCCGTGGCAGACCTTCGCCCGTACCCACGCCCTGGGCCAGGTTGTCCCGGGTAAGGTCACCAAGCTGGTTCCGTTCGGTGCGTTCGTCCGCGTCGAAGACGGCATCGAAGGCCTGGTCCACATCTCCGAGCTCGCCGTGCGCCACGTTGAGCTGGCCGAGCAGGTTGTCTCCGTTGGCGACGAACTGTTCGTCAAGGTCATCGACATCGACCTCGAGCGCCGCCGCATCTCGCTGTCCCTCAAGCAGGCCAATGAGGGCGTCGACGCCGACAGCACCGAATTCGATCCCGCCCTGTACGGCATGGCCGCAGAGTACGACGAAGAGGGCAACTACAAGTACCCCGAGGGCTTCGACCCCGAGTCCAACGAATGGCTCGAGGGCTACGAGAACCAGCGCGCCGCCTGGGAACAGCAGTACGCTGACGCCCAGACCCGCTGGGAAGCACACAAGAAGCAGGTTGCCCAGCACGCTGCCGACGACGCTGCAGCTGCAACGTCCGGTGACAGCGATTCCGGCGCTACCAGCTACTCCTCCGAGCCTGCTGCCACCGACACCGGTGCCGGCACCCTGGCCTCGGACGAGGCACTTGCTGCTCTCCGCGAGAAGCTGACCGGCAACTAGTTGCCACCGGTGCCGGGTTCATCCCGGCACCAACGCGAACAGGCCCCCTGCCTCTGGCAGGGGGCCTGTTCTCGTTGCTGCGGGTCCCGGGCGCTGCTGCGGCGACAGCGCCTCCCGCCCTCACAGGTGGACGACGGCGTGGACCGTTCCATCGTCGTCGGGCGTCAGAACGGCGCCGGCCGCCTCGAGGAGCCGCTGGGCTTTGAGGTTACCGGCCAAAGTGCGGGCAGTGACGCGGTGCAGGCCCGCCATGCGGGCCTCCTCAAGGACCAGCCCCAGGGCGGCGCGGGCGACCCCGCGGGAGCGAAAGCTCCGTCCCAGCCAGATGCCGGTTTCGGCCGAAAGCACATCGGTGTGGGCTTCCCGTTTGAGCCGGACGGAACCGGCTATGTCACCGCCACTGAACACGGCCCAGGATTTCTCCGCCGCGGGGCCGTCAAGGCCGGCGGCTGCCGCGTGGTGGTAGCTGAAGAACCAGGCGGTGCGCTCAAGGTTCCAGCCGGGGCCGCCGAGCGGGGGAGCCACTTCGTCAGGGGAGGCATCACGTTTGGCCAGTTCGAGCAGCTGGTCCGCGACAGCCCGGTCCACATCCACGATGGTGACCTCAGGCAAGGCGTTCATCAACCCACTCCGTTCCTTCGGGAGTCAGCGCAGCGGAGCCTGCGGTGAGCTGCTGGATCCGTTCAGTTGCTGCCGCAATGGCATCGGCATGGTCGGGTACGGCGATGCGCAGGACCGTGAGGCGGTCCTGGTAGGACGTTTCCGCCATTACCAGGCCGGCGGCGCGCAGGTCGTTCTCCAGCCGGCCGGCCCCGGCGTGCGGCACCGCCGTCCAGCAGATCCGCAGCCTGCTGCGCCGGATCAGGGGTGCCTGTTCCAGTGCCGCGGAGACAGATTCCGAGTAGGCGCGGACCAGGCCGCCCGCGCCCAGCAGCACTCCGCCGAAATAGCGCACGACGACGGCACTGACGTCGCTGAGGTCGGCCACCCCGGGTGCCGTTTCCCTTTTCACCAGCGCTTCGAGCATGGGGATCCCTGCGGTGCCCGCGGGCTCGCCGTCGTCGCTGGAGCGCTGGATGCTGCGGTCCGGGCCGATGACGAACGCGGAGCAGTGGTGCCGGGCATCGTGGAACTCGCGGCGAAGCCCGGCAGCCAGTTCCCGGGCGTCCTCCTCCGTTCCGGCCCTGCGGAGGACGGTGATGAACCTGGACCGCTTGATCTCCAGCTCGTGCCGGACGTCATGGCCGGCCGCCAACGTGGTGTAAGTAGTGGTCCTGCTGTCTTGCGCTTGCACCCGGCCCAGTCTAGCGGCGGCGGGAACCGGCGCTTTCGGGGTTCGGTGGACATTCCGTGACGCCACGGACGCCGGCTTCACACGCGGTTCAGTAGGGTGGGAGGGTGTTGAAAATCGGCTTGACGGGCGGAATCGCCTCAGGAAAATCGGTGGTGGCGGCCCGGCTGAAGGAGCACGGCGCGATCCTGGTGGATGCGGATGCACTGGCCCGGGAAGTGGTGGAGCCCGGGACCCAAGGCCTGGAACAGATCGCTGCCGGGTTCGGCGCGGACATGCTCGACGGCGACGGACGGCTTGACCGCGCGCGCCTCGGCGAAGCGGTGTTCGGCCAGCCGGAGCGCCTGGCGGCCCTGAACGCCATCGTCCACCCCCTGGTGCGGGCCCGCGCGGCCGAGCTGACGGCAGCGGCACCGGATGACGCCGTCGTGGTCCAGGACATTCCCCTGCTGGTCGAGACCGGGCAGGGGAGCAGCTTCCACCTTGTCGTGGTGGTGGACGCTCCCGATGACGTCCGGCTGCAGCGCATGCAGGCGCTGCGGGGGATGACCCCGGAAGCGGCGCGTTCACGGATGGCCGCCCAGGCCACCCGCGAGCAACGCCTGGCAGCCGCCGACGTCGTCCTGGACAACTCCGGCACCGTGGAGCAGCTCCTGGACCAGGTGGACCGGCTCTGGGAACAGCGGTTGCAGCCTTACGCCCGCAACCTCGCCGCCGGGACCCGGGCCCCGCGTACCGGCGGGCCGGTCCTTGCCCCGCACAGCCGGGACTGGTCCCGGCAGGCCACGCTGATCGCGGCGCGGCTGAGGGCGGCCGCCCCTGACGCCATCCTGGCGGTGGACCACATAGGCTCCACCGCCGTCCCCGGCCTGGCTGCCAAGGACGTCATCGACCTCCAGGTGGCCGTGCCTGACATGGCGGCCGCAGCTGCGATCGCGCCGCTCCTGGCCGCTGCCGGATACCCGGCGGTGCGGGGGATCGAATCGGACACGCCGAAACCCGGTGCGCCGGATCCCGCGTCATGGCTCAAGCGATTCCACGCCAACGCGGATCCAGGCCGGGCGGTGAACGTGCATGTGCGGCCGGCCGGCTCGGCCGGATGGCGATATGCGCTGATGTTCCGGGACTGGCTGCGGAACGATCCTTCCGCGCTTGCGCTCTACCAGGCGCACAAGGCGGACCTCGCCCGCCGCTTTTCCGACTCCGCCGGAACCGGATCCTACGCTGAGGCGAAGGAACCGTGGTTCACCGACGTTGCCTGGCCGGCGATGTCCGCATGGGCCCGGACAGCCGGGTGGGCGCCGCCGTCGTACGCGTCGTGAACGGCCGCCCCGTCCCGGCGCTTGTTCGCCCGTAACGGATTGGACGCTTCACTGTCGGTGCCCGGCTGTAAATTAGATCCATGAGCCTTGCGCAGGAGATCAACCGTGTTGTAGCGCCCTTTGAAGTCATCAGCGAATTCAAGCCCGCGGGTGACCAGCCGGCCGCCATCGCGGAGCTGACCGAACGCATCAACAACGGGGAGAAGGACGTGGTGCTCCTCGGCGCCACCGGTACCGGCAAAAGCGCCACCACCGCGTGGCTCATTGAGCAGGTCCAGCGGCCAACCCTGGTGATGGTCCAGAACAAGACCCTTGCCGCCCAGCTCGCCAACGAATTCCGCGAACTGCTGCCCAACAACGCCGTGGAGTACTTCGTCTCCTACTACGACTACTACCAGCCCGAAGCCTATGTGGCGCAGACGGACACCTTCATCGAGAAGGATTCCTCCATTAACGAGGAAGTGGAACGGCTCCGGCACTCCGCCACCAACGCGCTGCTGACCCGCCGGGACGTGATCGTGGTGGCCACCGTGTCCTGCATCTACGGCCTGGGAACCCCGGAGGAATACATCTCCGGCATGGTCACCCTGCGCAAGGGTGCAGAAATGAACCGGGACGACCTCCTGCGCAAGTTTGTTTCCATGCAGTACGCGCGCAACGACGTCGACTTCCACCGCGGCACCTTCCGGGTCCGCGGGGACACCGTGGAAATCATTCCGATGTATGAGGAACTGGCCATCCGGATCGAGTTCTTCGGCGACGAAATCGAGAACATCCACACCCTCCACCCGCTGACCGGTGAGGTCATCCGCGACGAGGAAGAGATGTACGTCTTCCCGGCATCGCACTATGTGGCTGGACCGGAGCGGATGGCGCGGGCCATCAAGCGGATCGAGGATGAACTCGCGGACCGGCTGAAGGCGCTGGAAAGCCAAAACAAGCTCGTCGAAGCCCAGCGGCTGCGGATGCGGACCACGTACGACCTCGAAATGATGCAGCAGATGGGCTTCTGCAACGGCATCGAAAACTACTCCGCCCATATCGACGGCCGGGAACCGGGGACCGCCCCGCACTGCCTCCTGGACTACTTCCCGGACGACTTCCTGCTGGTGGTGGACGAGTCCCATGTAACCATTCCGCAGATCGGCGCCATGTACGAGGGCGACATGTCCCGTAAGCGGAACCTCGTGGACTTTGGCTTCCGCCTTCCGTCCGCCATGGACAACCGGCCGCTGAAATGGGACGAGTTCCTCCAGCGGGTGGGCCAGACCGTCTACCTTTCGGCCACCCCGGGCAAGTACGAACTTGGCAAGGCGGACGGATTCGTCCAGCAGATCATCCGTCCCACCGGGCTGGTGGATCCCGAAGTGGTGGTCAAGCCCACCAAGGGACAGATCGATGACCTCCTCGGTGAGATCAAGACCCGGGTAGAGAAGGACGAACGCGTCCTGGTGACCACGCTGACCAAACGTATGGCGGAGGACCTCACAGACTACCTGCTGGGTCACGGCGTGAAAGTGGAGTACCTGCACTCGGATGTCGATACCCTGCGCCGAGTGGAACTCCTGCGCGAGCTGCGGATGGGCTCCTTCGATGTCCTGGTGGGCATCAACCTCCTCCGTGAGGGCCTTGACCTGCCAGAGGTGTCCCTGGTCAGCATCCTGGATGCGGACAAGGAAGGGTTCCTGCGTTCGTCCACGTCGCTGATCCAGACCATCGGCCGTGCAGCCCGCAACGTCTCGGGCCAGGTGCACATGTACGCGGACCGGATCACCGACTCCATGGCCCTCGCCATCGACGAAACCAACCGCCGCCGCGCCATCCAGGTCGCCTACAACAAAGACCATGGCGTCGATCCCCAGCCGTTGCGCAAGAAGATCGCCGACATCACGGACCAGTTGGCCAAGGAAGATGCCGACACCGAGGAACTGCTCAAGAACAACCGGCTCGCCAAGGGCGCCAAGCGGGCCAAGTCCGGAGCCAAGGGTGCGGCCCAGGTCCGTGCGGATGGTTTGGCGGCAGCTCCGGCCGAGGACCTGGTGGGACTGATCGAGCAGCTTACCGAACAGATGCACGGAGCCGCCGCCGAACTGCAGTTCGAAGTGGCGGCGCGGATCCGCGACGAGGTCAGCGAACTGAAGAAAGAACTGCGCCAGATGCAGGCCGCCGGCCACGCCTAGGCGGCTCGTTCCAGGCCTGCCCGGAGGACGGGATGGGCTGCCCATGGAACGGCGGGCACCTCCGTGGGGAGGTGCCCGCCGTCGTTAACTCATGTGGTGCCGGGGTTTCACTTCCTGGCCGAGTCGATCATTCCCTTTGCTTCGTCCATCAGGCCCTTGGCTGCGTCAGCGGGGGACTTCCGGTCGAACAAGACGTCCGTGCAGTACCGCTGGATCAGCGCCTGAACCCCGGAGGAGCCGGTTGGGGGCACCGGCGGGCCGCTCTGCAGGTCAGGCTTGATGTCCTTCAGGAATGCCGCCGCGGACTTGTCCGCCGGGGTCAGCAGTGGGTCGATTGCCGCCTGGACTTCTGAGTTCGTGGGGAAGCCGCGCTCGGTCAGGATGGTCTTGGCTGAGTCCAGGTTGTTGAGCATGTAGTTGACCACCTCAGCAGCTTCCTTGGGATGCTTGCTGCGCGAAGACACGGACCAGAACATGGATGGTTTGTAGGACATTCCGTTGTCCTTCGCGCTGCCTGTGGAACTGGGCGCGCGCAGGATCTTGACGTCGGTCTTCAGCGCCGACTGAAGCGCATTGACCTGGTTGGTCCACCACCACGACATCGCAGTCTTGCCGGTGGCGAAGAGGGTCTGTTCCACCGGGGCGCTGATGTCCTCGGTGGCAATGTTGGCCGGCGGGGCAGCTCCGGCGTTGCGCAGGTCCACGAGGTTCTGGAAGAAGGACGTGGCGGTGCTTTCCTTGAAGCCGAGGCCGCCGTCCGCCGAGTAGAGCGATTCGCCGTGCTGCATCGCCCACGTGTTCAGGTCGGAGTCCGTCAGCGAGTAGGAGCTGCCGTAGTTAGTTTGGCCCGCCTTGGCAGCGGCCTTTGCGATCTGGGCGGCGGTCTTGGTGTAGTCAGCCCACGTCCAGGTCTTGTCGTCCGGGATGGGCACACCGTAGTCCTGGAACATCTTGGCGTTGATCATGACGGCCTTGGCGTTCTGCCCGGTGCTGAGGCCAAACTGCTTACCGCTGACCTGGCCCGAGTCAAGGGCGTCCTGGTCGATCTTGGAGGTGTCGATATTGCTTTGCTTGGACAGGTCCAGGAGGGCGCCCCGGCCGCCATACTCAGCGATATAGGCCTGGTCCATCTGGATCACGTCGGGGGAATCATTGGCGGCGGTGGTTGTGGCCAGTTTGTCCCAGTAGCTGCTCCACACTCCGGGCTCGGCCTGGATCTTGATGTTGGGGTGGGAGGCCTGGAACGCGTCGATCACCTGTTGGGTTTCTTTGTTGCGGAGGTCGTTGCCCCACCACGTGAAGCGGACCGTGACGTTCCCGCCGCTGTCGCCGGCCGAGGAGGGAGAACAGCCGGTGGCAAGCAAGGCGAGGGTGGCCGCAGCTGCGAGCGACTTGACCATCGTGCTGGTGCGAAGCGAAGTCTTCATTGACCGTGACTTTCTGGAGGGGTCTAACAGATGGGGCGAGAAACCGCTTTCTCGCTGGATGTGATTATGACAGCAGCGTCTGCCGGGGGTCAATGGTTCCGGGAAACCGTTATCCAACGGCGTTGCTGGGGTAGAGTTGAAGGCACGTAGGGGAGTATCCCAAAGCGCTACGATCGTCAACACGCAGGGCATGGTTGCCCCGCCGGGCGTAGCGGGCCGCCGCTTCAGCACCAAGTGCACTGGCAGGCCGGAGAGACTTACACCATTTTGTGTACCCTGCGAAAGGCTGTCCCTGTGCTCGACTTGCCCGTATGGTTCGAGGTTGGCTCATTTGTCATCCTTGGCCTGATCCTCCTGACCGACCTCCTCCTGGTGGTCCGCAGGCCCCATGAACCCTCCATGAAGGAAGCCGGCCTGTGGGTTGCCTTCTATGTCGCACTGGCCATGGCCTTCGCCGGAGCGATGTTCGCCTTTACCGGCCCCGAGTTCGGCAGCCAGTTCGTCGCGGGCTGGGTCACGGAATACAGCCTCAGCATCGACAACCTGTTCGTCTTCATCATCATCATGGCCAGGTTCTCCGTACCGCGGAAATACCAGCAGGAAGTGCTGATGGTGGGGATCATCATCGCGCTCATCCTGCGCGGCATCTTCATCCTGCTCGGCGCCATTGTCATTGAACAGTTCAGCTGGGTGTTCTACATCTTCGGCGCATTCCTGCTGTGGACGGCCTGGAAGCAGGCCCAGGACGAAGGCGAAGAGGAAGAAGACCGCGAGAACCCCCTGATCGCCAGGATCCGCAAAGTCATCCCCATGTCGGAGAAGTTCGACGGCGGCAAGCTGCGGACCACGGTGAACGGCAAGAAGGTGTTCACCCCCATGGTGATCGTCTTCATCACCATCGGCCTCACGGACCTCCTGTTCGCCGTGGACTCCATTCCGGCGATCTTCGGCCTCACCCAAAGCCCCTTCATCGTCTTCACCGCCAACCTGTTCGCCCTGATGGGGTTGCGTCAGCTGTACTTCCTCCTCGGCGGCCTGATGAACCGGCTGATCTACCTCAAGCACGCACTCTCCTTCATCCTGGCGTTCATCGGCGTCAAGCTCGTCCTGCACGCCATGCACGTCAACGAACTGCCCTTCATCAACGGCGGACGCCACATCGAGTGGGCACCCGAGATTCCGACCTTCGTGTCGTTGGCAGTCATCGTGGGCACCATCATCGTTGCCGTGGTGGCCAGCCTGCTGAGCTCCAAGGCCAAGGCGGCGGCGATCGATCCGCGGCTCGAGGAAGACGCCCGGAAGAGCCACAGCGACGTCGACTAGGCGTCCGCTGCACCTCTGCAACAGGTAATCCCGGCCCCGCCGGGATTACCTGTTTAAGCCCCTGCATCAGGCGGCAGCGCAGGACTATGCTCGGATCATGGCCAGCACAGCAGCGGACCAGCGCGTGCGCCAGGTGCAGCGGCGCACCGTTGTGCTCCTGGGGACAGCCCAGGTCTTCGGCGGCATCGGCACCGGGGCAACCGTGTCGATCGGTTCCATCCTGGCCGTGGAATTGTCCGGTTCCAGCGCGTGGGCGGGGGCCGTGGCAACGGTCATGACGCTGGGGGCCGCGGCAGCCGCACTTCCGCTGGCGTCGTTGGCCGACCACCGAGGGCGCAGGGCGGGCCAGGTGGCGGGTCTTTCAGCGGCCTTGGCAGGTGCGCTTCTTATGGTCCTGGCCGTCGTGTCCGGGCTCTTTATCCTCCTGGTCCTGGGTGCCGCAGGCATCGGCGTCGGCACTGCGGCCACCCTGCAGGCACGGTTCGCCGCCGTGGACCTTGCAGCCCCCGAACACCGGGGGAGGGCGCTGTCGACGGTGGTCTGGGCCGTGACCGTCGGCGCCGTGACGGGGCCAAACCTCATCCAGCCCGGCACGGTGGTGGGCACGGCACTGGGCCTGCCGCCGGTGGCCGGACCATTCGTCATCGCCGCGGCGGGATTGCTGATTGCCTCCGGCCTGATGTTCGCCGGGCTTCGCCCCGACCCGCTGTTGCTGGCACGCCAGCTCGCGGCTGCGGGAGCCAACACCGCCCAAGACCATGACCCGGCACGCCCGGACGGTGTGGCGGCCGGGCGTGCCGGCGGTTCACTCATCCGCGGGCTCCATGCCATCAGGGACTCCCGGACGGCGGTCCTGGCGGTGACAGCCGTCGTCGCCGCCCACGCAGTGATGGTGGGCGTGATGTCCATGACGCCGCTGCATCTGCAGCACCTGGTGGAAGGGCCTGCGTTCCACCCAGGGCACGTCGCCGAGGGGGACGTGCTGGTGATCATTGGCTTCACCATCTCGCTGCACATCGCCGGGATGTTCGCCCTGTCGCCGGTCATGGGCTGGCTGACGGACAGGGCCGGCCGGATCGAGACCATCGTGATCGGTTTCGCAGTGTTGGTCGCGGCGGTGGTGGTCGCAGGCCTTGGACAGTCTTCCACCCGCGCTGTTGCGGCAGGCCTTGTCCTGTTGGGCGTTGGCTGGTCGGCTGCGACCATCTCCGGGTCCACGCTGCTGGCCGAAAGCGTGGGACGCGACGCCCGGGTCGCGGTGCAGGGCGTCTCGGACATGCTGATGGGCGCTGCCGGAGCGGCAGGCGGTGCGGTGTCGGGGCTCGTCCTGGGCGCCGCCGGCTACCTCGGCCTGAACCTCATCGGTGCCGCCATCGGTGCCGCGGTGCTGGCGGCGGCCATTCTCGCCCGCGCCTCACGCCGCCGGTCAGCGGCCGCCTGAACGCGCCATCCCCAGCAGGCGGGCAAAGATCCGCTCGCCGTCGTCGGCGATTCCATCGTGATGGAAATCGGCGGTCTCCCACACCTGCAGTCCGCGGACCGCTGCCGCCGTCTGAAGGGAGAGGTCCCGGTCAACGTAGATGTCGTCGGTGTAGACGGCCGCTGCCACGGGAACGGTATTGGCAGCCAGCGCCCGCGAATCGTACAGCGGCTTCCAGTCCCGCTTGGCTGCCAGCAGTTCGGCCACGTCCCGGAGCGGCTGCAAGGCGGGATCCTGCTCGAAGTACCACGGGTACACCATCTCGCCGGTCAGGAGCAGCGGCTCGGCGTCGGGCCTGAACCAGGGGTTTTCACCCAGCATCCGCCACGCGGACCAGTTGGTCGCCTGCCCCTGGCCATAGATGGATTCGTGCATGAGCGCATACAGCGGGTTGGAGCGGCGGGAGACGACGGCCTGGAGCTGTTCCAGGAAGGCATCGGACAGGCGGGGTCCACCGGGAGCGGCGACGAAGGCATCTTCCAGGAGATAGTGGAGGCTGTCCACCCGCGTGTTGCCGCCCAGGAATGACCCGGCCATCTGGAACCGCTCCACGGTGAGGGGCGCGCCGTCGGGCATGATCTCGGTCGTGGACCGCAGGTGCCGGGCGATCCGTTCCACCGTCTCCCGGTCCTCGGGGTACCAGCCGAAGTATTCCCCGTTCCGGGCGGCGACGCGCTGGAACGTGGCACGGTAGACCTCGTCGGCGCTGCCGGCGAGCGGCGCCAGGCCACCGGTGATGAGTGCTTCGCGGAGTCCTTCCGGCGCGAAGGAGAGATAGGTCAGGGCGCAAAAGCCGCCGTAGCTTTGGCCGTAGATGGTCCAGGGCGCTGATTCGAGGGCGGCACGGATCAGTTCCGCGTCCGCCACGATCGAATCGGCCCGGAAGTGCTCCAGGTAGGCAGCCTGTGCGGCCGCATCCCCCCGCGCCGGCAGCGTATGCCTGTCGATGGGGGTGGACAGGCCCGTACCCCGCTGGTCCAGCATCAGGATGCGGAACTCTGCCGCCGCAGCCTTCCCCCAGCCGCCCAGGGAAGCCCACCTGTTGCCGCGGCCGCCAGGACCGCCCTGAAGGAAGAGGAGCCAGGGCAGCGCGGCCGCCGCCTCCTCGCTGTGCGCGGCGGAGACGTATTCGCGGGCGAAAACGGTGATGGTCTCAGCCGCCGGGGCGGAAGGATCATCTGGAGCGAAGTGGTCCAGGGGGACGGTGAACCAGTGTTCGACGGTCCGCATACCCCGGAAGGCGTGGCTGGCGCCAACGCGATGCCTGGCGGCAAGTGCCGCGCTGTGCCGCTCAGCCACGCGCGGCTGCGGGGACGGAGGTGCCGGACTGCGCCCGGCCGAACCGGTCCAGTGCCTGGCCGGTGAGCCGGAAGGTTGACCATCCGTCCATGGGGACGGCGCCGACGCGGCGGTAGAAGTTGATGGACGGCTCGTTCCAGTCCAGCACGCTCCATTCCACCCGCGCGTAGCCGTTCTCGACGGCAATCCCGGCCAAGTGCTGCAGCAGCGCCTTGCCGTGTCCTTCGCCCCGCGCTCCGGGGCTGACGTAGAGGTCCTCCAGGTAGATCCCGTGCACGCCCTCCCAGGTGGAATAGTTCAGGAACCAAAGGGCGAAACCCTGCACTTCACCGGCCGTGTTCTCAGCCATGGCCGCGAACACGCTTGGGTTGTCGCCGAACAAGGCCCGCTCCAGCAGTTCGGGAGTGTTCCGGACGGCGTCCGGTTCCTTCTCGTAATCGGCCAGTTCGTGGATCATCCGGAGAATGGCGGGAACGTCGTGCGGGGTGGCGGGGCGGATAACACTCATTGCTCGAGCTTACCGCCGGTCCCGCGTCAGAGCCGGTTCACGTCCGTCACCCTGACCACGGCGGTCCCGGTGTCGTCCGACTCGGCCAGGTCCACCTCGGCCGAGATCCCCCAGTCGTGGTTGCCTGCCGGGTCGTCGAAGATCTGGCGGACTTTCCACGTGCCGCGCTCCTCGGTGATGATGAGCAGGCCCGGCCCGCGGGCGTCCGGGCCCGTACCGATGTCGTCGTGTTCGTCGAAGTAGTCGTCCAGCGCGTCTTCCCAGCGCTCGGCACCCCACCCGGATCCGGCGTCGAGTTCACCCAGCGCGGCGGCGTCCTCGTCGGCGAACAGTTCCACGCGGCGGAACATCTCGTTGCGCACCATCACCCGGAACGCGCGGATGTTGGAGGTCAACGACGGCGGGGGAGGCGGTGGCGCGTCGTGCGGCGTGGGCGCCGCGCCGGAGGCCAGTTCCTCCCACTCGTCCAGGAGGCTGGAATCCACCTGCCGCACCAGCTCGCCGAGCCAGGCGGTCAGATCCTCAAGGTCTTCCCGCAGCATGTCCTGGGGCACGGTCTGGCGGAGCGCTTTGAAGGCATCGGCCAGGTAGCGCAGCACGATCCCTTCGGAACGGGCCAGGCCGTAGAACTGCACGAATTCGCCGAAATTCATGGCGCGCTCATACATATCGCGGACCACCGACTTCGGCGCGAGCTCAAAGTCGCCCACCCACGGTGCAGCCTTCCGGTACACCTCGAAGGCCTCGCCCAGGATCTCCGCAAGAGGTTGCGGGTAGGTGACCTCGTCCAGCATGGCCATCCGCTGGTCATAGTCGATACCGTCCGCCTTCATGGCGGCCACCGCTTCGCCGCGGGCCTTCTTCTGCTGCGCGGCGAGGATCTGCCGCGGTTTCTCCAAGGTCGCCTCAATCACGGACACAGCGTCCAGGGCGTACGACGGCGACTCCGGGTCGAGGAGGTCCAGCGCCGCGAGGGCGAACGGGGAGAGCGGCTGGTTCAAGGCGAAGTTCGGCTGCAGGTGGACGGTCAGCCGCACGGTGCGGCCGTCAGGTCCCTGTTCTTCCGGCGGGATGCGTTCCACCACCTCGGCGGCCAGGAGTTCCCGGTAAATCCCCAGCGCCTTCTTCATCAGCCGCAGCTGGGACGACCGTGGCTCGTGGTTTTCGGTCAGCAGCCGCCTGGCCGCGGCAAACGGGTCCCCGGGCCGCTCCATCAGGTTCATCAGCATGGCGTGCGTGACGGTGAAACTCGACGTCAGCGGGTCCGGCACGGATTCCACCAGCCGTTTGAACGTCGGCTCGCCCCACGAGACGAAACCTTCAGGCGGCTTCTTCTTCACCACCTGGCGCAGCTTCTTCTGGTCATCGCCGAACTTGGCGGTGGCCTTCGCCATCGCCTTCACGTTCTCGATGACGTGCTCGGGTGCCTGCACCACCACGGTCCCGGCGGTGTCGTAGCCTGCCCGTCCGGCGCGGCCGGCAATCTGGTGGAACTCGCGTGAGTTGAGCAGCCGTGTCCGGACGCCGTCGTACTTGCTGAGGGCGGTGAGGAGCACTGTCCTGATGGGGACGTTGATGCCGACGCCCAGGGTGTCCGTGCCGCAGATAACCTTCAGCAGCCCCGCTTGAGCCAGCTGCTCCACCAGCCGGCGGTACTTGGGCAGCATGCCGGCGTGGTGCACGCCGATTCCGTGGCGCACCAGCCTGTTCAGTGTCTTCCCGAACCCGGCGGCGAACCGGAAGTTGGCAATCAGCTCGGCGATCTTGTCCTTTTCCTCCCGGGTGCACACGTTGATGCTCATAAGGTTCTGGGCGCGGTCGATCGCTTCGAGCTGGCTGAAGTGCACCACATAGACCGGCGCCTGTTTGGTGGACAGCAACTCTTCCAGCGTTTCGTGGACCGGGCTCTGGTGGTAGTAGTAGTGCAACGGGATGGGCCGCTCCGCCGAGCTTACGGTGGTGGTGGGCCGGCCCGTCAAGGACGTCAGGCCTTCCTCGAAGCGGGTCACGTCCCCCAGCGTTGCTGACATCAGCAGGAACTGTGCCTGCGGAAGCTCCAGCAGCGGCACCTGCCAGGCCCAGCCGCGCTGCGGGTCCGAGTAGAAGTGGAATTCATCCATGATCACGGCGCCCAGTTCTGCCGCGGAGCCCTCGCGCAGGGCGATGTTGGCGAGGATCTCGGCCGTGCAGCAAATGATGGGGGCGTCCTGGTTCACGCCGGAGTCGCCGGTAATCATCCCCACGTTCTCCGCGCCGAAGATGTCGCAGAGCGCAAAGAACTTTTCCGATACGAGGGCCTTGATGGGCGCCGTGTAATAGCTGCGCCTGCCCTGGGCCATCGCCTGGAAGTGCGCTGCGATGGCCACCAGGGACTTGCCGGATCCGGTGGGCGTGGCCAGGATGACGTTCGCCCCGGTGGCCAGCTCCATGATTGCCTCATCCTGCGCCGGGTAGAGCGCGAGCCCCCGGCTCTCCGTCCACTCCGCGAACCGGGTGTAGAGGGCGTCCGGGTCGACGGCGGAGGCCTGGTTGGGGACGGACAGATCGGTCAGCTGGTCAAGGAGTTTCATTGACTTCCACCTTAGTGCCACGTCGTGTCCGTGCTCCCGCCCATGGCCGGGTTAGGCTCGGCCTGGCCGTGTGCGCAGCAGAACCTGGAGAACCTCATGAAATGGGACCCCGTCAAGTACGTCCAATTCGGCGATTACCGGAACCGGCCCTTCTTCGACCTCACCGCCCGGATCCTTGCCGGACACCCTGCCAAGGTGGTTGACCTGGGCTGCGGGCCGGGCAACCTGACGGCGACGCTCAGCGACCGCTGGCCCGGGGCCGACGTGGTGGGCGTGGACTCCTCCGCGGAAATGCTGGCCAAGGCTGCACGCCTCGCCCAGGAGCACCCGTCGTTGCGGTTCGAACAGGCCGACATCGCCGACTGGACGCCCTCGCCGGACACGGACGTCGTGGTCAGCAACGCCGCCCTGCAGTGGGTCCCCGGCCATCAGGACATGCTGCGGGGATGGCTCGCGGCGCTCGGCCCGGGTGCGTGGTTCGCCCTGCAGGTTCCCGGAAATTTCGACGCTCCCTCGCACGCACTGATGCGGGAACTCGCGTCCTCAGCCCCGTGGGCCGACAAGCTTGGCGGGGTGTTGCGGGGCGGGGAGTCCGTGGGGGAGCCGGGGGACTACCTTGGGATCATGCTCGACGCCGGGTACGCCGCGGACGTGTGGGAAACCAGCTACCAGCAGGTCCTTCCCGGCCCGGACCCGGTCCTTGAGTGGGTTCGGGGCACGGGGCTGCGTCCCGTCCTGGCCGCGTTGGCGGAGGATGACGCCAAGCGCTTCGAAGCCGAATACGCCGCAGCGCTGCGTGACGCCTATCCGCGGGGACCCCACGGCACCGTCTTTCCGTTCCGCAGGATCTTCGCCGTCGGACGCAGGGACGGCTGAAACGGGCCACGACTCTTGTTTGATGCATTGGTCACAAGGCGTGACAGCGGCGAAAAGTGATCTGGCTTACAATGTGGTCTGTGGTTTAGGGTCGAGTCGCCGGCCCGCTTCGACCGGGTGCATCTACGGGGGGTATTTTGCTGGTCGGTCTTATCAGGCGGCAACTCGCCGGACAGCAAGCCCAGGTGTGGGCCATCGTGCTGCTCCAGTTGGTCCAGGCAGCGGCCAACCTGCTCCTGCCAACAGTGAACGCGGCGATCATTGACGATGGCATTGTGGCCGGGGATACGGCCGCCATATCCAGGCTGGGCGCGGCGATGGCCGTCATCGCCGTGGTACAGGCGGCGTCAGCCATCGGGGCAGGCTACCTGGGAGCCGTGGTGGCCATGCGGATCGGGCGCCGGCTGCGGGCGGAAGTCTTTGCCCGGATCCAGTCGTTGTCGTCACAGGACGTGGCTCTGTTCGGAACCCAAAGCCTGACCACGCGTGCCACCAACGACACCCAGCAAATCCAGGCATTCGCCGTCCTGGTTTTCACCATGCTCTTTGCCGGACCCGCCATGGGCGTCGGGGGAATCGTCCTGGCCGTGCAGCAGGACGTGGCGCTGTCCGTGGTGGTGATCGTCATCGTTCCGCTGCTCCTGCTGATCATGTACCTGATCGTGCGCCGCCTGATTCCGCTCTACCGGGAGGGCCAGGACCTGCTGGACCGCTCGGGCGGAATCCTGCGCGAACAAATCATCGGCGTGGATGTTATCCGCGCCTTCGTCCGCCAGGATTACGAAGCACGGCGGTTTGCCCGGGCCAACGCCGGACTGACCGCGAACAACCTGCAGTCTGCGCTGCTGGTGGCGGGGATGCTGCCGATGATCATGCTGGTGGTCAACATCAGTTCGGTCGCCGTGGTCTGGTTCGGCGGGCACCGCATCCAGGACGGCCTGATGAACCTCGGCGCCCTCACCGCCTTCATCGCCTACATCATGCAGATCCTGCTGGCCATCATGATGGCCATGTACGTCCTCATGACGGCGCCGCGCGCGGCTGCCTGCGCCGAACGCATCCAGGCTGTCCTGGACACCGAGCCGTCGGTCCGCGACGCGGCGGCCCGGATTCCCGGCGCCGGTAATGGACCAGCCAGGCCGGGCGGCCGGAGTACGGACGCGGGCGCACCGGCACCCGGGCCGGGCCTCCTCCAGTTCCATGGGGTTGGCTTCTGCTACCCGGGAGCTGAAGCGCCGGTGCTCGCAGACATCAGCTTTACCGCAGCACCGGGTACCACCTTGGCGATCGTCGGCTCAACGGGAAGCGGGAAGTCGACGCTGCTGAACCTGATTCCGCGGTTCCTCGACCCCACGGAAGGCCACATCACCGTGGGCGGCCGCGACGTCCGGGACATGCCCCTGGACCTTTTGCGCGGAGCCATGGGGATCGTGCCGCAGCACTCCCACCTCTTCACCGGAACCATTGCGGATAACCTGCGGCTGGGTGCGCCGGAGGCCACCGACGAGGAACTGTGGGCGGCCCTGGAGACGGCGCAGACCATGCGGTTCATGCGCGACCTCCCGTTGGGTCTTGCCACGCCGGTGGGGCAGGGCGGCGCAAGCCTGTCGGGCGGGCAGCGCCAGAGGCTGTGCATTGCCCGGGCACTGTTGCGCCAGGCGCCCCTCTACCTTTTCGACGACAGCTTCTCCGCCCTCGACTACCGCACCGACACCTTGCTAAGGCTGGCACTGGACCAGGTTTTGGCGGCCGCCACGGTGGTCGTGGTTGCTGAACGCCTGTCCGCCGTCGAGGACGCGGACCTCATCCTGGTGCTCGACGACGGCCGGCTCGCCGCCCAGGGAACGCACACGGAGCTGTTGCAGGACTCGGCCACCTACCGGGAAATCGCCGAGTCCCAGCTCGCGCTGGACGGCCCCCTGTGACGGCGGCCGGCGAAGCCGTGGCTGCTGCCCACTCCTTCCGGCCCACCGCGGCGAGGCTCCTTGGCCTCCTCCGCCCTTTCCGGCTGCGGGTCCTGGGCGCCGTCGGCGCCACGTGCGCCTTCGCCGGCCTCAACGTTGCCGCTCCCAAGTATCTTGGTGACGCCACGGACCTGGTGGTGGACGGCGTCGCCCAAGGCAGCCTGGACCAGCGCCTCGGCACCCTGCTCGCTGTTGTAGCCGGCATGTACGTGCTCGCCTCACTGTTCAACTGGATCCAGGGGGCGCTGACGGCCCGTGCCGTCCAGGGCCTGATGTTCAGGCTCCGCGCCTCGGTGGAGGACAAGCTGCACCGCCTGCCGTCCACATACTTCCGGGAGCGGTCCCGGGGCGACGTCCTCAGCCGCGCCACGAACGACATCGACAACATTGCCCAGGCCCTGAACCAGGTCTTGACGCAACTGATCGTCTCCGTCCTCATGCTGTGCGGCTCGCTGGCCATGATGCTGTGGATCTCGCCGCTGCTCGCCGCCATTGCCGTTGCCACCGTCCCGGTCTCGACGTGGATCACCGTGCTAGTGGCGCGCCGCTCGCAGGAGCATTTCGCCAGCCAATGGAAGGAGACCGGCGAGCTCAACGCGCACGTGGAGGAATTCATCAGCGGCCACGAGGTGGTCAAGGCCTTTGGCTGGCAGGAGCAGGCCGCGGGAGTGTTCGGCCAGAGCAACGCACGGCTGGCCCGGGCCGGCCGCAAGGCCCAGTTTTCCGCGGGCGTGGTCCAGCCGCTGATGGTCCTGATGTCCAACCTCAACTACATTGCGGTGGCGGTCGTGGGAGCCCTGCAGATCCTGTCCGGGTCCATGACCATTGGCGGGGTCCAGGCGTTCATCCAGTTCAGCCGGCTGTTCACCCAGCCCGTGGGGCAGATTGGCGGCCTGCTCAGCGTCATGCAGTCCTGTGCGGCGTCGGCTGGAAGAGTCTTCGCACTCCTGGACGCGGTGGAGGACGCCCCGGAACCGGCCGGCACGGCACCGGCCGGGCCGGTTGCCGGCCGCATCGTTTTCGATGATGTCACGTACCGCTATCCTGGTTCGGTTCCCGCGGTCCGCGACCTCACCTTCACGGTTGATCCGGGGCAGGCGGTGGCCATCGTGGGACACACCGGTGCCGGCAAGAGCACCGTGGTGAACCTGCTGATGCGTTTCCTCGAGCCTTCCTCGGGCCGGATCTCCATTGGCGGGCAGGACATCTCCTCCGTTCCCCGCGACCAGCTGCGCTCCCGGTTCGGCGTGGTTCCGCAGGATGCCTGGCTGTTCGCCGGGACCATCCGGGAAAATATCGCCTATGGCCTTCCGGAGGCTTCGGACCACGCCGTCGTCGCCGCCGCGGAGGCCACCCATGCCGACCGTTTCATCCGGTCCCTGCCCCACGGCTACGGCACCGTACTGGAAAACGGCGGCGAGCCCCTCAGCCAAGGACAGCGGCAGCTCATCACGATAGCCAGGGCGCAGCTGGCCGGACGCTCGGTGCTGGTCCTGGACGAGGCCACCAGCTCGGTGGATTCCAGGACCGAGCTCCTGATCCGCCAGGCGATGCAACGGCTCCGGAACGGCCGGACCAGTTTCATCATCGCCCACCGTTTGTCCACGGTCCGGAACGCTGATCTAATTCTGGTCATGGACCATGGACGCATCGTTGAGCAGGGAACGCACGAGAGCCTCCTGGCCGCCAACAGCTACTACGCCGCGCTCTACAACGCACAGTTCGCCGCCCGTGACGGCCGCGCCGGTGTCCTGGAGGGTGGCCTGTGAGCGCCCCGGCGGACTTCCCCGGCGCCTGGCGGCCGAATCCCGCCAGCACCGTGGCGCTGTTCGAGCAACTGCGGCTGCAGGTCATCCACCTTGCTGACAACGGCGCGCTTGCCCCGGGCACCAGGCTCCCGGCCGTGCGTGCCCTGGCGGAAAAGCTCGACGTCGCCCCGCACACCGTGGCCAGGGCTTACAAGGAGCTCGAAGCCGCGGGGATTGTAGCCACCCGCGGGCGGAATGGCACGGTGGTTTCGGCGCGGGATGAGAGGCTCGGCGGCTTGGCCGCCGCCGCGGCGGCGTACGCGGACGTGGCCAAGGCGCAGGGGGCCAGCTTCGCGGAGGCCGTCAAGCTGCTGGCGGCCGCCTACGATGTTCCCTGAGGGCGGAACCGCGCATGTTCGAAGAAGTTTTCGATTAGCATTATGGGGTGCCTAAAGCCGTAGCTGAAGAAACCTCTGCCCCCGCCTCCTCCTTCACCGCCGCCCCCGCTGCCGTCCCGCAGCGCCCGGACCTCTCCAGGCTCGTCGTGAAGGGCGCGCGGGAGCACAACCTGCGCAACGTGGACCTGGACCTGCCCCGTGACGCCATGATTGTCTTCACAGGCCTCTCCGGATCCGGAAAGTCGTCCCTGGCGTTCGACACCATCTTTGCCGAAGGCCAGCGCCGCTACGTCGAATCGCTCTCCGCCTACGCGCGCCAGTTCCTGGGCCAGGTGGACAAACCCGATGTCGACTTCATCGAAGGGCTGTCTCCGGCGGTCTCCATCGACCAGAAGTCCACCAGCAAGAACCCGCGGTCCACCGTGGGCACCATCACCGAAATCTACGACTACATGCGCCTGTTGTGGGCACGTGTCGGCAGGCCGCACTGCCCCGTATGCGGTGAGCCGGTATCCAAGCAGACGCCGCAGCAGATTGTGGACCAGCTCCTGGAACTCGCAGACGGAACCCGATTCCAGGTCCTGGCGCCGGTGGTGCGCGGCCGCAAGGGCGAGTTCGTTGACCTTTTCAAAGAGCTCAGCGCCAAGGGCTACTCCCGTGCGCGGGTGGACGGCAACCTGGTCCAGTTGAGCGATCCGCCCAAGCTGGGCAAGCAGTTCAAGCACACCATCGAGGTAGTGGTGGACCGCCTCGTGGTCAAGGAAGGCATCAGCCAGCGGCTCACCGACTCCATCGAGACGGCCCTGGGGCTGGCGGAAGGCCGCGTCCTGGCCGAGTTCGTGGATCTTGACGCCGACGATCCCGGACGGATCCGGGCTTTCTCCGAGAACCTCGCCTGCCCCAACGAGCACCCGCTGGCCATCGACGAGATCGAGCCCCGCTCGTTCTCCTTCAACAACCCCTTCGGTGCCTGCGCGGCCTGCAGCGGCATCGGTACCCGGCTGGAGGTGGACGAGGAACTGATCGTTCCCAACCCGGAACTCTCGCTCTCCGAAGGCGCCATCGCGCCATGGTCCCTGGGAACCGCCACCACCGAATACTGGAACCGTCTCCTGGAAGGCCTCGCCAAGGAAGTGGGCTTCTCCATGGCCACGCCGTGGGAGAAGCTCGGCAAGGACGTCCGCCAGACCATCCTGCACGGCAAGGACCACAAGGTGGTGGTGCAGTACCGGAACCGGTTCGGCCGGGAACGCAAATACAGCACCGGCTTCGAGGGTGCCATCCAGTACGTCCACCGCAAGCATGGCGAGACCGATTCCGACTGGGCCCGCGACCGCTACGAAGAATACATGCGCCAGGTCCCATGCCCTTCCTGCAACGGTGCCCGGCTCAACCCGGCCTCGCTCTCGGTCCTCATCAACGGCAAGTCCATCGCCGAAGTAGCGGCACTGCCCATGCGGGACTGTGCGGAGTTCCTGAACACCCTGGTCCTGACCGGACGTGAAGCGCAGATCGCGCACCAGGTCCTCAAGGAGATCCAGGCGCGGCTTACCTTCCTGCTGGATGTGGGCCTCGAATACCTTAACCTCGAGCGCCCCTCAGCCACCCTCTCCGGCGGCGAAGCACAGCGCATCAGGCTCGCCACCCAGATCGGGTCCGGCCTGGTGGGCGTGCTGTACGTCCTGGACGAGCCCTCCATCGGCCTGCACCAGCGCGACAACCGCCGGCTCATCGAAACCCTCACCCGGCTCCGCGACATGGGCAACACCCTCATCGTGGTTGAGCATGACGAGGACACCATCCACGTGGCTGACTGGATCGTGGACATCGGACCGGGCGCAGGAGAACACGGCGGCCAGGTGGTGCACTCCGGAACCTACAAGGAGCTGCTGGAAAACAAGCAATCGCTGACCGGCGACTACCTGTCCGGCCGCAAGGCCATCGCCGTGCCCAAAAAGCGCCGGAAGTACGACAAAAAGCGCGAAATCAAAGTGGTGGGCGCCCGGGAGAACAATCTCGTCAACGTCGACGCCGCCTTCCCGCTGGGACTCTTTACTGCGGTGACCGGCGTGAGCGGTTCCGGTAAGTCCACGCTCGTCAACGAAATCCTCTACAAGGTGCTCGCCAACAAGCTCAACGGCGCCAAGCAGGTGGCTGGCCGGCACAAGACCGTCCAGGGCCTCGAGCACCTGGACAAAGTGGTCCACGTGGACCAGAGCCCCATCGGCCGCACCCCCCGATCCAACCCGGCCACGTACACAGGAGTGTTCGACAACATCCGCAAGCTCTTCGCGGAGACCACCGAAGCCAAGGTTCGCGGCTACCTGCCGGGCCGGTTCTCCTTCAACGTCAAGGGCGGCCGCTGCGAAGCATGCTCCGGTGACGGCACGCTGAAAATCGAAATGAACTTCCTGCCTGACGTGTACGTCCCCTGCGAGGTCTGCCACGGTGCCCGTTACAACCGCGAAACGCTGGAAGTCCACTACAAGGGCAAGACCATCGCTGACGTCCTCAACATGCCCATCGAGGAGGGCGCCGAGTTCTTCGCGGCATTCTCGCCCATCGCCCGCCACCTGAACACCCTGGTGGATGTCGGACTGGGCTATGTGCGGCTGGGCCAGCCCGCCACCACGTTGTCCGGCGGTGAAGCGCAGCGCGTCAAACTCGCGGCCGAGCTGCAGAAGCGGTCCAACGGGCGCAGCATCTACGTCCTGGACGAGCCCACCACGGGGCTGCACTTTGAGGACATCCGCAAGCTCCTCATGGTCCTCCAAGGGCTGGTGGACAAGGGCAACACGGTGATCACCATCGAGCACAACCTGGACGTCATCAAGAGTGCGGACTGGCTCGTGGACCTCGGGCCCGACGGCGGTTCGGGTGGCGGCCAGATCGTCGCGGCGGGAACGCCGGAGCAGGTCGCCAAGTCCAGCACCAGCCATACGGGGAAGTTCCTGGCAGAAATACTGGGCTGACCAGCAGAGGAATCTGTCCGGAAATATTCCTGTACGGGAATGCGAGTTTCAGGCACTCGCGCTGTCGTGAGAAACTAACCCGGTGACTTCAACAACAGTGCCCGTGATCTTTGACCTGGACGGCACTCTTGTCGACCCGGCCGGTGGAATAACAGAAGGCATTGCATCGGCCCTCCGCGGGCTGGGGCTGCCGGTTCCCGCCCAGGACCTGCTGGATGCGATGATCGGCCCCAAATTGAGCGACTCACTGCTCAACGTAGCGAAGGTGCCGGCGGACCGCCTTGAAGAGGTGGTCCGCCGCTACCGGGAACACTACGTCTCCACCGGAATCGCCCAGAGCAGGCTGTACCCCGGAATCCAGGAAATCCTCGAATCCTTCGCAGCGGCCGGACGGCCCGTTGCCGTGGCCACCCAGAAGCCGCAGCGCCTTGCGCACACCGTACTGGCACACCACGGCATCGACGGCTTCTTCCACGGCATCCACGGGTCCGCCGACGACGAGGCTGCCGTGGACGGCGTTCCGCTGGGCAAGACCCAGATCATTGCCGCAGCCCTGCGGGACCTGGATACCGAACACGCCATCATGGTGGGGGACCGGGCACAGGACGTTTCCGGAGCGATTGCCAACGGCCTGGACTGTATTGGCGTGGCCTGGGGATTCGCGCCAGACGGCGAACTTGAAGAGGCCGGGTCGGTCGCCGTCGTCAGCACTGGTGAGGAACTGGTCACAGTCATCGAACGGCTGCAAGCCGTCCACACCGCGGCCATGAGCGGGGTGAGCAACAATGGAAATGTTTGATGCCGTCCGCTGGACGACGCGGAACCTCATCTCCGGCACCTGCCGCCCCACCGTCGTCGGCCTGGACAATGTCCCCTCCGACGGCCCTTTCATCGTGGCCCCCAACCACCTGTCCTTCTTTGACAGTGTGATCGTCCAGGCGCTGATGCCCCGCCCGGTCGCGTTCTTCGCCAAGGCCGAGTACTTCACCACCGGAGGCGTCAAAGGCAAGGTCATGAAGGCCTTCTTCGAATCAGTGGGTTCCATCCCCGTGGAGCGCGGCGAACAGGCAGCCAGCGTCCAGGCGCTCAAGACACTCCTGGACATCCTTGAGTCCGGCCGCGGCATCGGCATCTACCCTGAGGGCACCCGGTCCCGCGACGGCATCCTGTACCGCGGACGCACCGGCGTCGGCTGGCTCGCGCTGACCACCGGGGCACCGGTCATTCCGGTGGGCCTGATCGGGACCGAAAAACTCCAGCGGGCCGGCGAAAAGGGTGTCAGGCCACAGCATTTCACCATGAAGGTGGGGGAGCCGCTGTACTTCGATAAGACCGGCCCGGACCACTCGCTGCCCGCGCGCCGTGAGGTCACGGACCGGATCATGGACGCGATCGCTGCCCTGACCGGCCAGGAGCGCTCCACCAGCTACAACCAGAGCAAGTCCGCCGAGTAGCCGTGCTGGCGCAGATGCCCGGCGCGCCTTAGTAGACTTGATAGGTGGCAAATCCAGCAAGTTACCGGCCCAAAACCGGTGAAATCCCCACCAACCCGGGCGTCTACCGGTTCCGTGACCCGCATGGGCGGGTGATTTACGTGGGAAAGGCGAAGAGCCTCCGGTCCCGCCTGAACTCATACTTTGCCAACCCGGCGGGCCTGTTGCCGAAAACCTACGCCATGGTCCACGCGGCCAGCAGCGTCGAGTGGACCGTGGTGGGCAGCGAACTGGAATCGCTGCAGCTTGAGTACACCTGGATCAAGGAATTCAAGCCCCGGTTCAATGTCGTGTTCCGGGACGACAAGACCTACCCCTACCTCGCCGTCACCATGGGCGAAAAATACCCCAGGGTCCAGGTCATGCGCGGGGACAAGCGGAAGGGTACCCGCTACTTCGGCCCCTACACCGCCGGTGCCATTCGCGAAACGATGGACACCCTGCTGCGCGTCTTCCCTGTGCGCAGCTGCAGTGCCGGCGTCTTCAAACGGGCCGAAGCCAGCGGCCGCCCGTGCCTGCTGGGCTACATCGACAAATGTTCCGCACCTTGCGTGGGCCGGATCTCGCCGGACGACCACAGGGCGCTGGCCGACGACTTCTGCGCCTTCATGGGCGGCGAAGCCAAACGGTTCATCAACAAGTTGGAAAAGCAGATGGCCGACGCCGTGGCGAAACTGGACTACGAACACGCCGCGCGGCTGCGCGACGACATCGCCGCCCTGCGCAAAGTCTTCGAACGCAACGCCGTGGTGCTGTCCGAAGACACCGACGCCGACGTCTTCGCCCTGCACGAGGACGAGCTCGAAGCCGCAGTCCAGGTGTTCCACGTCCGGGGCGGCCGGATCCGCGGGCAACGCGGCTGGGTGGTGGAAAAGGTGGAGGACTTCACCACCCCGGACCTCGTGGAGCACCTGCTCCAGCAGGTCTACGGCGAAGACGGCGAGACCCACGGCAGGCTGCCGCGCGAGGTCCTGGTCCCTGTCGCACCCAGCAACGCGGAGGACCTCGCCACCTGGCTTGGCGGCATCCGCGGGGCCAAAGTGGACATCCGCGTCCCGCAGCGCGGAGACAAGGCGGCGCTGATGTCCACTGTGCGAGAAAATGCCGAGCACGCGCTCAAGCTCCACAAAACCCGGCGTGCCGGTGACATCACCGTCAGGTCGCAGGCACTCCAGGAACTGCAGGAAGCCCTTGACCTGCCCGTTCCGCTGCTCCGGATCGAATGCTTCGACGTTTCGCACGTCCAGGGGACCAACGTGGTGGCCTCCATGGTGGTGGTGGAGGACGGCCTGCCCAAGAAGTCCGATTACCGCAAGTTCTCCATCACCGGGCCTGCCGCCTCCGACGACACGGCGGCCATGCATGACGTCCTGACCCGGCGTTTCCGCCATTACCTGCAGGACAAGTCCGCACAGGTGGATGAATCCCTCCTTGCCGCGGATGGGAAAGACCCTGTGGCCGGGGACGCAGTGCTGGACACCACCACGCCGGCGCCCAAGGCCAAATTCGCCTACCCGCCGAACCTTGTGGTGGTGGACGGCGGCCAGCCGCAGGTAAACGCGGCAGCGCGCGCCCTGGCCGAGCTGGGCATCGATGACGTCTACGTGGTGGGCCTGGCCAAGCGGCTGGAGGAAGTATGGCTGCCGGACAGCGATTTTCCGGTGATCCTGCCCCGAACTTCCCAAGGCCTGTACTTGCTGCAGCGGATCCGTGACGAGGCCCACCGCTTTGCCATCACCTTTCACCGGCAAAAGCGCGGCAAGGCCATGACCGTCTCCGCGCTTGACGCCGTCCCGGGCCTGGGCGCGTCCAAACGGAAGGCCCTGCTGGCGCATTTCGGTTCGGTCAAGGGCGTCAAGGCCGCCACCGTGGAAGAGCTCTCCGAAGCCAAGGGGATCGGACCTGCCTTGGCCGGCGCCATCGTGAACCACTTTGCCACCGGCACGGACGACGCCGTGTCCGTCCCGGCAATTAACATGGCCACCGGCGAAATCATTGAAACTTAGCTAGGGTAAGTGACGGGGCGGCGCCACTGCGGCGGCCCCTGGCACAACAACGAAACGGGGCGGACTTCATGGCAGACACGACGGCGGGATCCGAGGACGGGCAGGACGGGCTGGAGACAGTCAAGCCGCTCGAAGCGGAGCTGCTGGTGGTCACCGGAATGTCCGGCGCCGGGCGGAGCACCGCCGCCGACGCGTTGGAGGACCACGGCTGGTATGTCGTGGAGAACCTGCCGCCGCAGATGCTCGGCACCCTGGCCGAACTCGTCTCGCACGCTCCCCAGTCCATTCCCCGGCTCGCGGTGGTCATCGATGTCCGCAGCAAGGGACTCTTCGCCGACATCCGGTCCGCACTGGGCGCACTCGCCGCCAGCGGGGTCACCTTCCGGGTGCTGTTCCTGGACGCCAGCGACAACGTCCTGGTCCGGCGCTTCGAACAGGGCCGCCGCCCCCACCCGCTCCAGGGCGGGGGCCGTATCCTTGACGGCATCGCCGCGGAACGCGAGCTGCTGCAGGAGCTGCGCGACAGCTCCGACGTCGTGCTCGATACCTCCAATTACAACGTCCACGGACTCGCCACGGCCATTACGGAGCTGTTCAGCGAAACCGGTCCCGTGGCCCTGCGCCTGAACGTCATGAGCTTCGGCTTCAAGTACGGCCTCCCGGTGGACGCCAACTACGTGGCCGACGTGCGGTTCATTCCCAACCCGCACTGGGTGCCCCAGCTGCGCCCCCTGACCGGCCTGGACAAGGACGTCAGTGACTACGTGCTTGAGGCAGAAGGGGTCAAGAACTTCGTGGACCGCTACGTCCTCGCGCTGGAGCCCGTGTTGGAGGGATACCGGCGGGAAAACAAGCACTACGCCACGATTGCCGTTGGCTGCACCGGCGGCAAGCACCGCTCCGTCGCGGTCGCCGTCGAGCTTTCCAAGAAGCTCGCCCAGTACCCGCGCGTCACCGTGACCACCGCGCACCGGGATCTGGGCCGCGAATAATGGCCCTTTTCACCGGCGCCCTGCCCCTGGTGCCACCGGCCGGCGGTACGTCGCCCGGCCAGGACAAGGGCCCCAACGTTGTAGCACTGGGCGGCGGACACGGCCTCGCGGCCTCCCTGTCGGCCCTGCGCCTGCTCACCTCCGAGCTCACCGCAATTGTCACCGTGGCGGACGACGGCGGCTCGTCCGGGCGCCTGCGCGAGGAGTACGGCGTGCTCCCGCCCGGCGACCTCCGCATGGCCCTGTCCGCCCTGTGCGACGACACCGACTGGGGCCGCACCTGGCGCGACGTCATGCAGCACCGGTTCCGCGCCGGCAAAGGCCCGGGCGGTTCCCTCGATGAACACGCCATGGGCAACCTGCTGATCGTCACCCTGTGGGAACTGCTGGGCGACGCCGTCGCCGGACTTAAGTGGGCCGGTGCGCTGCTGGGCGCCCGTGGCCAGGTGCTGCCCATGTCCACCGTCCCGCTCACGATCGAAGGCGACGTCCGCGTCACCACCCCCGGCGGCGGAACGGGGCTGGAGACCATCCACGGGCAAGCGCGCTGCGCCGTCGCCGGGTCGCTCGAAGAAGTGCGGCTCCTGCCGAAATCGGCGCCGGCCTGCACGGAGGCCCTGACGGCGATCGAGCTGGCGGACTGGGTGGTCCTGGGCCCGGGGTCCTGGTACACCTCGGTCCTGCCGCACCTGCTGCTGCCCGAGATGCGCCAGGCACTGTGCAGCACGCCGGCCAAGCGCTGCCTGACCATGAACCTTGCCACCGATACCAAAGAAACGTCGGGCATGAGCGCCGCCGACCATCTCCACGTCCTCCGGCGCTACGCTCCGGAGTTCAGCGTGGACGTGGTCCTCGCCGATCCCGCTTCAGTACCCGACCGGCAGGAGTTCGAGAAGGCCGCCGCCATGATTGGAGCGGAGGTGGTCTTGGGTAAAGTAGGGGCGTCGGGACGCCGCCCAGTCCACGAGCCACTGCGGCTGGCCACGGCGTACCAGGACATTTTTGGGAACAGTTAGGAAGGTGCCATGGCACTGACAGCATCAGTCAAAGAAGAACTGTCCCGTCTGGACATCAAGAAGTCATCAGTGCGCAAGGCGGAAGTCTCCGCCATGCTCCGGTTCGCCGGGGGACTGCACATCATCTCCGGCCGGATCGTCATCGAAGCGGAAGTGGACCTGGCGTCCACGGCCCGCCGGCTCCGCGCCGCCATCGCCGAAGTCTACGGACACCAGAGCGAAATCATCGTGGTCTCGGCCGGTGGACTGCGCCGCGCCAGCCGCTACGTGGTCCGTGTGGTCCGCGACGGCGAAGCACTGGCCCGGCAGACCGGCCTGCTGGACGGCCGGGGCCGCCCGGTGCGGGGGCTGCCGTCCGCCGTCGTCAACGGCTCGGCGGCCGATGCCGAAGCCGTATGGCGCGGGGCGTTCCTGGCCCACGGCTCACTGACGGAACCGGGACGGTCGTCCTCGCTGGAGGTCACCTGCCCGGGGCCCGAATCGGCCCTCGCCCTGGTCGGGGCGGCCCGCCGCCTGGACATCCAGGCCAAGGCGCGTGAGGTCAGGGGAGTGGACCGCGTGGTCATCCGCGACGGCGACACCATCGCGGCGCTGCTGACCAGGATGGGCGCCCACGACGCGTTGATGGTCTGGGAAGAACGCCGCATGCGCAAGGAAGTCCGTGCCACGGCCAACCGGCTCGCCAACTTCGACGACGCCAACCTGCGCCGTTCCGCGCAGGCCGCGGTGGCCGCAGGCGCCCGGGTGGACCGGGCCCTGGAGATCCTCGGCGACGACGTTCCGGACCACCTGAAATACGCCGGGGAACTGCGCGTGGCGCACAAACAGGCCAGCCTGGACGAACTGGGCCGGCTGGCCGACCCCGTGATGACCAAGGACGCGATTGCCGGCCGGATCCGCCGGCTCCTGGCCATGGCGGACAAACGCGCCCTTGACCTGGGCATTCCCGGAACCGACGCCAATGTGACGCCGGAAATGCTGGACGAGTAAGCGCCCCATAGAATCAAAAAGATTCCGGGCGCCAGACGCCCGGATGCACAATCCGAGAGTCACCAACCGGACCGCGTGTCCACGATATTGGAGGATTTTGTGACTGAGTACGTATTGCCCGAACTCAAGTACGACTACGCCGCCCTTGAGCCGCACATCTCTGCGCGGATCATGGAGCTGCACCACAGCAAGCACCACGCAGCCTATGTCACCGGCGCCAACAACGCACTGGCTCAGCTTGCCGAAGCACGGGAAAAGGGCGACTTCGCCAACATCAACCGTCTCTCCAAGGACCTCGCGTTCCACACCGGCGGCCACATCAACCACTCGGTCTTCTGGAACAACCTGTCCCCGGACGGCGGCGACAAGCCCGAAGGCGAGCTGGCAGCTGCCATCGACGACGCGTTCGGTTCCTTCGATGCGTTCCGCGCCCAGTTCAGCGCCGCGGCACTGGGCCTGCAGGGCTCGGGCTGGGGCTTCCTGGCCTACGAACCCATCGGTGGAAACCTGGTCATCGAGCAGCTGTACGACCAGCAGGGGAACGTTGCCTTGGGCACCACGCCGCTGCTGATGCTGGACATGTGGGAGCACGCCTTCTACCTGGACTACGTCAACGTCAAGGCCGACTACGTCAAGGCATTCTGGAACATCGTCAACTGGGCCGACGTCGCCCAGCGCTTCGAGGCTGCACGCGCCAACGCCACGGGACTCATCACCCTCCCGTAGTGAGCTGCGTTATACATCGACGTAACAAACTTCACATTCTGACTTAAACCGGCCGGGATGTGGATGGTCCGCCCCCGCACTTGCGGGGGCGGACCCAGTTAAACGTAAGATGGGTCACGGAAGGCGGTTAGCCTTCAGCAATGAGGCTGGTCGCCCTCCGTGTTAATCATCTCTGCCCAATGGCGTGCGGGATCTGTTAGTTGGCTTGAACGCCCGCTCAACTAGTAGTGCTTCTCAAAGCACCAAGGAGACTGTAAAAGTGACGACCCGTATTGGTATCAACGGCTTCGGCCGCATTGGCCGCAACTACTTCCGCGCAGCACTTGCACAAGGCGCGGACCTGGAGATCGTTGCCGTCAACGACCTCACCAGCCCCGAAGCCCTGGCCCACCTGTTCAAGTACGACTCCGTCGGCGGACGCCTGAAGGAGACCATCGAGGTCAAGGACGGCAACATCGTCGTCAACGGCAACGTCGTCAAGGTCCTGGCCGAACGCGATCCCGCCAAGCTCCCCTGGGGCGAACTGGGCGTGGACATCGTGATCGAATCCACCGGGTTCTTCACCAAGGCAGCAGACGCCCAGAAGCACATCGATGCAGGCGCCAAGAAGGTCCTGATCTCAGCTCCGGCCTCGGACGAAGACATCACCATTGTGATGGGCGTCAACGACAAGCTCTACGACAACGCCACGCACAACATCATCTCCAACGCCTCCTGCACCACCAACTGCCTCGGCCCGCTGGCCAAGGTGGTCAACGACGAATTCGGCATTGAGCGTGGACTCATGACCACCGTGCACGCCTACACCGCGGACCAGAACCTGCAGGACGGCCCGCACAAGGACCTGCGCCGTGCGCGTGCTGCGGCCATCAACATGGTCCCCACCTCCACCGGCGCCGCCAAGGCAATCGGCCTTGTCCTCCCCGAGCTCAAGGGCAAGCTGGACGGTTACGCCATCCGCGTCCCCGTGCCCACCGGCTCCGCCACCGACCTCACCGTCACCGTCTCCCGCGAGACCACCGTGGAGGAAGTCAACGCCGCCCTCAAGCGCGCCTCGGAGTCCGAGGAACTGCAGGGCTTCCTGACCTACACGGACGAGCCCATCGTCTCCTCCGACATCGTTGGCGACCCCGCGTCCTCGATCTTCGACGCCGGCCTGACCAAGGTCATCGGCAACCAGGTCAAGGTTGTTTCCTGGTACGACAACGAATGGGGCTACTCCAACCGCCTCGTCGACCTCACGGAGCTCGTGGCATCCAAGCTGGGCTAGGGTTAGACACATGACATCTCACACCCTCAACGAACTGATCGCTGAAGGTGTCCGCGGGCGGTACATTCTGGTTCGAAGTGACCTGAATGTGCCGCTCGACGGCTCTACAGTCACTGACGACGGCCGCATCAAGGCCTCATTTCCAGTGCTGTCAAAGCTCACGGACGCCGGTGCCCGCGTGCTGGTAACAGCCCACCTCGGACGCCCCAAGGGCGCCCCGGAGGACAAGTATTCCCTTCGCCCCGCCGTGGACCGCCTCGCCGAGCTGGCGGACTTCAAGGTCACCCTGGCAGCTGACACCGTGGGTGGTGCCGCCAAGGAGGCTGCTGCCGCCCTGCAGGACGGCGAAGTGCTGGTCCTGGAGAACGTCCGCTTCGACTCCCGGGAGACCAGCAAGGACGACGCCGAACGCGGCGCCTTCGCCGACGAACTCGTGGCACTCACCGGAGACAACGGCGCTTACGTGGACGATGCCTTCGGCGCCGTCCACCGCAAGCACGCCAGCGTCTATGACGTCGCCACCCGGTTGCCGTCATACCAGGGCGACCTGGTCCGTACGGAGGTGGAAGTCCTTCGGAAGCTGACCACCGACACCCAGCGTCCCTACGTCGTGGTGCTCGGCGGTTCCAAGGTCTCCGACAAGCTTGCGGTCATTGACAACCTGCTTGGCAAAGCCGACACCATCCTGGTGGGCGGCGGCATGCTGTTCACCTTCCTGGCAGCGTCCGGTCACAAGGTGGGCTCCAGCCTCCTGGAGGAAGACCAGATCCCCGTGGTCCAGGACTACCTCAAGCGGGCCGCGGATGCGGGTACCGAGTTTGTCGTGCCCACGGACGTCGTGGTGGCAGAGAAGTTTGCTGCCGACGCCGCGCACGAAACGGTGCCGGCGGAGGCCATCGAAGGCAGCAGCTTCGGTGCCAACGGCATCGGCCTGGATATCGGCCCCAACACCGCTGCCGCGTTCGCGGAGCGCATCAAGGGAGCCCGCACGGTCTTCTGGAACGGTCCCATGGGCGTCTTCGAATTCGAGGCGTTCTCCGCCGGCACCCGCGCCATCGCGCAGGCGCTGACGGAAACCGGGGGTTTCACCGTCGTGGGCGGCGGCGACTCCGCGGCTGCGGTGCGTACGCTGGGATTCGCAGACGACGAGTTCGGCCATATTTCCACTGGCGGCGGTGCAAGCCTGGAATACCTTGAAGGCAAGGAGCTTCCCGGCCTCAGCGTCCTGGACCGGTAGCACAACTGCCACAGCAGTATCGGACTGAACAGTCCTCCGGCCGGCAGGTTGCCCGCGGCAGCCTGCCGGCCGCACACATATCAAGACTTTTATGGAGATCACGTGACTACGTCAACGAACGGCGCCTTCGACCGCAAGCCCTTCATCGCGGGCAACTGGAAAATGAACATGGACCACGTGCAGGGCATCACCCTCCTGCAGAAGCTGGCCTGGACCCTCTCCGATGCCAAGCACGACTACAGCCGGGTCGAGGTTGCCGTTTTCCCGCCGTTCACGGACCTCCGCGGCGTCCAGACTCTGGTCCAGGGCGATGACCTGCAGGTGGCCTACGGCGGCCAGGACCTTTCCCAGTTCGACTCCGGAGCCTACACCGGCGACATCTCCGGCCAATTCCTCGCCAAGCTTGGCTGCACCTACGTCCTGGTGGGCCACAGCGAACGCCGTACCATCCACAACGAGTCCGACGACGTCCTGAACGCCAAGGTCAAGGCGGCTTTCAAGCATGGGGTCACTCCGGTCCTGTGCGTCGGGGAGGGCCTGGAAATCCGCCAGGCGGGAACCCATGTGGAACACACGCTCCAGCAGCTCCGCGCCGGAGTTGCAGGGCTCACCAACAACCAGGCCGCCGAACTGGTGGTCGCCTACGAGCCCGTCTGGGCGATTGGCACCGGCGAGGTCGCGGGCCCCGAGGATGCGCAGGAAATGTGCGCTGCGATCCGGGCGGAGCTCGGCAACCTCTTCGGTGCGGACGTTGCCGCCAAGACCCGCCTGCTGTACGGCGGTTCGGTCAAGGCCAACAACGCCGCCGCCATCCTGCAGGAGCGCGACGTGGACGGGGTCCTGGTGGGCGGTGCCAGCCTTGATCCTGCCGAGTTTGCTAATATTGTCAGGTTCGAGAGCCACCTGGTCACGGACTAGTCCGGCGCCAGTACAAACTCCCGCCATCCCAACTTCCGAAAGGCCGTCGTGGACGTTCTTCATGTCATCCTGCAGATCCTCCTGGGCATCACCAGCCTCCTGCTGACGCTGCTGATCCTCTTGCACAAGGGTCGCGGCGGCGGGCTTTCCGATATGTTCGGCGGCGGCATGAGCTCGGGCCTTAGCTCCTCCGGGGTAGCCGAACGAAACCTCAACCGTTTCACCATCGTCTTGGGCGTTACGTGGGGCGTGGTAATCATTGCCCTCGGCCTGATTATGCGGTTCAGCGGCGGTGGCGACTCCTAAGGGTCCCGCTGACTAGGGTCCAGAGGCCCTCCCGCTGCCCGGATCGGGCATCTAAACTGTGGCTGTCGGTTTACCGGCGGCCACAGTTGCGTTTAAGCTGCCGAAACCGGCCATCCGCTTCGAGGCAGGAGATGTCATGGTCCATCCAGCATCGGGCTTTCGGGGGACCCGCGCCGGGGTGACGGCAGGGTCCGGATCGAGCCTGCAGTCCACCGATTCTTCCGCCCAGCCCCTCCCTCGCATCCGGGTGTCCTACTGGTGCGCGAAGGGACACGAGACCCAGCCAGTCTTCCTTAAGCTCCCCGAGGACCAGATTCCCGTGACCTGGGACTGCCGCCGCTGCGGGGGTCCCGCCTCCCGTGACGGCCAGGCGGCCGCCTTGGCTGATCCGTTCGACGACGGATACAAAAGCCACCTGGAATACGTTAAAGAGCGGCGCTCCGACCGGGACGCGGAAGACGTCCTGGCCGGAGCGCTGGAAAAGCTACGCGCCCGCGGCGTCTTTTCGGACGAGTTGCTGCGGGACACGTGAGGCGGCGTTCTCGTCGATCAGCCACAGGGTACGGGACGTACCGCGCGGTCCGGCGGCAGGTACCTGGACCGGGTTGGCGCCGGCAAGGGCAAGCCCTACCGCCCCGGCCTTGTCCTCTCCGGCCACCACCATCCAGACTTCTGACGCCGTATTAATGGCTGGCAGAGTCAGTGAAATGCGCAGCGGCGGGGGCTTGGGCGAGTTGCGGACGCCCACCACTGTGAGGTTCTTTTCCCTGATGCCGGCTTGCTCAGGAAACAAGGACGCGATGTGGGCGTCGGGGCCGACGCCCAGGAGTACCACGTCAAGGCGCGGCAACGCTGACGGCTCATCCGGGCGGTCATCGGACATGTCCGCTGCATGTTCGGCTGCTGCCGCTTCCCGGAGTTGCCGCGCATAGTCTTCGGCCGCCTCCTCTGCGGTACCGAAGTCGTCCGCGGAGCCCGGGGAGTGGACCCGTTCCGGGTCCACGGGAATGTGTGAGAGCAGGGCATCGAACGCCTGCTTGGTGTTCCGGTCCGGGTCCGCGGTACCAACGAAACGTTCGTCACCCCACCAAAAGTTGACCTTGGACCAATCGACGGCGGGAGCCGCCGGGGAATCGGCCACTGCCTTCAGCGTACCGATCCCCACGGTCCCCCCGGTGAGCACCACTGTGGCTTCGCCGTACTTGTCCTGGACATCAACGAGCTTGGTGATCAGGCGGGCCGCGATGGCGGCCATGAGGACGGACGAATCAGGATGGATGCTTACTCTGGGGTCAACGCTCACTGGGTCGGACGCTCCTTAGATTGGTACGTGGCAGTCCAATAGTAATCACTTCGCCAAACACTTCGTCCGGGTCAAGCCGGCGGAGCTCCTCGGCCAGGCAGTCGCGGAGGCTGCGTCGGGGGAGGGTGATCCGTTGGGCGGGTTGGCCGGGCTGGGTGAGTTCTGCGACCGAGAGTCCGGGGCGGAAGAGCTGCACGTCGCCGCCGGGCCGGCTGAGGCGGACGCGGCGGATCCCTGTCCCGGCCGGGTCCGCGACGATGGTCACGGGTGCGTCCAGGGTCAGCGTGAGCCACGCCGCGAGCAGGATGGTGGACGGTGAGTCCGAGGCGCCTTCGACCGCGACCGCGGTGACGGGGGAGGAATCGACTTCGTCCAGTGCCGCGGCCAGCTGGATCCGCCAGTTGGTCAGCCGGGTCCAGGCGAGGTCGGTGTCACCGGCTTTGTAGGTGTGGTGGATCCGTTCCAGTGCCGCCTGCGGGTCCGGTTCGTTGGCAGAGTCTGTGATCCTGCGGTGCGCGATCGCGCCGATGGAAGTCTCGCACGCGTTCTCGGGTGCCCCGTGCGGCCACCAGGCCACGATCGGGGCGTCCGGGAGCAGCAGGGCGGCCACCAGGGATTCGGACTCGTGCGCGAGCTGGCCATAGCCGCGGAGCACGATGACCTCGGATGCGCCGGCATCCCCGCCCACGCGGATCTGCGCGTCGAGCCGGTCCTCGGCGTCCTTTCCGGCGTCGGCCAGGACGATGATCCGGCAGGGGTGTTCCCGGCTGGCGTCATTTGCGGCCTCAATGGCTTCTTCCTCAAGCCCGGACTTGGTCACCACCACGAGGGTGAGGACCCGACCCAGGGCGATCACCCCGCCCTGCTCGCGCAGGGACATGAGCTTCTTGGATACCTTCGAGGTGGTGGTATCGGGCAGGTTTACGATCATGGCCTTCTCCAGGTTCGTCCGTCGCGGGCCAGCAGCTCATCGGCGCTGGCCGGGCCCCAGGAGCCGGGGGCATAGGGTTCGGGCTGTTCGGCCAGGGTGGCCCAGTATTCCTCGAACGGGTCCAGGATCTTCCAGGACAGCTCCACTTCCTGATGGCGCGGGAACAACGGCGGCTCACCAAGCAGAACGTCCAGGATCAGCCGCTCGTACGCTTCGGGGCTCGATTCGGTGAACGAGTGCCCGTAGCCGAAGTCCATGGTCACGTCACGGACTTCCATCTGGGTGCCGGGGACCTTGGAACCGAACCGGATGGTTACGCCCTCGTCGGGCTGGACCCGGATCACCACGGCGTTCTGCCCGAAGTCGTCCTCGCCATGGTCGCGGAAGAGCAAATTCGGGGCTCGTTTGAAGACCACGGCAATCTCGGTGACGCGGCGGCCCAGGCGCTTGCCCGCACGCAGGTAGAACGGAACCCCGGACCAGCGGCGGGTGTGGATGTCCACCCGGATCGCCGCATAGGTCTCCGTGGTGGAGTCGGCGGGGATGCCTTCCTCTTCCAGATAGCCCTGGACCTGCTCGCCGCCCTGCCATCCACCGGTGAACTGGCCGCGCGCGGAGTGCGTGGAGAGATCGTCCGGGAGCTTGACCGCGGCGAGGACCTTTTCCTTCTCCGCCCGCAGGTCATCGGCGTTGAAGGAGATCGGTTCCTCCATAGCCGTCAGTGCCAGCAACTGGAGGAGGTGGTTCTGGATGACGTCGCGGGCCGCACCCACGCCGTCGTAATACCCGGCCCGGCCACCGGTGCCGATGTCCTCGGCCATGGTGATCTGGACATGGTCCACGTAGTTGGCGTTCCACAGCGGTTCGAACAGCTGGTTCGCGAAACGCAGTGCCAGGATGTTCTGGACTGTCTCCTTGCCCAGGTAGTGATCGATCCGGAACACGGCGTCCGGCGGGAAGACGGACTCGACAATGTCGTTAAGCTGCCGCGCCGATTCCAGGTCATGGCCGAACGGTTTCTCGATCACCACCCGCCGCCACTTGTCCCCGTCAGCCTGCGCCAGGCCGTGCTTGGAGAGCTGCCGGCACACCTGCTCGAACGCCTTGGGCGGGATCGACAGGTAGAACGCGTGGTTCCCGCGGGTGCCGCGGACGTCGTCGAGCTCCTTGATCGTCTCGCCGAGGCGCTCGAACGCGGCGTCGTCGTCGAACTCGCCCTGGACAAACCGGATGCCCTCGGACAGCTGGTTCCAGACCGCCTCATCGAACGGTGTGCGCGCGTGCTCCTGCACGGAGGCCTTCACCTCGGCGGCGAAGTCCTCCTTGTCCCACTCACGGCGGGCGAATCCCACCAGCGCAAAGCTGGGAGGCAACAACCCGCGGTTGGCGAGGTCATACACCGCCGGCATGAGCTTCTTCCGGGCAAGGTCGCCTGTCACCCCGAAGAGGACAAGCGACGAAGGACCGGCAATCCGGTTCAAACGGCGGTCACGCGGGTCGCGCAACGGATTACGCCCGCGGCCCGCGCCCTTCCTGCCGTATTCAGTTTCTGGCATGGTTGCTTCTGCGCCTTAGCTCTCGGTTGCGGATGCGCGGGTGGACAGCGCTGCGACAAGGTCCTGCAGCTGCGCCACACCGGCGGCACGGTCGGTGAGGTGGAGGCGCAGCACGGGCCGGCCGTGCTGGCCCAGGACCTGGGCGTCGCCTGCAGCCTGGGCGGCAATGAGCTCGCCGAAGCTGAACGGCCGGTCCGGGATCGCGAGGTCCTCGGCCGCAGCAGCGGTGACCTGCAGGAAGACGCCGATCGCGGGGCCGCCCTTGTGGAACTGCCCGGTGGAGTGCAGGAAGCGCGGGCCCCAGCCGAACGTCACCGGCCGGCCGGAAGCCGCGGCGAGCTCGTCACGGATTCCTTCAAGGCCTGAAAAGGCCAGGCGGTCGAAGTACGCCTGGACGCTCAGGTAGCTGTCGGCAGCGAGCGTGCCAAGGAGTGCTTTGACGGCTTCGGCGGCGGTGGTGGCGCCGCCGAGCCAGTCGCCGCCCCGGACCTCGATGGCACCGTCCACGAAAGCGGCAGGGGTCGGCTCCGGCTGGGCATCCAGCAGCCCCCGGGCAGCCACCTTGGCGGCTTCCACGTCAGGCTGGTCGAAGGGGTTGATGCCCAGCAGCCGGCCCGCAACGGCGGTGGCGAACTCCCACACCATCATCTGGGTGGCGAGGCCTCCTGCGATGGCCACCTGGTTGTCTCCGAGTTCGACGTCGGCATCCGCGGCTACCAGCCGCACCACCAGGACGTCCGGCGCGCCGGAGGTCACCTCGGGCGCGTTGGGACCCGCCACGACAGGCAGGATGCCCGTCCCCAGCTTGCCCGTCGATTCAGCGATGAGCTGCTCGGCCCAGTCGGCGAAGCCTACGATGCCGGAGCCGTCCTCGGCAATGACGATCTTGTTCCGCAGCGGGCTGGTACCGCCGAGGGCGGCGCCCAGGGCGAGGCCGATGTTTTCGGGGGCGTCGTCATTGAGGACCTCGGCGGCTTCCTCGGCCTCATCCAGGAAGGCCTGGATATCAACCCCGGCCAGGCCTGAGGGCACCAGTCCGAACGCCGTCAGCGCCGAGTAGCGTCCGCCGACGTTCGGATCGGCGTTGAACACCGCGCGGTAGCCGGTTTCGCGGGACGACTTGTCCAGCGGGGAACCGGGATCGGTCACGATGATGATCCGGCTCTTGGCGTCCAGGCCGGCCTCGGTGAAGGCCTGCTCGAAGATGCGGCGCTGTGAGTCGGTTTCCAGGGTGGAACCGGACTTGGAGGAGACCACGATTGCGGTCTCGGCCAGCCGGTCTTCAAGGGCAGCACGGACCTGGTCGGGGTCCGTGCTGTCCAGCACCGTCAGCTCGACGCCGGCCGTGCCTGCGATAACCTCGGGGGCCAGCGAGGATCCGCCCATGCCGCAAAGCACGATCCGGGTGACGCCTTCGGCGCGCAGGGCGTCGCGGAGTTCCAGGATGTCCTTGACCAAGGATTGTGAAACGGTGGCCGCCTCCACCCAGCCGAGGCGGATGGCCGACTCCGACTCCGCATCAGGACCCCACAGGGTGTGGTCCTTCGCGAAGATCCGGGTGGCGATCCGGTCATTTACCAGGGCGGGAAGGTGCTGGTCCAGGGCTTGCTGGGCAGCGCCGGTGGCGTCGAAGCTGAGTGTGCTCATTGTGTGTTAGGAGGCCTTCCGTGCAGAGGCGAGGGCACCTTCGACGTCGGCCAGCAGTTCTTTCCAGCTGGCCACGAACTTGTCCAGGCCTTCGGTTTCGAGCAGGGCGACGACATCGTTGTAGGAGATGCCGAGCTTTTCCAGGGCGTCGAGGGTGGCGTTCGCCTCGGCGTACGTGCCGGTGACCGTATCACCGGTGACCACGCCGTGGTCGAAGGTGGCGTCCAGGGTCTTCTCCGGCATGGTGTTGACGACGCCGGGAGCGACAAGTTCGGTGACGTAGAGGGTGTCGGGGTACGCCGGGTCCTTCACGCCGGTGGAGGCCCACAGCGGACGCTGGGGGAGTGCCCCGGCCCCGGCGAGCAGTGCCCACCGCTCAGTCGAGAAGAGTTCCTCGTAGACCTGGTAGGCAAGGCGGGCGTTGGCAACGCCGGCCTTCCCCTTCAGTGCCTTGGCTTCGTCGGTGCCGATCTTGTCCAGGCGCTTGTCGATCTCGGTGTCCACCCGGGAGACAAAGAACGAGGCCACGGAGTGGATCTTCGCGAGGTCGTGGCCGTTCTCCTTGGCCTGCTCCAGGCCGGACTGGAAGGCGTTGATGACCGCGCGGTAACGCTCCAGGGAGAAGATCAGCGTTACGTTGACGCTGATGCCCTCGGCCAGGGTGGCGGTGATGGCCTCGAGGCCTTCCAGGGTTGCCGGGATCTTGATGTGGACGTTGTCCTTGTTGACCCGCTGGTAGAGGTGCTTGGCCTCGGCGATGGTGCCTGCGGTGTCCCAGGCCAGGCGGGGGTCGACTTCGATGGACACGCGGCCGTCGACGCCCTTGGTGGCTGCGGCCACCGGGGCGAAGAGGTCGCAGGCGTCGGCGACGTCGGTGGTGGTGATCTCGAAGATCGTGTCTTCCACGCTGGCGCCCTCTGCTGCCTTGCCGGCAATGATGGCGTCGTAGTCCGTGCCGGAGGTGATGGCTGCGTGGAAGATGGACGGGTTGGTGGTCACGCCAACCACGTTCTTCTCTTCAATGAGCTTGCGGAGGGTGCCGGTTTCCAGGCGTCCGCGGGAGAGGTCGTCGAGCCAGATGGAGACTCCGGCGTCGGAGAGCTGCTGGGTGGGAGTAGTCATTTCTGTATCTCCTAAAAGATGAGGTTTAGCCCTGGAGGCTGGAGAGGGAGTCCTTGGCGGCGGCAGCAACTGCTTCTGCCGTGATGCCGAATTCCTGGAAAAGGCGCTTGTAGTCGGCGGAAGCGCCGTAGTGCTCGAGGCTGATGGAACGGCCGGCGTCGCCGACGAATTCCCGCCAGCCCAAGGCCAGTCCGGCTTCAACCGAGACGCGTGCCTTGACGGCGGCCGGCAGGACGGATTCGCGGTAGGCGGCATCCTGCTTCTTGAACCACTCGACGCACGGCATGGAGACGACGCGGGCGGCGATACCGTCGGCCTGCAGCGCTTCGCGTGCCTGGACGGCCAACTGGACCTCGGAACCGGTGGCAATGAGGATCACGTCGGCAGGTACCGTGGCGCCGTCTTTCGAAGCCTCGGCCAGGACGTAGCCGCCCTTCGCAACCCCGGCGGTGGAACCGAAGGTGTCGCCGTCGGCGTCGCCCGCACCGCGTTCCCACGTGGGGATGTTCTGGCGGGTCAGGACGATGCCTGCGGGGTTGGCATGGTTTTCCAGCATGGTTTTCCAGGCGGCAGCAACCTCGTTGGCGTCGCCGGGGCGGACCACGTCCAGTCCCACGATGGCGCGCAGTGAGGCCAGCTGTTCCACCGGCTGGTGGGTGGGGCCGTCCTCGCCCAGGCCGATGGAGTCGTGCGTCCAGACGTACAGGGACGGCACACCCATCAGTGCGCCGAGGCGGATGGCGGGCCGCTGGTAGTCGCTGAAGATCAGGAAGGTGCCCGAGAACGCCCGGGTGTTTCCTGCCAGGCTGATGCCGTTGACGATCGACGCGGCAGCGTGCTCGCGGATGCCGAAGTGCAGCACCCGGCCGTACGGGTTGCCGGACCACGCGTCGGTCTGCTTGGAGGCCGGCACGAAGGACGGCGAGCCCTCGATGGTGGTGTTGTTGGACTCGGCGAGGTCGGCGGAGCCGCCCCAGAGTTCGGGCATGACCGGGCCCAGCGCATTGAGGACCTTGCCGGACGCCGCGCGGGTGGAAACGTCCTTGCCTGCGGGGAACACCGGCAGGGCGTCGTCGATGCCCTCGGGAAGTTCGCGGGCTTCGATGCGCTGCAGCAGTGCTGCCCCTTCCGGGTTGGCTGCCTGCCAGGCGTTGAACGACTCTTCCCACTCTTTGTGTTCGGCAGCGCCGCGTTCAACCACCGCACGGGCGTGTTCGAGCACTTCCTGGTCCACGTCGAAGGACTTGGCGGGGTCGAAGCCCAGGACTTCCTTCAGCGCGGCGACTTCCTCGGCGCCCAGGGCCGAGCCGTGGATCTTGCCGGTGTTCTGCTTCTTGGGTGCCGGGTAGCCGATGACGGTGCGCAGCGAGATGATTGACGGCTTGGAGGTTTCGGCCTTCGCGGCGAGCAGGGCCGAGTAGAGCTCCTGGACGTCTTCCTTGTATTCGCCCGTGCGGGTCCAGTCCACGCGCTGGGTGTGCCAGCCGTAGGCCTCGTAGCGCTTCAGGACATCCTCGGTGAACGCGATGTCGGTGTCGTCCTCGATGGAAATGTGGTTCTCGTCGTAGATCACCACGAGGTTGCCAAGCTCCTGGTGGCCGGCAAGCGAGGATGCCTCGGAGGTCACGCCTTCCTGGAGGTCGCCGTCGGAGGCGATAACCCAGATGGTGTGGTCGAACGGCGATTCGCCCGCGGGAGCGTCGGCGTCAAAAAGACCGCGCTGGCGGCGCTGCGAGTAAGCAAAGCCCACGGAGGACGCCAAACCCTGGCCCAGCGGGCCGGTAGTGATTTCCACGCCGGCCGTGTGCTTGTACTCAGGGTGGCCCGGGGTGAGTGAACCCCATGTGCGGAGCGCTTCCAGGTCCTTCAGTTCCAGCCCATAGCCGGAAAGGAACAGCTGGATGTAGAGCGTGAGGGAGGTGTGGCCGGGGGACAGGATGAAGCGGTCGCGGCCCAGCCAGTGCGGATCACGCGGATCGTGGCGCATCAGCTTCTGGAAAAGAAGGTACGCGGCCGGGGCAAGGCTCATCGCCGTACCCGGGTGGCCGTTGCCCACCTTTTCTACGGCATCCGCTGCCAGCACGCGGATGGTATCCACGGCGCGCTGGTCCAGGCTGGTCCATGACAGTTCTTGCTCTTCCAAATGTGGCACGAAAACCGGGCCCCTCTCTGTGCTGGTGGCAGTGGTACACCGGATCCGGCTAAGGGCGCGCTCTGTGGCGCCGCTTTGGTGTGTACCAGCCGTTCACCATCGAAACGTTGATCTTTGCATTCAGTCACGAACAGCAAGTGGGAATGCGTTTTCCACCGCTTACTTGCTGCGTGCTGATCTGGTGACAGCTTAGCTCTTATCCATAGTCCGGGCGGCCCGAATCTCACGTTTTGGACGCAATTTCCCCTTTTGTGAAAGGCTCCGGCGGAAGGCTGAGTTAATCTGCTCGAATGGGCCTGCGAGCGATCAACTACGCATATGGCAGGCCCCGGGCGGGGGTGCCGGCACGGTATGATATTCGGAGGCCAACACCGGTGGGCACCACTGCAGCCGGAGTCTCCCGACAGATGCAGGCACATGGCAATTTCTTTTCGTCGTGCCATGCCCGGGGCGGGGCCGCACGACCGGAGCTGCACAGCCAGCCTCAACTGCCACACAGAACGGGTGACTGCCACCGTGAGCACAACAGATACGCCGCTAAACGCATCCCGGGCCTCCGGCGCCGGGTATGCCCGCAAGGCAAAGGCGTATCTCGCCCTCACCAAGCCCCGCGTGATCGAACTGCTCCTGGTGAGCACCCTGCCCACCATGATCTACGCCGAGCGGGGCTTTCCGCCCATCGGCCTGATCCTTGCCACCCTGGTGGGGGGCGCCTTCGCCGCCGGAAGTGCCGGGGCATTCAACTGCTACATCGACCGGGATATCGACAAGCTGATGCACCGCACCGAAAACCGGCCGCTTGTGACGGGCGAAGTCACGCCCCGCGAAGCGCTGGTCTTCTCGTGGCTGCTGGGCGCGGCGGCGATCGTGATCCTCTGGTTTGGTGCCAACCCGCTGTCAGCCTGGCTCGGCCTGGGCGCCATCTTCTTCTACGTGGTGGTCTACACCATGATCCTGAAGCGCCGTACCGCACAGAACATTGTGTGGGGCGGCGCGGCAGGGTGCTTCCCGGTCCTGATTGCCTGGGCTGCGGTGACCAATTCGGTGGAGTGGCCGGCGGTCATCCTCTTCATGGTGATCTTCCTGTGGACACCGCCGCACTACTGGCCGCTGTCCATGCGCTACGGCGAGGACTACCGCAACGCCAATGTCCCGATGCTCGGCGCCATCGCCGGCGCCAAGGTGGTTTCCGTCCAGGTTGTCCTCTATGCCTGGGCCATGGTCGCCTGCTCGCTGCTGATGATTCCCGCAGGCGGTGCCGGTTGGGTCTACACGGCCACCGCCGTCCTGGCGGGCGCATGGTTCCTTTATGAATCCCATGCCCTGTATGCGCGTGCGCAGCGGGAGGACATCCCCGACAAGCGGGCCATGAAGGTGTTCCACGGCTCCATCAGCTACCTGACCCTGCTCTTTATCGCCCTCGCCGTCGATCCCTTCATTGGCCGGGCGGTGGCAGGCGGCTAGCTGAAACGCCGCACCAACCTGTCGGCGGCCCCCACCTCACGGTGGGGGCCGCTTTTTGTTGTTGAGCCTTGTTGGGCGGCAAGCGTGGGGTAAGCCACTGATTCGTTGCCTTGGCGAACAATATGACATCTTTGTCATATCTGTCACGTTAACTGTCATTGAACATGACCAGCTGCTTACGGTGGACCGGACCCTTCCCGCAAGCAAAGGAAAGAGCCCATGGAAGCCCGTCCCACAGCCGTCCCCGCTCCCAGCCACAGCCCACCGGGTGGAAACTGGAATCCGCTCCGGAAAAAACCCGGCATCCCCGGGTTTGCCTCCCATCTCGGTGCCGACATTCCCGCTTCACTGGTGGTGTTCCTCGTCGCGCTCCCGCTCTCGCTTGGCATTGCGGCCGCATCCGGTGCCCCGATCATGGCGGGATTGATCGCCGCCGCCATCGGCGGCATCGTGGCCGGCAGCCTTGGCGGCTCGCCGCTTCAGGTGAGTGGTCCCGCCGCCGGGCTGACCGTCGTCGTGGCCGGCCTGGTGCAGGAGTTCGGCTGGCAGGTGACGTGCGCCATCACCGTTGCCGCCGGCGTCGTGCAGCTGCTGCTGGGCATCAGCCGTGTCGGCCGGGCAGCCCTGGCCGTTTCCCCCGTGGTGGTCAAAGCCATGCTCGCCGGCATCGGCGTCACCATCATCCTGCAGCAGCTGCACGTGCTGCTGGGATCGCGGCCCGCAGGCTCTGCGCTTGAGAACCTCGCAGGACTGCCCGCCGCCATTATCAACCTGGAACTGCATGCCGCCCTGCTGGGCCTGGCGGTCATCGTGATCCTGCTGTGTTGGCGGTTCCTTCCCGCCATTGTCCGCCGGGTGCCCGGCCCGCTGGCAGCAGTTGCCGCCGGTACCGCGTTGGCGGTCGCCTTTGCCCCGGGGGTGGAACGCATCTCCCTCGACGGTTCGATCTTCGACGCGATCGCCCTGCCGCAGCTTCCCGACGGAAACTGGCGGGCGTTCGCTTTCGCAGTCCTGACCATGGCCCTGATCGCGAGCATCGAATCCCTCCTTTCCGCGGTTGCAGTGGACAAAATGCACACCGGACCGCGAACCAACCTCAACAAGGAACTCGTCGGCCAAGGCGCCGCAAACATCGTCTCCGGATCACTGGGCGGCCTTCCCGTCACGGGTGTGATCGTCCGCAGCGCCACCAACGTGGAAGCCGGCGCGGCCACCCGCACGTCCGCCGTGCTGCATGGCATCTGGGTCCTCGCCTTCTCGGCGCTCTTCGCCGGACTGATCCAGCTCATCCCCCTGGCCGTCCTCGCCGGCCTGCTGGTGGTCATCGGTGCACGCCTGATCAAGGTGGCCGATATCCGCACCAGCCTGCGGACCGGTGACCTCCTGATCTACGCCGTGACCCTTGGCTGCGTCGTCTTCCTGAACCTGTTGGAGGGCGTCATGATCGGGCTCGCCCTGGCCGCCGCGTGCGTGCTGTGGCGGGTCCTGCGCGCCCCGATCCAGGCCCACCCGCCCGCCGCCGCGTCGTCGCCCTGGCGGGTGACCGTTGCCGGATCCTGCAGCTTCTTCGCCCTGCCGCGGCTGAACGGGACGCTGCAGTCAATCCCCGCCGCCGTGGACGTCGTGGTGGAGCTGAATGGGGACTACGTAGACCATTCGTTCCGCGAAGCCCTGCTGGCCTGGCAGGTCCAGCACCAGGCCACAGGCGGCACCGTGAACCTCGAAGAGCACGGGAACACCCTGTTCCGGGACGCGGCCCACCAATCGCCCCGCCGCGGAGAAGCCAGCGAGCTGCCGCTGCCACCCCGGAAGGAATCCCTGCTGCAGGGAATCAACAAGTATCACCGCCGGTTCGCGGACCAGGTGCGTCCCCTGGTGCACGACCTGGCCGAAGTGCAGAACCCGGACAGCCTGTTCGTGGCCTGCGTTGACTCGCGCGTCAACCCCAACCTGATCACCAGCAGTGGTCCGGGCGATCTGCTCACCCTGCGGAACATCGGCAACGTTGTGTGCAACCACGGCCAGGATTCCTCGATCGACTCGGCCCTGTCCTTCGCCGTCACGGGCCTGGGCGTGAAGTCGCTGGTAATCTGCGGGCATTCAAACTGTGGCGCCATGAAGGCGCTGATCGCCGAGGCGGACGGCGCGGACCACGCTTCCCTGGGCCCGGCGTTCGGGCGTTGGCTGGGGCACGCCCGGCAAAGCCATGCCGAACTGCTGGCGGGCCACCCGGTGGGGAGGCAGGCCGCCGCCGCCGGGTACAGCACGGTGGACCAGTTGGCGATGGTCAACGTCGCCGTGCAGCTGGGCAAGCTCCACAACCATCCGCACGCGGGGCCGGCCCTGGCCGGCGGGCAGGTCCAGGCAACCGGCCTGTTCTACGACATTGCCACCGCGCGGGTCCTCGAAGTGACGCCGGACGGCATAGCGGACCTCGACCCGGCGCTCGGGTCCAGGCTGCAGGACGGCGCCTTGGCGTCCGGTTAGTCCGGGCACCTGCGGCACGGCCTGCGAATAGAGGAAAGGCGCCCCGGTCCATAGACGGACCGGGGCGCCTTCTTCGTGGCGGTGCCTGAACCTACGTGGCTGTGCTCGAGCGGGCGAGATCCCAGGCGTTCGTCGATGCGGCCATCAGCAACGCGGCACCGAGCATATGGGCCGCCACCAGCAATGCGGGAATGCCGTTGTAGTACTGCGTGAACCCGATGACAGCCTGCAGGACCGTGACTCCGAGGAGGGCCAGCACGGCGGTCCGGAACGGGCCGGTGATCCGCCGGCGCACCACCAGGACGAGGGCCACCACCGTGCCGGCAGTCACCAGGTAGGCGGGTACGGCATGGATGTGCGACACAAGGTCCCAGTCGAGGTTGTTGCGGGGCGCATCGGCGTCACCGGCGTGCGGCCCGGCCCCGGTCACCACCACGCCAAGCATGACGGCCACGGCAGAGAAGAGGGCGACGGCGGCCGTCACCGGGCGCAGGACCGCGGGGAGCACAGCCGGCCGGGCCGCCAGGAAACGGCCGGTCCGGCCGAAAGCGCGGTTCACCAGCAAGGTGGAGAACACCACCAGGGCCATGGACACCAGGAAGTGCAGGCCCACCACCCATGGGTTGAGGTTGGTCAGCACGGTGATGCCGCCGATCACGGCCTGCGCCGGGATGCTGGCCAGCAGGCCCAGGGCCAGCAGGAAGAGGTCCTTGCGTTCCTTCCGCAGGTTCCACAGGTACACCAGCAACAGCACGGCAATCGCGGCCAGGACAAACGTCAGGAGCCTGTTCCCGAATTCGATGAAACCGTGAATGCCCATTTCCGGGGTGTTCACCAGCGAATCGGAAGTGCAGCGCGGCCACGTGGGGCAGCCAAGTCCGGACGCCGTCAGCCGGACGGCGCCGCCGGTGACCACCAGGAGTGTCTGGCCAATCAGCGACGCGACAGCGAGGCGGCGGACGCGGAAGTCCACGGTGCGGGGCAGCCGGGACGCCAGGCGGCTGGCGAGCTGGGGGAGGCGGGAAGCCGTGGTCACGATTTTCTCAATTCCACTTGAACCAACGGATGGCTGCGGCCCCGGCGATGACGGTCCAGAGCAGCAGGATGAGGGCGGCGCCGCCATTGACGGCCCCGCCCAGGAAAGCGGCGCGCATGGATTCGCCGAGCGCGCCGGAGGGCAGGAAGTGGATGACGGCCTGGGCTGCGGCGGGCAGCCGTTCGGCAGGGATGACGATGCCGCCCATGGCGCCCAGGAGGATCCACAGCAGGTTGGTGACGGCCAGGGTCGCTTCCGGCCGCACCGTTCCGGCCACCAGCAGCCCCAGCGACGTGAAGGCGGCGGCGCCAAGCGCCAGCAGTCCCAGGCCGGGAAGCCAGCCGGCCGCCGTCGGCTGCCAGCCCAGGGCCAGCGCCACGAGGCCCACCACAACCACCTGCAGGCAGAGGACGGCCAGGACGGAAAGGACCTTGCCGGCGATCAGGCCGCCACGGCCGAGCGGCGTGGTGGAAAGGAACCGCAGAACGCCGTACCGGCGGTCAAACCCGGTGGCGATGCCCTGGCCGGTGAAGGCGGTTGACATCGCGCAGAGGGCCAGGATGCCGGGGACCGCCACGTTCACGCGGCTGGAGCCCATGCCGTCCAGGAACGGGGTCACCGTCAGGCCAACCAGGGCAAGGAGCGGAAGCACCACTGCAAGGATCAGCTGTTCTCCGTTCCGGAGCATCGTCAGTGCCTCGTACTTGCCCTGCAGCAGCACACGGCGAAGCAGGGGAGCGGGCTGCTGGTGCTCCTGCAGTGCTGCGGCACTCATCGGATGTCCTTTCCCGAGATATCCAAAAAGACGTCTTCAAGGCTACGCGCCTGAAGGCTCATCGAGGCCGGCATGATGCCCTTCGCTTCCCACCACTGCGCCAGGGCGGCCAGATGGCGCGGTGTCAGGGTGCCGGTCACCGTGTAGCTCCCGGCGCGTACTTCGGAGACGTCGACGCCGGCGGGCAGCACGGCGGCCACGTCCAGGCCGGCCGGTGCCTCGAAGACCAGGGTCCGAACGTGTTCGGCGCCCGGGTCCGCCACCGGGCTGCGCTGCAGCAGTTCCTGGACCGTTCCCTCTGCCACGTTGCGGCCGCCGTCGATGATGTAGACGTAATCGGCAAGGCGCTGGGCATCGTCCATCAGGTGTGTCGTGAGGATGATGCCCATGCCGCCGTCGCGAAGTTCGGCAATCAGCTCGAACACCAGCTGGCGGGACTGGGGATCCAGGCCGGCGCTTGGCTCGTCGAGGAACAGTACTTCGGGACGGCCAATCAGGGCGGCGGCCAGGGCAAGGCGCTGCTTTTGGCCGCCGGACAGCCTGCGGACGCTGGTCCGGCTGAAGGTATCGATGCCCAGCCTGCCCACCAGGTCTTCAAGGGGCCAGGGGTCGGCGTAGAGGCCGGCGATGTGCCGCAGCAGCGGCAGTGGCCTTGCCGACGGCGGGAGCCCGCCATCCTGGAGCATGACGCCAACGCGGGCGCGGAGGCCGGACCCGGCCGCGGCCGGGTCCTGGCCCAGCAGCGAGATGCTGCCGCCGCTGCGTTTCTGCAGGCCTTGGGCGCATTCGAGGGTGGTTGTCTTGCCGGCACCGTTGGCGCCCAGCAACGCGGTCACTTCCCCCCGCTCGGCGATGAGTGAAACGCCGCTCACCACCCGAAGCATCTTTCCGTCCAGGTTGGACAGGGGGCCTACGTCCTTGATGAGCCCATTAATGGACAGGACAGGGGACTTGGGGGATCGCACCACAGTATTCTACGGGATGTAGTATTCAGTGCCGTCCTTGCTGCGGCTCCCGCGTCCGGCGCCGGGCGGCACTCCCGGGTGGCACGGGAAGCGCGCGGTCACATTCCGGCAGGACCCAAGGTCAGCCTGCCCTTACTGGAGTCGTGGACTAAATTACGACATGATTGTGTTGTGTATTCCATGACCAATGCTGCTGCTGTGCCCTTGGCGGGGCCGGCTCCCGTGGCTGATGCCGACGAGCGTACCCGTGACCGGGTGCTCGCTGCCGTCCTGGAACACGGACCCGTCAGCGCGGCCGAGCTCGGAGACATGCTGGGATTCACCCCGGCGGCTGTCCGCCGGCACCTGGACCACCTCTCCCGTGCAGGCGTCATCGAGGTCAAAAGGGTGGCGAAGCCCGGTGCGGGTGCAGGCCGTCCCGCCCGCCGCTACGTCCTGAGTTCACAGGGCCAATCGAGCCTGGGCAATGACTACCTGGACATTGCCGCCCTGGCCCTCCAGCAGCTGCAGAAGGTTGCCGGCCCGGACGCGGTGCGCGCCTTCGCGGAAGAACGATTCGCGGACATGGAGCGGCGCTACGCACCCGAAATCGAGGAAGCAGGCCCGGACATCCGGGACCGCGCCACGGCACTTTCGGCCGCTCTGAGCCGGGACAACTTCGTGGCTTCCGCCGCCGCCATCGAAGCGAAGGCGCCGCTGCCCGCCGCGCTGTCCAGCGTGCAGCTCTGCCAGGGGCACTGCCCCATCCAGCAGCTCGCCGCCCGCTTCCCCGTCTTCTGCGACGTCGAAACCGAAGTGTTCTCACGACTGGTCGGAGTGGACGTCCGCCGCCTGTCCACCCTGGCCCGCGGCGGCCACGTCTGCACCACCCACATTCCTACAGGCAGGCTGCCTGCCAAACCGGCCACCGTGCCGGCCGCAGCCCCCGCCGGCCTGGACGAAGTAATCAACCATCAGCAAGAAAGGCCGTGATGACGGACCAACTATCAGAGAAAGCAGTAGCCGAAAACACTGTGATCTCGGAGATTCTGGAAAAGAATCCCGAGCTGCACGGCATCGGCAACTACGAGTACGGCTGGGCTGACAAGAACGATGTCGGCGCCAATGCGCGCCGTGGGCTCAACGAAGAGGTTGTCCGGGACATTTCGGCTAAGAAGAGCGAGCCGGAATGGATGCTTGACCTGCGCCTCAAGGGCCTGAAGTACTTCGACCGCAAGCCCATGCCCACCTGGGGCGCGGACCTGTCCGGCATCGACTTCGACAACATCAAGTACTTCGTACGGTCCACCGAGAAGCAGGCTGCCACCTGGGATGACCTGCCCGAAGACATCAAGAACACCTACGACAAGCTGGGCATCCCCGAGGCCGAAAAGCAGCGCCTTGTTTCCGGTGTCGCCGCCCAGTACGAGTCCGAGGTTGTCTACCACCAGCTGCGTGAGGACCTTGAACGGCAGGGTGTCATCTTCCTGGACACCGATACTGCCCTGAAAGAGCACCCGGAGATCTTCCAGGAGTACTTCGGCACGGTTATCCCGGTGGGCGACAACAAGTTCGCCTCGCTGAACACCGCCGTCTGGTCCGGCGGCTCCTTCGTGTACGTGCCCAAGGGCGTCCACGTGGAGATCCCGCTGCAGGCCTACTTCCGCATCAACACGGAAAACATGGGCCAGTTCGAGCGCACGCTGATCATTGCCGACGAGGACTCCTACGTCCACTACATCGAAGGCTGCACCGCGCCGATCTACACCTCGGACTCGCTGCACTCCGCCGTGGTGGAAATCATCGTCAAGAAGGGCGCCCGCGTCCGCTACACCACCATCCAGAACTGGTCGAACAACGTCTACAACCTGGTGACCAAGCGCGCCATCTGCGAAGCCGGCGCCACCATGGAATGGATCGATGGCAACATCGGCTCCAAGGTCACCATGAAGTACCCGGCCGTCTACCTGGTGGGCGAACACGCCAAGGGCGAAACCCTGTCCATCGCGTTTGCGGGCGAAGGCCAGCACCAGGACACCGGTTCGAAGATGGTCCACATCGCGCCGAACACCAAGAGCTCCATCATCTCCAAGTCCGTTGCCCGTGGCGGCGGCCGCGCCGCCTACCGCGGCCTGGTACAGGTCCGGGAAGGCGCCAAGCACTCGGCCAACACCGTGCGCTGCGACGCGCTCCTGGTGGACACCATCTCCCGGTCTGACACCTACCCGTACATCGACATCCGCGAGGACGATGTCCAGCTGGGACACGAGGCCACAGTCTCCCGCGTCAGCGAGGAGCAGCTGTTCTACCTCATGTCCCGCGGCATGCCCGAGGACGAGGCCATGGCCATGATCGTGCGCGGCTTCATTGAGCCGATCGCCCGTGAACTGCCCATGGAATACGCCCTTGAGCTGAACCGCCTCATCGAACTCCAGATGGAAGGATCCGTCGGTTAATGACTGCCGAAGCTACTACTGAAAAGGCGCGCATCGGCGCACCGTCGATCGCCGGTTTCACCGAGGAGGGCGAACACCTGGTTGCCTCCAAGGTGGACCGCCACCACAGCCATGGCGTACAGGTCATGGCCTCCCGCGCCGAGCGCCTCACCAGCCACAAAGTGGCCGATTTCGCGCTGCCGAACGGCCGCGAAGAGGAGTGGCGCTTCACTCCGGTGCGCGAACTGGCGAACCTGCTTTCCGACACGGCCGCGGAAGCCGGCGCCCTGGGCGTCTCCGTCGAAGCGCCCGAGGCTGTCCGCCAGGGAACCCTGCGGGCCGGTGAGGCCCCCCGCGGTGCCACCCTGGTCCCGGCCGACCGGGCCGCCGTCGTCGGCTCCGCCAACTCGGAAGAGGCCCAGTTCATCTCGATCCCGGCCAACACCGAACTGGACGCCCCGGTCCGGCTCGTCCTGACCGGCAACGGGGCGGGACTGCGCACCAACTCCCACCATGTGATCGAAGCCGGGGTGAACAGCCGTGCGGTGGTGATCATCGAACACGACGGCTCGGCCGACCACAACGGCAACGTGGAGATCCTGGTCCGCGAAGGCGCCCACCTCACTGTCGTTTCACTGCAGCTGTGGGGCGACGACGCCAAGCACCTGGCCCAGCACGACGCCGAGGTCGCCAAGGATGCGGTCTACAAGCACATTGCCGTCTCCCTCGGCGGCAAGATCGTGCGGATGAACTCCAACGTCCGCTTCGCCGGTGAAGGCGCCGAGGCCGAGCTCCTGGGCCTCTACTTCGCCGACGCGGGCCAGCACCTCGAGCACCGCTCCTTCGTGGACCACAACGTGGCCAACTGCAAGTCCAACGTCCTGTACAAGGGCGCGCTGCAGGGCAAGGGTGCGCACACGGTCTGGGTTGGCGACGTCCTCATCCAGAAGCAGGCCGAAGGCACCGACTCCTACGAAAAGAACCAGAACCTGGTCCTGACCGAGGGCTGCCGCGCGGACTCCGTTCCGAACCTCGAGATCGAAACCGGCCTGATCGAAGGCGCCGGCCACGCAAGTGCCACCGGCCGCTTCGACGACGAGCACTTGTTCTACCTGATGGCGCGCGGCATCCCCGAGGATGTTGCCCGCCGGCTGGTGGTGCGCGGCTTCCTGAACGAGATCATCCAGCAGATCAAGGTTCCGGCCCTCGAAGAGCGCCTGACCGAGGCTGTGGAACGCGAACTCACCGCAATCGACTACTAGGACGGACGGGCACGAACGCATGAACGGGACTCCCAAGGGCGAGCTGGTGTGCAGCGCCAATGACATCAAGGTCAAGCAGGCGCTGCGCATCCTGGTGGACGGCTATCCTGTGGCAGTCGTCAGGGACTCGATGGGCGACATCCACGCCATCGGCGACACCTGCTCGCACGCGGACATCTCACTGTCCGAGGGCGACGTGGAAGGCTGCGCCATCGAGTGCTGGGGGCACGGCTCCCAGTTCGACCTGCGCAGCGGCCAGCCCCTCCAGCTCCCCGCCTACGATCCCGTGCCCGTCTTTGCCGTCGAACTCGATGGCGACGACGTCTACGTGGACGTCACCAACGTTTTGAACGGCGCGGCAGTAAACAACTACTGAGCGCCCGCAGCACCGGACTTACGAACGAAGAAGAAAGAAGAGCATGTCAACTCTTGAGATCAAGGACCTGCACGTCAGCATTGACACGGAGCAGGGCACCAAGGAGATCCTGAAAGGCGTCAGCCTGACCATCAGGACCGGCGAAACGCACGCCATCATGGGCCCCAACGGCTCCGGCAAGTCCACGCTGGCATCCACCATCGCCGGCCACCCCCGCTACACCGTGACCAGCGGCACCATCACGCTGGATGGCGAAGACGTCCTGGCCATGAGCGTCGACGAGCGCGCCCGCGCCGGTGTCTTCCTGGCCATGCAGTACCCGGTCGAGGTTCCCGGTGTCACCATGACCAACTTCCTCCGCACCGCCAAGACCGCCATTGACGGCCAGGCGCCGGCCCTGCGCACCTGGACCAAGGACGTCAAGGCCGCGATGGAGAAGCTGCGGATCGACGCCGACTTCGCCCAGCGCAACGTCAACGAAGGCTTCTCCGGCGGCGAGAAGAAGCGCGTGGAGATCCTGCAGCTCGAGCTCTTCAAACCCAAGTTCGCCGTCCTCGACGAGACTGACTCCGGCCTGGACGTCGATGCCCTCAAGATCGTCTCGGAGGGCGTCAACCGCGCCCACGCCGAAGGCAACATGGGCACCCTGCTGATCACTCACTACACGCGCATCCTGCGCTACATCAAGCCTGACTTCGTCCACGTGTTCGTGGACGGCCAGGTCGTCGAGGAAGGCGGCCCCGAACTGGCCGACCGCCTCGAGGAAGAGGGCTACGACCGTTACGCCACGGGCGCCGGTGCAGCCACCATCGCGGCTGCTGCCGCAGCACAGGCCTAGTAAGGACTTGTCATGACCGAAATCAAGCCGGGCCGAACGGCCCTGGAGGACGTCGAAGAGGCGCTCAAGGACGTCATCGACCCTGAGCTTGGCGTCAACGTGGTGGACCTGGGTCTGCTGTACGGCCTCAAGTACTCCGACGACGACGGCGCCCTGCTGATCGACATGACGCTCACTACTGCTGCCTGCCCGCTCACCGATGTTCTCGAGGAGCAGGTGGGACAGGCCCTGGACGGCGTTGTGGACGACTGGCGCCTGAACTGGGTATGGATGCCGCCCTGGGGTCCCGAGCGGATCACCGACGACGGCAAGGACCAGATGCGGGCCCTCGGCTTCAACATCTGAATAAGTACGACGACGGCGGGCCACCTTCCCCTGGGAAGGTGGCCCGCCGTCGTCGTCCCCACCGGCCCTCTACGCCCCTCGGTAGCGTAGGGCCAGGCGTGGGCCCGGTTAAAGGGTGGCGGCGCTGAAGGTGTCGCACTGCTTGATGTCCCCGGACTGGTAGCCGCGGGCAAACCAGCGCTGGCGTTCCTCGCTGGACCCGTGCGTCCAGCCCTCCGGGGAGACGCGCCCCGTGGCCGCCTTCTGGATCCGGTCGTCACCCACGGACGCGGCCGCCGAGAGGGCATCGTTGACATCCTGCTGGGTGAGCGGTTCCAGGTAGGGCTGGCCGGTGGCCGGGTCCGGAGTGCTGGAGGCATACTTGGCCCACAATCCTGCGTAGCAGTCAGCCTGAAGCTCGGTCCGCACGGAACCGGATTCGGGTCCCTGGGGGTCCTGCTGGGCCCGCCCCAGGTCGCCCAGCAGGTTTTGGATGTGGTGGCCAAACTCGTGGGCCACCACATATTCCTGCGCCAGCGGGCCGCCGGAGGAGCCAAACCGGTCCACGAGTTCCTGGAAGAACCCTGGGTCGAAGTACGCGGTGGTATCGGTGGGGCAGTAGAACGGACCCACCTCCGAGGTGGCGGCCCCGCAGGCGGTATTGGTGCCGCCGCTGAAGATCACTGCTTCGGGGCGGGGATACTGCACGTTGTACTTCTTAAGGTAGCCGGGCCAAAAGGCGTTGAGGCTGTTGACCGTACCGGTGATCCGGCAGTCGAGGCGGGCATCCGCGTCCGCACCGGTGGTGCAGGACGGTGCGGTGCCCTGGGATTGTCCGGCAGTCCCGCCGTCGGTCAACCCGCCAAGGAGGTTGGGGTTGATGCCCAAGAGCAGCGCAATGAGCAGCACCAATCCGCCGCCAATCCCGCCCCCAACCTTGACCCCGGTGCCCATGCCCCGCCGGTCCTGGACCTGGGACGGATCCAGCTGCGCGTTGTCGTTGAAACTCATAACGTCACAATACCCGCGGCCCGGAGGCTCAATCCGTGCCTGCCGGTAAAGTTGGTCCGTGCCTTTCCTGAACAAGATCCAGCGCTGGGCGGAGCAGCGGCCGCACCACACCGCCGTCGTGGTCGCCGGGCGCCGGCTGGACTGGGCGGAGCTGCGGGACGCTGCCGCAGAGCTGGTGGCGGAGACAAAGTCGGTGACCACCCTCTGCGAGGCCAATTCGGTGGATTTCGCGGTGAGGTTCGCTGCGGCGGTCGCCGGCACCCGGCAGTGCGCGGTCCTCGACCCCTCCTGGCCCGCCTCCCTGCAGGAGGACATTGTCCGCCGGGTTGAGGCGTGCGCGGTTCCTGCCCAGGTGGACCCGGACGACGCCCTGGCCGACGGGCCGCCGGACACCGGATTCCTCATTGGCCTTACCTCGGGAACCACTTCGGTGCCCAAGGCTTTTACCCGCTCCCGGCACTCGTGGCAGCAGTCTTTTGACGCGTCCATCGAGTTCTTCGGCTTGCGCCAGGATGATGTGACCCTCGCGCCCGGCCCGCTGGCGGCCAGCCTGAACCTGTATGCCCTGGCCGAATGCCTTTATGCCGGCTCCGAGTTCCAAACGCTGGAGTCGTTCGACGTCGGCGACGTCCATGCGGCTATTACGCACGACCGGGTAACCCGGCTGGTGCTGGTGCCCACCATGCTGCGGATGCTCAGTGAACGCGGCATGACCGGATGCGTTGACGCATCGGGGATCCGGACCATCATCTGTGCCGGTTCCAAACTCGATGCCAGGACCCTTGAAGCCGCGCGGCGCTGGGCGCCCAACGCGACGATCTACGAGTACTACGGTGCGTCCGAGCTCAGCTTCGTCTCCGGACTCGGACTGGCGGCCGGTCAGGCCGGCACGCCGGGTGGGACCGGCATTGGCCGGCCTTTTCCCGGCGTCGAGGTCAGCATCCGGGATGACGCCGGCGCCGGGGTGCCGGAGGGCAGTTACGGCAATATCTGCGTGCGCAGCGGCATGGTCAGCAACGGCTATTTGTGGGGGGACGACGGCGAGGCCCTGCGCTCGTTCGGGAGCTGGTTCACGGTGGGGGACCAGGGCTATCTGGCGGACGGGGAGCTGCACATCCTGGGCCGGCGTGCGGACATGATCCTTACCGCCGGGCGGAATGTCTACCCGCATGAGGTTGAACTGGCGTTGGCCGCCGTTCCAGGGGTGGCCGCAGCGGTGGCTGCCGGCATGCCGGACGACCTGCGCGGGCAGCGTGTGGTGGCCGGCGTGGTCCCGTCCCAGGGCGGAATCACCGCCACCCAGCTGCGGGCCGGGCTGGAGGAGATCCTGGCCAGGGACAAACGGCCGCTGCAGTACTACGTCCTGCCCGAACTCCCCACCACGGACCGCGGCAAGGTCAGCCGCAGCCTGCTGCTGGAATGGATCAACGCCAGGGACCCGCGGGTGCGCAGCCTTGGTGGCTGAGGATCTCCCGGCGGAGCGGCAGCCGGTCATCATCGCCGCCCTCCGGACACCGGTCTGCCGGATCAACGGACCTTTGCGGGCCCTGCGCTCCCATGAACTCCTGGCCCCGGTCTTGCGGGAGCTGGTCGGCCAGGCCGCCCTGGAGCCGTCCGCCGTTGACGACGTCGTCATCGGCAATGCTGTGGGGGGCGGCGGAAACGTGGCCCGTCTTGCCCTCCTGGAAGCCGGGCTGCCGGTCACCGTTCCGGGGCTCACCGTGGACCGGCAGTGCGGATCCGGCCTGGACGCCATCGTCCTCGCCGCACGGCTGGTGGCCGGCGGCGGCAACCAGGTGTACCTTGCCGGCGGAGTGGAAAGCACCAGCACGGCGCCGTTGCGGGCGCACCGGAACGACGACGGCGGTCCGGAGTTCTACCATCGCGCCCAGTTTGTGCCGCACAGCTTCGGCGATCCGGACATGGGCGTGGCCGCCGAGACGGTGGCGCAGGAATATGGTGTCGGCCGCGACCGGCAGGATGCGTTTGCGCTGGCCAGCCACCGGAAAGCCCTTGCAGCAGGGCGGGACGGGACCTTTGAGGGCGAAATCGTGGCCCTGCCCACCCCGGGAGGCACCGTCGCCACCGATGACGGACCGCGGGCCGGCCTCACCCCGGCAATCATGGCGCGGTTCCCTGCCGCCTTCGTCGCCGGGGGCACGGTCACCGCCGGGAACTCGTGCTTCGACGCGGACGCAGCGTCCGCCGTCGTCATGACCTCGCTGCAACGTGCACGCGAACTGGGCGCCCGGGACGCGCTGCTGGTGCGCGGTACCCACACCGCCGGGGTTGCTCCGGGGGTGCTGGGGATCGGTGCCGCGAGCGCGGCCCGGCAGGTGCTGGCCGGGGCCGGTGTCGCGGCCGGGGACCTGGACCTCGTGGAATTCAACGAAGCGTTCGCCTCGCAAACGCTCGCATGCCTCGATGAGCTGGGGATCGATCCGGCGGGGGTGAACCTGGATGGCGGTGCTTTGGCCCTGGGGCACGCCTACGGGGCCTCTGGGGCCGTCCTGGTGACCCGGCTGTTCGCACAGGCACGGAAATCGGGCGTCGATGGCACCTTGGCGATGGCGATGATCAGCATGGCGGGCGGCATGGGAACGGCCGCGCTCCTGGAGTACCGGCGCCTGGGCTGCTGAGCCGGGTTTTAGCGTGCCCCGTCAGTCCTCGGCCTCGCCCAGGCCGCGGGCGGCGAGGGCTTCCCCGGTTTGCCGTGCGTAGGCCACGGAGGTGATGAACACCGGCAGGACCAGGGCCCGCGGATTGCGTTCCAGGCCCCTTGCCCGCGCGGAGTCCCGTACGTCAGCGAATGTTCCCGCGATGTACGGAATGCTGCGGAGCATGATGCCGATGGTCAGCGCGAAACGCTCAGGGTCGGCACCGAACCTTTCGAAGGGGCGTGCCAGCCGGACGACGCCGTCAAGCAGCTGCTGCACCGGAGTGGTGGCGGTGAGCAGGGACGCAGCAACGACGCACACCAGGATGTTCAGCACAATCCTTGCGCCGGTGGGTGCGCCCAGCTGCCACGCCTGGAAGAGTCCCACCACCAGGAGCACGGGGACCAGCGGCCGGACAGCCCCCCAAAGCCTCTTCCCTCCGGCGCCTGCCCCCAGGAAGAGTCCGCCAAGAACTGCCAGGACCGCAGCAGAGACGCCCCAGTCCACGATGACGAAGGATGCCAGGCCGCACCCAACCACGAGAAGGAACTTCAGCGCCAGCGGTGACCGGTGGAGGAACGACGTCCCCGGCACGTAATTGGCCAGGAGGAATCCGTGGCCCCTCATGGCGTGTCCGTTGCGGTGTTGATCCTGTTGAGCCCGTCCATGCACCAGGAACGGTAGGCCGCCACGGCGTCGGCCGGGGCGCCATCGAAGGCCACGCGCCCCTGTTCGATAACCAGCACCCGGTCCATTTCCAGGGCAAGGTCCAGGTCGTGGGTGGACATGATGATCTGCTGGTCCAGGCCCGCCAGGGTCCTCCGGAGCAGCTCGCGGTTGCGCAGGTCCAGCAGTGTTGACGGTTCGTCCAGGACCAGGACCTTGGGGTCAATGGCCAGGACGGCGGCGAGGGCCATCAGCTGCCGTTCGCCGCCGGAGAGTTCGTAGATGCTTTGGTCTGCCAGCGTCAGGAGGCCGAGCCGCGCCAGGGCAGCCTCGGCCCGGCTGCGCCGCTCGGCTCCGTTCTTCACCGAGCGGCGCAGTGACAGCTCCACGTCCTCCCGGCCGGTGGGCATCACCAGCTGGGAGAGAGGGTCGGTGAAGACGAAACCGACGTTCCGCCTGACTTTCCGCACGGCACGTTCTGTGTCGTCGCCGTCGACCGCCACCGTGCCCGTGGTGGGCTGGACCAGCCCGTTGACCAGCCGCAGCAGCGTGGACTTGCCGGAGCCGTTGGCGCCGATGACGCCCACCCGTGGTTCGTCCAGCCGGAGGTTGACGTCATCAAGGAGGACCTTGGGCTGCGGGGAATCCTCTTGTTGGACCGCAACCGTTACCTTGTCGAATGTCACGGTGGGCATGGCTTGCAGTCCTACGCCGTTGCAGGGGTGGCGGCCTGCCGCCGTACCCGGCGGACCAGGACATCGGGGAAGGCGCGGTGCAGCGCGACGGCGATGGCCGCCGCAAGGATGTTCTTGATGACGTCGCCGGGGTAGAAGACAAGGTCGCCCACGAAGGCCTGTTCCAGGGTTGCCTTCGAGTTCAGGGCGATGCCCAAAATGCCCAGGGTGTGGACCACCACAACGCTGGTGGCCGTGGCGGCGAGGAAGAACCAAAGCGCGCGGGCCTTGCTGGTGCGTTTGATGATGATGGTGGCCAGCCAGCCCACCACTCCCGCCGCGATGGGGAAAGCGATGATGTAGCCGGCTGAGGGGCCGGCAAGGATGCCCAGGCCGCTGCGGCCCTGGCTGAAGATGGGCAGGCCGGCGAGCCCCAGGAGGGTGTAGAGCCCGACGGCGGCAAGTCCGCGGGCAGGACCGAGCACCAGGCCGGTGAGCATCACGGCGAGGGTCTGGAAGGTAATGGGGACGCCAAAACCGTTCAGGGCCAACCCCGGCACGAGTGCTGCGCCGGCGACGAGGGCGGCGAAGACGGCAATAAGCCCCAGGTCGGTGCCGTTCCAGCGGCGGCGTCCTGTCGGTTGGCTGTTCGGTGTAGTGGTGCGGGTGTTGCTCATGGCGGTCCTGTCGGGGTTGTACAAGCGGAATCTAATGTACCGCCGACGTTACCGGGGTGGAACGGTGCCTATTTTGTAGGGGGTCTACTACGCCGGGTGCGGGCTGCGTTGGGCTGGGCACAAATTGGCTCCTAGGTTGCCTTCCGACGGCGGGGTGCGGCTGAGCGCGGCGGAGCTGCGCGGAGGTGCGCGGATGCCCGGCCGAGGATGCGCGCGAGGTCGTCAACGTCGCTGTCTGACAGGGCCGCGAACAGCAAGCTCCGCACGGCGTTGATATGGCCGGGGAACACGGCCCCGAGTACGGTGCGGCCGGCGTCGGTGAGTGTCAGGACGGTGCTGCGTTCGTCCTCGGGGGAGGGGGAGCGGGAGACGAGGCCGCGCTGTTCGAGCGATTGCGCCTGGTAGGTCAGCCCGCTGCGGCTGTAGACAACGCCGTCGGCGAGGTCCGTCATGCGCAGCTGCCCGTCCGGGGCGTCTCCGAGGCGGGCCAGGAGCTGGAACTGGACGTAGCTGAGGTCACCGGCATCGCGGAGCTGTTTCTCCACTGCGTGGCGGAGCAGGCTGCTGACCTCCGTGAACGCGAAATACGCCCCGAGCTGGGTGGGGGTCAGGTTCGAGGGTGCTTCGTCCATGGTTCCATCCTAGGGGTTGATTCGAGTTCGAAGCAATGCTACCTTCATTCCATTGCTTCAAATTCGAAGCATCAACTGAAAGGGACAATCATGAAGGCAGTGCAGTTTCACGAGGTAGGCGGCCCCGAGGTGCTTCAGCTCACGGAGATCGAGCAGCCGGTGCCGGCCGCAGGAGAGGTCCGGCTGCGTGTAGCCGCGTCCGCCTTCAATGCGGCCGATAACGGAATGCGGGCGGGATTCCTGCCGATCCCGGTGGTGCTGCCGCACGTTCCCGGCTATGACGTATCCGGCATCGTCGATGCGGTAGGCAAAGGCGTCGAGGGTATTTCGGCAGGCGATCCGGTCATCGGGTTCCTGCCCATGGAACAGGACGGCGGCGCCGCGGACTACGTCATTGCCCCCGCCGATGCGGTCGTGGCCGCCCCGGCGACCATTCCACTGGCTGATGCAGCGGCGCTGCCTTCAGTGGCATTGACGGCCTGGCAAGCCCTCGTTGACGAGGGGCAGCTGGAGGCGGGGCAGCGGCTGCTCATTGTCGGGGCGGGCGGTGTGGTGGGCAAATACGCCATCCAACTCGCGAAGCGCGCCGGCGTGCACGTGGTGGCAACCGCAAGTCCACGCAGTATCGACGCTGTCCGCGCGGCAGGCGCGGATGAGGTCATCGACCATACGGCCGTCGACCTGCTCGGCGCCGTCGACGGGCAGGTGGATGTGCTGCTCAACCTGGCTCCGATCGAGCCGGAGCGATTTGCCGCGCTGGTGGCCCTGGTGCGCGATGGCGGCGCGGTGGTCAGCACCACGGCATTCATGCAGACGCCGGGCGACGAGACGCGTGGTGTGCGTGCTGCCACCGTCTACGTCCGTCCCAACCGCGAACGCCTCTCAGAGTTGGTATCCCTGGTCGACGCCGGGCAACTCACCGTCGAAGTCACCCGACGCATTACGCTCGCGGAACTGCCTGCCCTCCACGCGGAGGCGAGCGTTGGCCGCGTGCCCGGCAAGGTCATTGTCCTGGCGGGCTGACCTGCTGCCCGAACGTCGGTTTCGGGGATGGCGAACGCTTCCGGCATTCTGGCTTTGCATTGGTGGGCAGGCAAGCAGGCGTTGTAGCCGCCTTACATCGGAGAGAGGATGAACGCACCAGCTGAAATTCTCGGACAAGGACCCGACGATGCCCGAACTCCTCATCGACTTCATCACCTCGCTCGACGGCTACGCGGCTGCGGACGGCTGGCCGGGCTGGTGGGGACTTGAAGGGCCCGAATACCTGGCATGGCTCGGAGATACCCCCGAAGTCGACTACACCGTGCTGATGGGGGCAACGACGTACCGCGTCATGTCAGGCCTCTCCGCTGCCGGCGAACCCGGTACCGAACCTCTGGCCGGTCTGTCGACGATCGTGTTCTCGAAGACATTGCGCGAACCCCTCGCGTGGGCGAACGCTCAACTCGTCGCGCGGGACGCCGTTGAGGCCGTGCGAGAGATGAAGGCAGCCGGGACGACGTCAATGCGCACGATAGGCAGCCTCACGCTGTGCCGGTCGCTACTGAAGGCAGGTCTCGTGGACCGCTTCCGCGTGGTCATCTTCCCCGTCATCACCGGGAGCACCGGCCGAGAGAGGATCTACGACGGGTACCCCGACGTCGCCCTCGACATGATCGGCAGCCGGACCTTCGATGGACGCATCCAGCTGGTCGAATACGTCCCGACCGTGCTGCCAGGGCCCACGGGTTCGTAGATGGTCTGAACGGGACCAGTATTAGCTGAAGCTGAGATCAGATGGATGCTCATCAGTGTCAGTTCGCCTGCAGGGAAGATCCCGCGCAACGCCGGGCCGCGGCGGATCACTCACTCGGCCGGATCGGCGTCCGGTTTCATCCAAAACGGCGAGTAGTGGTAACCGTCAGGATCGTCGAACTGGCGCTGGTACATGAAGGGGTAGTCGTCGGTATCACCGATCCGCCCGCCGGCGGCACCGGCGCGCTCGACGAGCTCATCGACCGCCTCACGGCTCCCGACATCAAACGAGACAGTGACCTTTGACGGCGTATCGGGTCCGCCTACCAGCTCCTCGGCGCCGCCGACGCTCGCATACATCCCGCGGCTGCCGAGCATGACGAACTGCTCTGGTGCGATCGCGAAACATGACACGTTCTGATTGGACATTTCCGGTTGGAGAGTCCAGCCCAGTGCTGTGTAGAAAGCGGTGGCGCGTTCAACGCTGTCAACCGGGCAGGTGATGAAGAGGCTCATGCGGCTCATAGTTGCAAGATGCAAGTATGAGGTCAAGATCCCAGCGGCGGTCCGCAACTGGGCTGGGCGCCGCCGCGTTGCCGAGGCGTCCCGCCCGGGTCCGCTGTGGCTTCGCCACTGACTTCCAGCCGGACAATCGCTCGATCACTGGACGTCCCCAACCCAGCCGAATACTGGTTACGCCGGTTTAAGGACTGTCACACGACATGTCGGCACATCTGTCTGCCGCCATGAGCGGGACTCAGGCAGCAGACTGCGCACCAAAACAGGGGTTTGCGGGAAGCGCCTGCTTGGTACCCTGTGCCGTATGCCCATCAAACTTGAAAACGTCGGCATCGCCGTCAGCGATCTGGAAGCAACAATCGCGTTCTTCACCGACCTCGGCCTCACCGTCCTGGGCCGGGACACGGTCAGCGGCGACTGGGCAGACACGGCTGTGGGCCTGGACGGCAACCACGCCAAAATTGCCCTCCTCCAGACCCCGGACGGCAACGGCCGCCTCGAACTGTTCGAATACATCCACCCCGATGCAATCCCCACAGAGCCCACCCTGCCCAACGAAATCGGCATGCATCGAGTGGCCTTCTCCGTTGACAGCATCGAGGATGCCCTTGGCATTGCTGCCAGGCACGGCTGCCACCCGCTGCGCGGCGTCGCAACGTATGGCGACGTCTACAAACTCTCCTATGTGCGCGGCCCAAGCGGAATCATTGTGATGTTCGCCGAGGAACTGCAGAAGGGCTGAGGACGCCCGGCGCCCTGCAATATACTCCGAACATGCCCATCACGCACCCTGCCCCAAATCCCCACCGCCGCAATAGCACACTGCGCGGAGGCCGGCTGTGAGCGGCGGTCTCGTCGCCCTGCTCGATGACGTGGCAGCGCTGGCCCGGATCGCGGCCGCCTCGGTGGACGACGTCGCGGCCGGCGCCGCAAAGGCCGGAGCCAAGGCCGCGGGCGTGGTCATCGACGACGCCGCCGTCACCCCGCAGTACGTCTCAGGTGCGGACCCGGCCCGGGAACTGCCAATGATCAAGAAGATCTTCTGGGGCTCGATTCGCAACAAGCTCTTGATCATCCTCCCGGCCCTGCTGCTCATCAGTGCGTTCGTTCCCGGGATCATCCCCTTCATCCTCATGCTCGGCGGTACCTACCTCTGCTATGAAGGAGCGGAGAAGGTCTGGCACAAGTTCCGTGGCGGCCATCATGACGCCGGGGAGGCTCCGGCCGTGGAGCGCGGGCACGATGCCGAGGCAAAAGTGGTCAAGGGCGCCATCACCACCGACTTCATCCTGTCCTGCGAAATCATGGTCATCTCCATGAATGAGGTGGCAACGGAATCCATTTGGGTCCGGGCGTTCATTCTGGTGCTGGTGGCGTTTGCCATCACGGTGCTGGTTTACGGTGCGGTGGCCCTCATCGTCAAAATGGACGATATCGGGCTGCACCTGATGGACAAGGACTCGTCACGTTCAAAGCGCATCGGTGAACTGCTCGTCAGGGGGATGCCGGCCGTCCTGGCGGCCATCACGTTCGTCGGCACGATTGCCATGCTGTGGGTTGGCGGCCACATCATGCTGCAGGGGGCCCACGATCTCGGCTGGCACGCACCCTACGACCTCGTCCACGCCCTGGAGCACCCGGTGGAATCCGTTCCAGCCGTCGGCGGCCTCCTCGCGTGGCTCGTCAACACTTTGTGCTCGGCGGTACTGGGACTTGCCTGGGGCCTGGTGGTCCTGGCCGTCGTGGGCCCGCTGATGAAAGTGCTGCCGTTTGGCAAGGCCAAAGAAGCCAAGGACGGTCATGACGCGGCCGCCCGCCGGCAGTCGGAGAATCACCAGGGCTGACGCCGCGCGGCGAACAACAGCCTCCGCTAGAACGCGTAGCGGATCCGGCAGTACGGCGCTATGTCGGCGACGAGTGTGGAGAGCTGCCGCACGTAACCGGCCTTCGCCCGGGCGCGGTACCTGACGTTGCTGAAGCCGTTCGACGAGACCTTGGCTTCCTGCAGGCCGGGACGCCACAGCACCTCCTCTGCCTGTGGGTGCCAGCCAAGGTTGACGTTGTGCAGCTGCTCATTATGGGTGAGGAAGATGACCTCCGCCGCCAGTTGGGCTTTGGCTTCGGAGGTCAGGGTTGCGTCGAGTTGGCGCAGCAGTTGTTCCCAGTCCGCAAGCCAGGTATCCGTGATGATGACCGGGGAGAAATTCACGTGCACTTCGTAGCCGGCTGCAACAAAATCGTTGATGGCGGCCATCCTGTCGGCAACCGGCGATGTGCGGACATCGATGGACTTTGCCAGGTCCGCGGGCATCAATGAAAAGCGGATCCTGGTGTGGCCGCCATGGTCCCATTCCAGCATCGCGGGGTTGACGAACTTCGTGGCGAAGGACAGCTTGGCGTTGGGCAGTTCGCGGAACAACGCGACCAGCTCTTCCACGTTGTCGCTGATCAGGGCGTCTACGGAGCAGTCGCTGTTTTCTCCGATGTCATAGACCCAGAGCTCAGCGTCGCACTGGTTGGGCTCCAGCTTGATCCCCTGGCGGGCGGCATGCCGTTCGATGGCTCCGGCGATCTGGCCGATGTTGGCGAACACGGTGACCGGGTTGCTGTAGCCCTTGTGGCGGGGAACATAGCAGTAGGCGCACGCCATGGCACACCCGTTGGCGGTCGAGGGTGCGATGAAGTCCGCCGAACGCCCGTTGGGCTTGACGGCCAGCGACTTCTTCACGCCGAGGACCAGCGCCTCCGTCTTGATCCGTGACCACCGCGGGACGTTCGTTTCGTCACCGTGGACGTCCGGAATGTTCCAATGGTTCTCCACCAGCACAACGTCGGCATCCGGCCAGCGTGCCACGATCTCCTGGCCACGGGGCAGCTCCAAAGCTTCAGGCTGGGCATAGATGCGGCGGACCTGGAGGAGACGGTCAAATTCCATGCACCCCATTCTCCATGGGTGCAGGAAGCCGGCATCCGCACGCCACGGCCGGTGCCGGCACCGATAATCCACTGGCCCGGACGTTGAAATTGCGGTGGCCCGCTGGACGGTAGACTGGACTGTGCCGTTCGCCGGCCGTTTACCGCCCCGCCCAACCACAGACGCTCCGGGCCGCGGCTTATCCCTGTTTGTGAAAGGCCTTACCTGCTGTGATTACTGTCCAGGATCTTGAACTGCGTGCCGGCGCCCGGCTCCTCATGGACCAGGTGAGCTTCCGCATCGACAAAGGGGACAAGATCGGCCTGGTGGGCCGGAACGGGGCCGGCAAGACCACGCTGACCCGCGTCCTTGCAGGGGAGGGGCTTCCGGCTGCCGGCAAGGTCACCCGCAGCGGCGAAATCGGCTACCTTCCCCAGGATCCGCGGACCCCTGACATGGAACAGCTGGCCCGGGACCGGATCCTCTCTGCCCGTGGCCTCGATATCGTCGTCGGCAAACTCCGCAAGGCGCACGATGAGATGGCCAGCGAGGACCCCGAGGTCCAGCGGAAGGCCATGAACCGCTACGACCGGCTGGAATCGGAGTTCCTGGCCGCGGGCGGCTACGCGGCCGAGGCTGAAGCGGCGTCGATCTGTTCCAACCTCGCCCTCCCCGACCGCCTGCTGAACCAGCCGCTGAAGACGCTCTCCGGCGGGCAGCGGCGCCGCGTGGAGCTGGCCCGCATCCTGTACTCCGATGCCGAGACGATGCTGCTGGACGAGCCCACCAACCACCTCGACGCCGACTCCATCGCCTGGCTGCGTGACTTCCTGAAGAACCATCAGGGCGGCCTGATCGTCATCAGCCACGACACGGACCTGCTGGAAGCCACCGTCAACAAGGTGTTCCTGCTGGACGCCAACCGTGCCCAGATCGACTTCTACAACATGGACTGGAAGCGCTACCTCCAGCAGCGCGAGACGGATGAGCGCGCCCGCAAGCGTGAACGCGCCAATGCCGAAAAGAAGGCACAGGTCCTCATGGACCAGGCCAACAAGATGCGGGCCAAGGCCACCAAGGCCGTCGCCGCGCAGAACATGGCCAAGCGTGCCGAACGGCTGCTCAGCGGCCTGGAAGCGGTCCGCGAGCAGGACCGCGTGGCAGCGCTTCGTTTCCCCGATCCGTCGCCCTGCGGCAAGACCCCGCTCACCGCGGACGGGCTCAGCAAATCCTACGGTTCGCTGGAAATCTTCACCGACGTGGACCTGGCGATCGACCGCGGTTCCAAGGTGGTCATCCTGGGGCTCAACGGCGCCGGCAAGACCACCCTGCTGCGCATGCTCGCCGGCGTGGACGCACCGGACACCGGCGAGGTCATCCCAGGCCACGGGCTCAAGGTGGGCTACTACGCCCAGGAACACGAAACCTTGGACCACGACCGCACCGTGCTGGAGAACATGCGCTCCTCCGCGCCGGACATGAAGGACGCCGAGGTCCGCGGCATCCTGGGCTCGTTCCTGTTCTCCGGCGACGACGTCGACAAGCCCGCCGGCGTCCTCTCCGGCGGAGAGAAGACCCGCCTGGCCCTGGCCACCATCGTGGCTTCCAGCGCCAACGTCCTGCTCCTCGATGAACCTACCAACAACCTGGACCCCGCCAGCCGCGCCGAAATCCTGGGCGCCCTGCGGAACTACACCGGCGCCGTCGTCCTGGTCAGCCACGACGAGGGCGCGGTGGAGGCCCTCAACCCCGAACGCGTCGTCATGCTCCCGGACGGTGTGGAGGACCTCTGGAACGAGGACTACCTGGACCTGATCACCCTGGCCTAGCGGACGGTCAGCTCCCGGGCCGCGGTCATGCGGAGCAGCTGCTGGTAGGTGATGCTGAACATGGAGTTATGGTCGCCTGCTCCGGCCCAGAGCACTTCGTGTTCCCGCAGGCTGGTATCCAGGAGGCTCCTGATGGGCCTGGGTGGCCCACCGGTGCCACGCCGCCCACCTGCTGGCCCGTGTGTTCCAGGACAAAGTCTGGGGAGGCCCGGCGGATCCTGCCGTGGCCCAGCTGCCCGGACACCAGCTTCGTGTCCACCCGCGCCGCGCCGCTGGCGAGGATCAGCAGCGGCCGGCCGTCCAGCTCAAAAACCAGGCTGTTGGTAATGGCCGCAACGTCGCACCCCAGCGCTTCCGCCGCTGCCAGGGCGGTGGGGACGCCGGCAGCAAAATTCCGCACCGTATCCGGTAACCCTGCTTCGAGCAGTGCCGAGCGCACCAAGGCGACCGGGCCGGCGTCGTACCCGCTCATTCTTAGAACCCCTGCGCGTCCAGGAGGGCGTCTTCTTCTTCCTCGGCCGTCGCTTTGGTGCGCTTCCGCGCTGGTGCCGGCCGACGGCGGGCGGCCGGGACGGCGGAGTGGACGGCCCCGTCGGCGGGCGTCTCCTCATCCTCGGCGTCAATCGCGGCGTTGCGCGCCTGCTGCCGCGCCGCATAGCCAAAGCCGACGAACATGAGCACGCCGAACGCGAACCACTGCAGGGAGTAGGACAGGTGCGTCCCCTCGTCCGTGGACGGCTTGGGGAACGCCACGGGCATGTCGGCAACAGCGGGCGTTTCCGAGGCCAGCTGGCCGTACGCGCCCGTGAACACCGGATAGCCCAGTTGCGCCGCATAAGTTTGCAGGTCGATGGACGCCAATTGTCCCGTGGGTGCCCCGCGCTGCAGCTCGGGCTCGCTGTGCTTCAAGCGCACGACGGCGGTCACCTCACCGGCCGGGGGCGCCGGCACCGAATCCGGACTGCCGGGATTCTTGTTTCCGATGGGCAGCCAACCCCGGTCGATCACCACGGTTTCGCCGCTGTCCAGCCGGAACGGGACAACAACCTCGTACCCCGGCTGGCCGTTGAGGGGCCGGTTCCTCACCACGCGCTGGCCGGCAGCATCGTAGGTTCCCTTGAGCTCAACCTGGGTCCATTCCTTGGCCGGGTCCAGCTGCGCGAACTGGTCCTTCGCCTGGGAGAAAGGGATGGGGGTTGCCGAATAGTTGTTGACGACCCTGTTGATTTCGGCAAGGGTTTCGGCGCGGCGGTCCATCTGCCAGCGGCCCAGGAAGACGCAGGCCGTGGCAAAGATGGCGGCCAGCAGGAGATAGCCCAGCCACTTGCTGGAGAAGAGGAAGCGGTACATTCAGATGTCCTGCTCCAGGGGGACCGCGTCCGACTGCAGGGGAAGGGTCTCCTTCCAGAGTCCCCGCGTTTGCAGATAGTCCTCAAGCCATACCCGGTGCTCCGCGCAGGCCAGCCAGGTCTTCCGCCGCTCGGGAGCGTGGATCTTGGGATTGTTCCAGAGGAGTTGCCAGGACGCTTCGGACCTGCAGGCCTTCCGCGAGCAGAGAGCCGCTGACTCCGATGGCATGTCCGATCCTGCTGCGAAATCGAAAAGGCTCATGGCGCCTGCCGCTCCTCTCCCTGTTCCTCGTCGTCTGCTACCAGTTCGCCCTGGAGCACCGCGCTCCCTGCTTCTTCGTCCTCGGCCGGGGGAGCCGGGCTTTCGAGCTCCGCCAGGGGCGCGGAATCGATCAGCAGGTCGCTGTGCCCTTCGGCCTTGTCGTTGCCGTTGGCTATGACCACGGCCACCCAGGGAAGGAACACCGCGCCGGCCACCGCAATGATCTTGAACCAGCCGTCCACCACGAAAATCATGACCAGGCAAACCATGCGGATGCCCATTGCCAGGGCGTACTTGATCATCCGCTGTCGCATGTCCTCCGAGTGCGCTCCAGCAGCTTCGGTAATGCTGTGTACCTCGGTATCGCCGGAGAACCGGCCCGGTTCTCCGGGCGCGGAATGTCCCGCATGGTTTTCAAGGGTCACGGTGAATAATCACGCTCCAAAGGCTTCCCTCAATTCTCGCACCATCGGCAGTGCTGCCCAAACCCGTACCGGGGCTGCCGCTAAGATCAGAGGCAGCCCAAACCACTCACTGCAACCGCGGCCCAGCCTGCCGCAGAAAACCGGAGCCCTCTATGACTGAAGCAGTTTCCGCAGCCCGCAGCGTCCTGATCACCGGCGGAAACCGCGGTATCGGCCTGGCAATCGCACAGGCATTCCTGGCCAACGGCGACAAAGTGGCCGTGACCTACCGCAGTGAATCGCAGCTGCCGGAGGGAATCCTCGGGGTCAAGGCCGACGTGACCGACGAGGCCTCCGTGGACGCAGCCTTCAAGGAAGTGGAAGCCGCCCACGGCCCCGTCGAAGTCCTGGTGGCCAATGCCGGCATCACCAAGGACACGCTGCTGCTGCGCATGAGCGAGGACGACTTCACCTCCGTGATCGACACCAACCTCACCGGCGCGTTCCGCGTCATCAAGCGTGCGTCCAAAGGGATGATCCGGCTGCGCAAGGGCCGCGTCGTCCTGATCTCCTCGGTGTCCGGCCTGTATGGCGCTCCGGGCCAGATCAACTACTCCGCGTCCAAGGCCGGACTGGTGGGCATCGCCCGGTCCCTCACCCGCGAACTTGGTTCACGCGGCATCACCGCCAACGTGGTGGCCCCCGGTTTCATCAATACCGACATGACCGCCGAACTCCCCGAAGCAACCCAGAAGGACTACCTGGCCAGCATTCCGGCCGGCCGCTTCGCCGAAGCGTCAGAGGTTGCCAATGTGGTCCGCTGGATCGCCAGCGACGAAGCCGCCTACATCTCCGGGGCCGTCATCCCGGTGGACGGCGGCCTGGGCATGGGGCACTGACCAGCCCCGCCCACGGCCCTGCAGTGCACTAGGCCGGTGGCCCTTATTTGTCGAGGTCGGACAAAGGCATTGGGAACAGCCGCTGGCATGATGGACTGCAGGCCACAACGATTTGGATGTTTCGAACAAAGGAAGCTCGTATGGGACTGCTGGACAACAAGACGGCCATCGTCACCGGATCATCGCGGGGCATCGGCGCGGACGTAGCCAAGATCCTCGCCTCGGAAGGCGCCGCCGTCGTCGTCAATTACCGCCAGAAGGCGCCCCGCGCCAACAAAGTGGTACAGGGAATCGAGGCCGACGGCGGCCGGGCGGTAGCCGTCGGTGCCGACCTCACCACGCAGGAAGGCGTGCAGGCGCTGGCCAGCGCGGCCATGGAAAACTTCGGGTCCCTGGACATCCTGGTCCTGAACGCCTCCGGCGGCATGGAAACGGGGATGGGGGAGGACTACGCGCTCAAACTGAACCGCGACGCGCAGGTGAACATGCTCAACGCCGCCGTGCCCCTCATGCGGGAAGGCTCCCGCGTGGTGTTTGTCACCAGCCACCAGGCCCACTTCATCAACACCGTTCCCACCATGGAAGCGTACGAGCCCGTTGCCCGCAGCAAGCGCGCCGGTGAGGACGCCCTCCGGGAACTGATCCCCAACCTCGCGGAGAAGGGCATCTCCCTCGTGGTGGTCTCCGGGGACATGATCGAAGGCACCGTCACCGCCACGCTCCTGGACCGCTCCACGCCAGGTGCCATCGAGGCACGCCGCGCCGAAGCCGGGAAGCTGTACTCCGTGGAGGAATTCGCCCAGGTTGTGGCCGGTATGGCAACGGCCGACGTCGAGTCCGGCCACACCGAGTATGCCGGCGGCGCAGACTACTTCGGCAAGGGCGTCCAGTAGCCGCCCGCTGTTGTACACCTTAAATCCCTGATGGGCTCCGCCAAGCGGAGCCCATCAGTTGTTTGCAGGGACTCAGACCCCAGCGATGTAGCGGACGGCGTCCAGGTAAGGCATGTTCACTGCGGCATCCGCTACCGCCCTGACGGCCGGCTTGGCGTTGAACGCCACCCCGATGCCGGCGGCGCCGAGCATGTCCAGGTCGTTGGCGCCATCGCCTACGGCCACGGTGTGTTCCAGGGCAATGCCCTCCGCCGCGGCCCACTCGCGCAGGTACTTCTCCTTCGCGGCCCGGTCCACCACCGCGCCGAGCACCTTGCCGGTCAGCGCACCGTCCACGATTTCCAGTTCGTTGGCCTGCCAGTAGTCCAGGCCAAGGTCCGCGGCGATCGGTGCGAGGATCTGGTTGAAGCCACCGGAGACCACAGCCACCACGTGGCCTGCGGCCTTGAACGCGGCAACCAGTTCGGCGGCCCCTTCGCTGAGTTGGACTTCGTGGCGGACGGAATTGACGACGTCGGCCGGCAGCCCCGCGAGGACAGCCACCCGGGCGTGGAGGGACTGCGCGAAATCCAGTTCGCCGCGCATGGCGGCCTCGGTCACGGCGGCCACTTCTTCCCGCTTGCCGGCGTACGCGGCCAGGAGTTCGATAACCTCCTGCTGGATCAGGGTGGAATCGACGTCCATGATCAGCAGCTTCCGTTCGGCGGCGCGCAGCCCGGCCGGCACCAGGGCGGTGTCAAAACCCTCGATCGCGGCCTCTGCCACGGCCCGCCGCAGGGACGCGAGCCCGGCCGCCGTGTTGTCGGGAAAGGCGAGTTCGGCCAGGGACACCTGGTAGCGGTCATCGCCCAGGCCGGTCTCGGACAGCACCTCGGCGCCCTGTGCAGCAAGGACGGAACGCAGCTGCTCCAGCCCGTCGGGGGTCAAATTTTGGCCATAGCTGACCGCAGTAACGTTCGAAGTCATGCCTGCAATCTTATCGAGCGGCAACAAGGTCCCCTGCATTCGTTGCGCACCCGCCTTCGGGGGTTCCCGGGGACCTTCACGCCGGTTATCAGTCATCATCTTTTTTGTCCTAGTGTCTATTCCTATGAGTGATGTTCTGGAACTGGACTCCGTCAGCGTTGTCCGTGGTAAGAAGACCCTGCTGGACAAGGTCGACTGGCAGGTCAACGAGGGCGAGCGGTGGGTCATCCTTGGCCCGAACGGTGCCGGCAAAACCACCCTCCTCCAGATTGCCGCAGCACGGCTCCACCCCAGCAGCGGCACGGCCGGCATCCTTGACGAAGTCCTTGGCCGGGTGGACGTCTTCGAGCTCCGGCCACGCATTGGCCTGTCATCGGCGGCCTTGGCCACCCAGATCCCTGAGCATGAGAATGTCCTCAACGTGGTGGTCACCGCGGCGTACGGTGTCACCGGACGCTGGCGGGAAGGGTACGAGCGCGACGACGAACGGCGCGCCTTCCGGCTTTTGAACGACTGGGGCATGGGACCGCTGCTCAACCGGACCTTCGCCACCCTGTCCGAGGGGGAGCGGAAGCGCGTCCAGATCGCCCGCGCCCTGATGACCGATCCCGAGCTGCTGCTGCTGGATGAGCCGGGCGCAGGCCTGGATCTTGGGGGACGTGAAGAACTGGTGCACAAGCTTGGCGAGCTCGCCCGCGACGAGGCCGCTCCGGCCATGGTCCTGGTCACGCACCACCTCGAAGAAGTGCCCCCCGGCTTCACGCACGCCATGTTGCTCCGGGACGGAGGCGTGGTGGCCGCCGGCCCCATCACCGAGGTCCTCACCGAAGAACACCTGAGCACTACTTTCGGCCTTCCCTTGGATGTGTCCGAAAACGCGGGCCGTTACACAGCTACAGCACGCCGCTAAGCCACGCCTGCCGAACCGTTGTGGAATTTTTCAGCAGCACCATTGTGTTCGTCGCCGGCCTGTGGGCCGGCACCATCAATGCAGTAGTTGGCTCCGGGACCCTGGTCACCTTCCCGGTCCTCATCGCCCTGGGGGTGGCCCCGGTTGTAGCTTCCATGAGCAACGCCATGGGCCTCGTGGCCGGTACCGCGGCCGGTGCGTTCGGCTACCGCCGGGAGCTCGCAGGGCGGGGCCGCCAGGTGCTCCGGCTCCTGCCGGCGTCGGTCCTCGGCGGGATCACCGGGGCGTGGCTGCTGCTGCACCTGCCCGAACAGGTTTTCCACTATGTCGCTCCCGTGCTCTTGGTATTGGCGCTGCTGATGGTGGTTTTCCAGCCCAGGCTCCAGGACTGGGTCCGCAACCGCGAGGCCAATCCCGAACACGCCGTACGGGACAAGCGCCACGGGATCCTCCTGGTGGTGCTCGTGTACCTGGCCGGCGTGTACGGTGGCTATTTCGTCGCGGCACAGGGAATCCTGCTGGTAGGAATCCTCGGGGTGTTCCTCACCGGGACCATCCAGAACGCGAACGCCATGAAGAACATCCTGGTCCTCGGCGTGAACATGGTGGCCGCCATCTCCTACCTGGTCTTCGCCTTCGACCGGATCAACTGGCTGGTGGTGCTGCTGATCGCCGTCAGTTCCACCATCGGCGGCCTGATGGGATCCAAGGTGGGCCGGAAGCTCTCGCCGCGCGTCCTCCGGGCGGTCATCTTCAGCCTGGGCATCGTGGCCCTGGGCGTTATGATCGCCAACCTGCTGAAATAATCACCCGGTGACCTTCCACTACCTCGAATCCGCCGATGACCCGCGCGTAAGCGACTACACCACGCTGACCGATGTCCACTTGCGCAAGCTCCGCGAGCCTGCCGAGGGGATGTATATCGCCGAATCGTCGCGGGTGCTCCGCCGCGCGCTGGCGGCAGGCCATGCGCCGCGCTCATTCTTCCTGGCAGAGAAGTGGATGGCGGACCTCGACGACGTCTTCCAGGCCTACCCTGACGTTCCCGCGTACATTGGCTCGGCCGCCTTGCTGGAGGAAATCACCGGCTTCCACCTCCACCGCGGCGCGATGGCGGCGATGCAGCGCCCGGCCCCGGTGCCCCTGCCGGAGCTCCTCGCCGGTGCACGCCGCGTGGCCGTGCTGGAGGACATCGTGGACCACACCAACGTGGGCGCGATCTTCCGCTCTGCCGCAGCCTTGGATATTGACGCGGTGCTCGTCTCGCCGAGGTGCGGCGATCCGCTCTACCGCCGGAGCGTCCGGGTCAGTATGGGCACCGTCTTCCAGGTGCCCTGGGCGCGCCTGCAGGACTGGCCCGGGGACCTGCAGGTACTCAAGGACCACGGATTCACGGTCGCCGCGCTGGAGCTGACGCCGGACGCCGAGGACGTCGACGCCGTGGCAGCCCGCAATCCGGACAAGCTCGCCCTGGTGCTCGGCACCGAAGGTGCTGGCATGAGCGCCGGCACCCTGGCCGCCGTCGACCTCGCCGTCAAAATCCCGATGCGCAACGGCGTGGATTCCCTCAACGTGGCCGCGGCCTCAGCCGTGGCGTTCTGGGAGTTGCGCGCACGGGGGTGACCTGCACCTTCGCAGGGGCGCCGGTTCGTCAGCCCCCTCGGCTTGGTCTATGATGGATAGCTGGTTGTCCTGCTTTTTCAGCTTCGGCTGATCCGACAGATCCCAGCCATCCCATTCATACCTGGCAACTGGCAAAATCCAGTTGCGCGAACAAAGGTCCAATTATGAAGTCTGATACCCACCCGAAGTACGAAGCTGTTGTCTTCAACGACCTGGCCTCCGGCACGAAGTTCCTGACCCGCTCCACCGTGTCTTCCTCCAAGACCATCGAGTGGGAAGACGGCAACACTTACCCGGTCATCGACGTCGAAATCTCGTCCGAGTCCCACCCGTTCTACACGGGCAAGCAGCGCATCATGGACTCCGCAGGCCGCGTCGAGCGCTTCAACGCTCGCTTCAAGGGCTTCGGCGGCAAGAAGTAATTCCTTCGCCCAAGCTTGTTGCTGGACGCCCGCACCGGAAACGGTGCGGGCGTTCTGCTTTAACCGTGCACCCGTTTTTTGGGGCAGGATGGGAAGCATGAGCCAGCCCTTTCCTGCCACTGATCCTGCCGGCACCCCGCGACTGCACGGCGAATACAAGGTCCCCGGCGGCAAACTCGTCGTGGTCGACCTTTCCGTCGAGGACGGGGCTCTGGCGGAGGTCTCCGTCAGCGGCGACTTCTTCCTCGAACCCGACGAAGCCCTGGAAGACATCAACCGGGCATTGACCGGACTGCCGGAGACGACGACGGCCGCGGACCTTGCTGCTGCCGTCACGGCCGCCCTCCCGGCCGGGGCCGTCCTGTTCGGCTTTTCGGCCGACGCCGTGGCCGTGACGGTCCGCCGCGCGCTTGCCAAGGCGACCTCCTGGACGGACCACCACTGGAACGTCATTGCGCCCACGGTGCTCCCCACGGAAATCAACGTTGCCCTGGACGAGGTTCTCACCGAGGCCGTCGGAGCGGGGAAGCGGACTCCCACCCTCCGGTTCTGGGACTGGCAGGAACCGTCCGTGGTGATCGGCAGCTTCCAGTCCGTCCAGAACGAGGTGGATCCCGACGGCGTGGCCAAGCACGGCATCAACGTGGTCCGGCGGATCAGCGGCGGCGGCGCGATGTTCATGGAAGCCGGCAACTGCATCACGTACTCGCTCTACCTGCCACAGACGCTGGTGGACGGGCTGAGCTTCGCCGACTCCTACCCGTTCCTGGACGCCTGGGTCATGGCGGCACTGGAGAAGCTCGGTATCAACGCCTTCTACGTCCCCCTCAACGACATCGCCACGGATCAGGGAAAGATCGGCGGCGCCGCGCAAAAACGCCTGGCCAACGGGGGAATGCTGCACCACGTGACCATGAGCTATGACATCGACGCCGACAAGATGGTCGAGGTGCTGCGGATCGGCAAGGAAAAACTCTCTGACAAGGGCACCCGCAGCGCAAAGAAGCGCGTCGATCCGCTCCGCCGGCAGACGGGCCTTGCCCGGATGGCGATCATCGAAGCCATGATCGAGGTGTTCAGCGAGCGCTACGGGGCCGCCCCGTCACAGCTGGCCGGGCACGAGCTCGCAGCCGCCGAGGAACGCGTGGCTGCGAAATTCGGCACCGAGGAGTGGCTCTACCGCGTTCCGTAGCCTCACGGCGGTTACCCGCCGACCGATGACGAAACGCCGGCGGCCTGCGCCGTGAGCGCCCGCACCAGGTGGCTTCGCTGTTCGATGATGATCCGGCGCAGGGCTCGCGGTGCATCCCCGTTGGCCGCCAGCCAGTCATCCGTCCGCCGGACCACTGCATGCTGTTCAGGAGCCGCGCCCTGCGCCAAGTCCTGCGATGACGGGTAGAGCCCGCGCACGATCCGGCTGGCGATTTCGATGCTCCGCTCAGCCCAAACGGTCCGCAGGCAATCGAAGTACGGGCCGACGTACGGGTCAAGCAACTGTGCCGGTGCCGTGCTGAAACCATTGATGGTGGCTGACAGCAGCTGGTTGGAAAGCTCGTCTTTCTTCACGGCGGCGTCCCAGGCTGCCGCTTTCACGTGGGCTTCGGGACGGGCCGCCATCGCCGTTGCGTGGCCGGCGCGGCCGGAGGCCGTGGTGTCCCGGGCGAGTTCGGCATCGAGTTCGGTGGCGGTGGCCTGTCCGTTGGCGGCCAGCGCGTGCCACAGTTGCCAGCGCAGTTCAGCGTCGACGGCCAGGCCTGGCACGGGAGCTGAGCCGTCCAGCAGGCCGCGGAGCCGCGGGAGCAGGGCGGGATCGTGCCTGCTGAAGCCCGCCAAGGTCCGCGCCCAGGCCAGTTGCTGGTCCGAACCCGGTGTGGCCCGGTCCAGTTCGGTTGCCGCGGTGGCGAGGAAGGACGCGCGGACCGAGTCCCTGGCTGCCGGCGGGACATAGTGTTCGACGGCGGTGGCCGCGTTGTCGAGGATGTTCAACAGGACGCCGATTCCGGTCTCGGCGGGGGCAAACGCGGCTACGGCGTCCACGTAGAGCGTGGCAGGGCTTTGCGCGTCGCGGGCAGAGTTCCACAAGGCCGTCCAGCAGAGGGCGCGGGCCATGGGGTCGGTGATCCGGTCCAGGGCGGCGCGGACAGTCGCCAGGGAGTCCGGGTCCAGCCGTACCTTGGCGTACGTCAGGTCGTCATCGTTGACCAGGATGAGGGCGGGCCGTGGCTGTGCGGCAAGCTGGGGGAGTTCCGTCCTGGCGCCCGCCACGTCGGTCTCAAAGCTCTTGGTACGGACCAGCGCGCCCTCGCCGTCGAAATCGTAGGAGCCGACCCGGAGGCGGTGCGGCCGCAGCTCTTCGCGTCCGGTGGCCGGGTCCACTGCTTCCTGGACGATGGCCACCCCTGCCGGCAGGCCGTCGTCGGAACCGCCGGCGCCTACCTCAAGGGACAAGGTGGAGATCCCGGAGGTCTGCAGCCACTGGCGGGCCCAACCGGTCAAATCCCGGCCGGAAGCGGCCTGCAGGGCCTCGAGGAGATCGGCCAGCGTGGTGTTTCCATAGGCGTGGTTGCGGAAATACTCCCGCGATCCGGCGATGAAGGCGTCAAAGCCGACGTAGGCCACCAGCTGCTTCAGCACCGAGGCGCCCTTGGCGTAGGTAATGCCGTCGAAGTTCTGCTTGGCGGCTTCGAGGTCGGGGATGTCCGCCACGATCGGGTGGGTAGTGGGGAGCTGGTCCTGCACATAGGCCCAGGCCTTGCGCTTGTTGGCGAAGTTGACCCAGGCGGTGCCCCAGCCGGTGGCCTGGTCCACGCCCAGGGTGCCCATGTAGTCGGCGAACGACTCCTTGAGCCAAAGATCGTCCCACCACTGCATGGTCACCAGGTCGCCGAACCACATGTGCGCCATCTCGTGCATCAGGGTGTTGGCCCGGGCCTGGTACTGCGCATCCGTGGCGCGGGACGTGAAGACGTAGCTTTCCGTGAAGGTGACCAGGCCGGGATTTTCCATGGCGCCCAGGTTGTACTCGGGCACGAATGCCTGGTCGTACTTCCCCCAAGGGTAGGGGAAGTCGAAGAGGCGGTTGAAGAAGTCCAGGCCTGCCTTGGTGAGCCCGAACAGCGCCTCCGGGTCAAAGGACGCCGCCATGGACGCCCGGCAGTAGAGGGCGAGCGGCACGTCCAGCCGGGTGCCGTCGTCGAGCGTTGCCTCCCAGCGGTCTTCTGCCTTGAAGTAGGGGCCGGCGAGGACCGTGGTGATGTACGTGGACAGGGGCAGCGTGGTGGCGAAGTCCCACCGGGCGGTAGCCGGATCGCTGGTGAGCAGGGTGCGGTTCACCTCTGCCCCGTTGGATGCCACCTGCCAGTGGGCCGGCGCCGTCACATGGAAGGTGTAGGCGGCTTTGAGGTCCGGCTGCTCGAAGTTGGCGAAGACCCGGCGGGCGTCGGCCGGCTCGTACTGGGTGTAGAGGTAGCACTGGCCGTCGGCCGGATCCACGAAGCGGTGCATGCCTTCGCCCGAGCGGCTGTACAACGCCGTGCCGGTAACGGTCACCTGGTTCTCGGCCCGCAGGTTGTCCAGCCGGATCCGGGCGCCATCCACCACCTCCGCCACCGGCAGGCCCTTGCCGTTGAGGAACACGCTGTGCACTTCGCCGCCGATGAAATCCAGGAACGTGCTGGCGCCGGGCTCTGAAGCCGTGAAGTTGATGACGCTGCGGCTCGTGTACCCTGCGACGGCCGGATCCGCCGCTTGCCGCACATCCAGCGAGATGTCGTAACTGGTGGTGCTGATCAGGACTGAACGTTCAGCGGCTTCGCGGCGCTGCAGATTCTCATGTGACACCCGGCTATCTAATCATGGTGCCGTTTGATTGACTCAGCCCGCGATCACGAAGGCGGCTGCGAGGCCCAGCACGGCAATCAGGAGCCAGGAGGCGAGGGCCGCGAGGAGCGCCGGCCCGCCCGTGTGCAGCAGGGTGCGGATCCGCACCGCGGAGCCCAGCCCGAACAAGGCTGCGCCCAGGAGGATGTCCTGCAGGGTGGCACCGGCCTCGAGCCAGCCGGGACCCAGCCAACCCGTTGACCGGAGCGCCACCATGGCAACGAACCCCAGGACAAACAACGGCACCAGCGGCGGCCTTTTCGCGGTGGAACCGTCCGGCCCGGCCGGGGGCCGGGCGCCGCTGCGGTGGTGCGCCCCCGCCAGCGCGGCAACCGGGGCCAGCAGCAGGACCCGGGTGAGCTTGACGACGACGGCGATCGCCAGCGCCGCGGTGCCGGCGGTTTGCGCCGTGGCCACCACCTGGCCGACGTCGTGCACCGAGGCACCCGTCCAGGCGCCGAAGACGGCCGCGGAAAGCCCCAGCGGATGGGAAAGCAGGGGAAGGACACCAATGGCCAGGGTTCCGCAGAGGGTCACCAGGGCCACCGGCAGGACCGTATCCGCGTGCCGGATGCGGCGGACGGCGGCCATGGCGCCGATTGCCGAGGCGCCGCAGATGGAGAACCCGGTGGCCACCAGCAGCGATGTCACCGGCGGCAGGCGGAACAGGCGGCAGATCGCGTAGGTCCCGCCGAAGCTGGCAGCCACGACGCCCACGATCAGGACCAGCGCCGGCCAGCCCAGGCCCAGGACGTCCATGACGCTGACCTTCAGGCCCAGGACCACGATCCCGCCGCGCATCAGGTGCTTGCCGGCGAAATCCAGCCCCGGCCTGGCACGGCCGGCCGTCCACGCTCCCGATCCCGGCAGGTTGGCGGCGAGGACGCCCAGGACCACGGCAACGGTCATGGCCGGCAGGGCAGGAACCAGTCCGTGCACGAGAAACGCGGCGGCAACGGCGGCTGCCGCGGTCAGTATGCCTGCCATGAGCCGGACCAGCGGGCGACGGGAACCGCCGTGGCCCGGCGCTGGGAGGCTTCTGCTGTCTGGCACTCACCTACTGTGCCCGAAGAGGCCCGTAAAGTACGAACCGGGCCATCGGTGCCAACACGCCAGAATGGATGGCAGTAATGAATTCGAAACAAAAAGATGGTTGGCTATTGGACATGTCAGACCTATTCCAGGATTACTCCGAGGCCGCGGGCCGCACCGGGGCCTACGACGAGATGTTCGCCCCCGGCCAGCAGGCCAGGGACTCGTACGGGCAGGTGGCGGACGCCCTCCGGAAGCTCTCGCTGGCGGACGTGAGTGCGCGCGCGGACTCGATGGCCCGCACCTTCCTGGACCGCGGTGTCACGTTCGACTACGCGGGCGAGGAACGGCCCTTTCCGCTGGACATCGTTCCCCGCGTCATCCCGGCCGCCGAGTGGAGCGTCCTGGAACGCGGCGTCGCCCAGCGTGTGCGCGCCCTCGAGGCTTTCCTGAACGACGTCTACGACAAGATGACGGTGGTCTCCGACGGCGTCATCCCGCGCCAGCTCGTGACCACCAGTGCACACTTCCACCGCCAGGTCCACGGCTTTGAACCGGCCGGCGGGGTCCGGGTCCACATTTCCGGCATCGACGTCGTCCGCGACGCCGCCGGCACGTTCCGCGTCCTGGAGGACAACGTGCGTGTTCCCTCCGGCGTGAGCTATGTGCTGGAGAACCGGCGCGCGATGGCCAAGGGCCTGCCCGAAGCCTTCGGCCAGCAGCTCATCAGGCCGGTCGAGGAGTATCCCCGCCGGCTGCTCTCGGCCCTGCGCAAGACCGCGCCGGCCGGCGTCGACGACCCCACCGTCGTCGTCCTCACCCCCGGCGTGTTCAACAGCGCCTACTTCGAACACACGCTCCTGGCCGGGCTCATGGGCGTGGAACTGGTGGAAGGCCGCGACCTCATCTGCCGCGGCAACCGTGTCTACATGCGCACCACCGCGGGCGAACAGCGCGTGGACGTCATCTACAAGCGGATCGACGACGACTTCCTGGACCCGCTGCAATTCCGCTCCGATTCCATGCTCGGCTGCCCCGGCCTGGTCAACGCCGCCCGCGCCGGCGGTGTCACCATCGCCAATGCCGTGGGCAATGGCGTGGCGGACGACAAACTGGTTTACAGTTACGTCCCTGACCTGATCCGCTACTACCTCAGCGAGGAACCCATCATCGCGAACGTGGACACCTTCCGCCTCGAGGAGAAGGAGGCCAGGGAGTACACCCTGGACAACCTTGCCGAACTGGTGGTCAAGCCGGTGGACGGGTCCGGCGGCAAAGGACTGGTCATCGGCCCGGACGCTTCCATAGATGAACTGGACGCCCTCCGCCAGCGGATCATCGCAGATCCGCGCGGCTGGATCGCCCAGCCCGTGCTGCAGCTATCCACCGTTCCCACCCTCGGCGGGGACAAATTCGGTCCCCGGCACGTGGACCTGAGGCCCTTTGCCGTGAACGACGGCGAGAATGTCTGGGTGCTCCCCGGCGGGCTCACCCGGGTGGCGCTGAAGGAAGGGTCCCTGATCGTCAATTCCAGCCAGGGCGGCGGATCCAAGGACACCTGGGTCCTCGCCGATTCACCCCAGATGCCGGTGGAAACTGTTCCCCGCCAGTCGGTCACGGTCCGCGAGCGGGTCTCCGTGTGGCCCGTGGAAAGCAACTGGCGGGACCGCCAGTCGGAGCAGCAGCAGTGAGCCGCGCCGCCGTCGGGCATTTTTCTTTCAACGTTCCGGACGCGCAGGAGGTAGCCGCGAATGCTTAGCCGTATTGCCGAGTCCTTGTTTTGGATCGGCCGCTATGTGGAGCGGGCGGACGGCACCGCCCGCATCCTCGACGTGCACCTGGAGCGCCTGAACCACCTCCCGATGGAGGAACGCCGAAGCGTTGCCCAGGAACTCCTGGCGGTAATGGGAGCCCGGCCGCAAAGCGAAGACTTTGGCCTGCCCGAACTGCTGCACGCCCTGGCCTACGACAAGACGAGCGCCACGTCCATCGCCGGGTCCCTCGGGGCAGCCCGGGAAAACGCCCGCCGTGCAAGGGAAACCGTCTCGTCCGGTTTGTGGGAGAGCCTGAACACCACATACTACGGGCTCAGCCAGCACCGCAAGGATGTGGTGGGCACCTACCGCTTCTGCAACTGGACCCTGGAGCGGACGGCCATGGTCAGCGGCCTGGCCGACACCACGGTCAGCCACGACGAAAGCTGGCTCTTCCTGGTCCTGGGCCGATCCCTGGAACGCGCCGACATGACGGCCCGGATGCTCTCGACCCGCGACGTGCTCTCTGCGGGCATGTCCTGGGTCAACATGCTCCGCTGCGCCGGTGCGTACGAATCGTTCCTGCGGACCCGGCGGGCAGCGTTCGGCGACCAGCACGCGGCCGAATTCCTGCTCCTGGACCGGTTGTTCCCGCGGTCGATTGTCTACGCGCTGCGCGACGCCGACGAGTGCCTTGCCAAGTTGGATCCGTCCGCGCAGCGGGTTGGCTTCATCAACGACGCCCGCCGCATCGTTGGCCAGGCCCGGACCTTCCTCGAGTTCCACCGGACGGATGACCTCATGTCCGAACTGCCAGAGCACATGGAGCGGGTGCAGAAGGCGGTGTCCCAGGCCTCGGATGCCATTTCCCGTAAGTACTTCAATCAGGCGGACGAACTTGCCTGGGTGGGAGAAGTGTCATGACCCGGTTGAGCATCGTCCACAGGACGGCCTACAAATACAACAAGCGGGTGACGCTGTCCTACAACGAAGCCCGGATGACGCCGCTGACGGACTCCCAGCAGGTAGTGCTGGAATCCGTGGTCAAGGTGTCCCCGTCCCAGGCAGCCGTCAGCACCTACCGTGACTACTGGGGCACCCGGGTGACGGCCTTTGACATGCAGATGCCGCACGACCACCTCGAAGTGGTCTCCAACATCACCGTGGAGGTGCACCGGGCGGAAAAGATCCCCACCGAGGCGGATATCGTGGGCTGGGACGTCCTGGCGTCGCCGGACACCCTGAACACGTTCAGCGACTGGCTGCCGCAGTCCCGGCTGAGCGGCCCCGGTGAGGAAGTCCTGGGCATCGTTCCCGGCGTGGTGGCCGGCAAGAACCCGCACGAGGCGGCCATGGCGGTCTTTGCCTGGATGCGGGGCGAGATGACGTATATGTCCGGCTCCACCGCCGTCACCACCAATGCGGAAGAGGCTTGGGGCCAGCGCCAGGGTGTCTGCCAGGACTTGGCCCACCTTGCCATCGGTGCACTGCGGAGCTGCGGCATTCCGGCCCGGTATGTTTCCGGCTACCTGCACCCGCGGTCCAGTGCCGGGATCGGCGAAACCGTGGCCGGGCAGTCGCACGCCTGGCTGGAATGGTGGGACGGGGACTGGCGCAGCTGGGACCCCACCAACCACAAACCGGCCGGGGACTTCCACGTCACGGTGGCGCGTGGCCGGGACTACCGCGACGTGCCTCCGCTGAAGGGCATCCTGTCCGGCGGTGGCGGGTCCGCCCTCAACGTAAGCGTCGAGATCACCCAGCTCGCCTGACCACGGCGCCCTCGGCCCTCGCGGCCGGGGGAGGTGGCGGCGTCGTCCTATTCCGGTGCTGACCTGGCAGAACTGCTGATCTGCGTCCACCAGGTCATCGGATCGGTGACTTTGAAGCGGCGCCCGGTCATGGACTCCGGGGTGACGCGCACGAACGCATCCTTGCGTCCTGCCTGCCAGGGGAACAGGTAGAGGCGGGAGGTATCGAGGACCTCCTCGGTGCTGGTGACCAGTGCGGCGGTCCCCTTGATCACCACGCTCCACGCCAGGCCAGTGGCCGGGTCCACGCCGTCTGCCTCCACGGCGACGGCGGCGTCCTCACCGGTTGCGGCGGAGAGCTTGGTGCCCTGGCCGGTGCGGAACACCAGGGTGCCCCCGTCCACTGTGTAGTTGACCGGAAAAATGTCCGGCCGCCCGTCCACCAGTACCGCGAGCCTGCCCACGGAGACGGTCCGCAGCAATGCCCAGCAATCGTGGTGTTCCAGGTTCTCCACTTGGGTTGATGACTCGTTGCTCATGCCGTGAGCATACGCCCATCACCAGGGGCTGGGCTTGTAGTCCTTGAGGAAGACACCGTACTGGTCCTCACCGTTTTCGCCCATGACGATCGGATCATAGACGCGGGCCGCGCCGTCCACCAGGTCCAGGGGAGCGTGGAAGCCTTCCTCCATGAGCCGGACCTTGGTGAAGTGGGGCCGTTCGTCGGTGATCCACCCGGTGTCCACGGCCGTCATCAGGATGCCGTCGGTGTCCAGCATCTCCTGGGCGCTGGTGCGGGTCATCATGTTCAGCGCTGCCTTGGCCATGTTGGTGTGCGGGTGTCCCGGCCCCTTGTAGGCCCGGGAGAACTGGCCTTCCATGGCGGAGACGTTCACGATGTACTTTCGTCGCGCCGTGGACCGTTTCATGGCCCCGCGAAGGCGGCTGACCAGCAGGAACGGGGCCGTGACGTTGCAGAGCTGGACTTCGAGCATTTCCAGCGGATCCACTTCGTCCACCACCTGGGTCCAGCTGTTGATGGTGGCCAGGTCCGGGACCAGCCCCCCGGCGTCGATGGCCGTCCCGGACGCAATCCGTTCCAGTGACGCCGAGCCGGTGGACAGGGCGAGCGACGTGATCGCATCGCCGGCCAGGACCGGGTGTTCGGTCACGCTGCCGGCCAGGGCCAGGGGGTGCTTGTCATGGGCGTGGCCGAAGGTCAGCAACTCGGGACCACCGTTGGCGTGTTCCAGGGCTGGGGGCAACGGCTCATCCTCGGCATCCACCAGCGGCTTGTAGGCGTTGCCTGACCGGCGGACGGTCTGCGCCGCGTTGTTAATGATGATGTCCAGCGGCCCGGCCTCGTCCAGCGAATCGGTCAATGCCATCACCTGGGCCGGATCACGGAGATCGATGCCGACGATCCGGAGCCGGTGCAGCCAGTCGGCGCTGTCCTCCATGGCGGCGAACCGGCGGGCGGCGTCCTTGGGGAAGCGGGTGGTGATGGTGGTATGGGCACCGTCCCGGAGCAGCCGGAGGGCAATGTACATCCCGATCTTGGCGCGGCCGCCGGTGAGCAGCGCACGCCGGCCGGTGAGGTCAACGCGTGCGTCGCGCTTGCTGTGGCTGAAGGCCGCGCATTCGGGGCAGAGCTGATGGTAAAAGGCATCCACCTGGGTGTAATGCTGCTTGCAGATGTAGCACGGGCGTGACCGGATGAGGTGGCCGGCGATGTTTCCGGTGGCGGACGGAGCCAGTTTGTTGCCGCGGGTTTCGTCGTCGATCCGGTCCGGGGCAGCGGTGGCGGTCTGGGCGATGACTGCCCGGTCGGCTTCGGCAATGGAATCGCGCTTGGTGACCCTGCGGTGGCGCTTGACGGCCTTGAACATCTTGCCGGTGGCGCGGCGCACCGAAACGTAGTCGGGGTGCTCCTCGTCGTACGCGTGGATCGTATTCAGGACCTTGAGGCAGGCCTGGATTTCCTCAGGGGTCAGATCGGGGGAGCTCATTAGCCAAATTTTACAGCGTACGGCGCGGGCCGGAGGACCGTCCAGGTGCTCCGGGCCGCGCCGTATGCTCTTGCCGTCAGTACTAGGTCAGGAGACCCTGGCGCCGTCCGGTGAGGCCTGCGCCGCGGCGGCCGCGTGCGTTCCGGCCACCTTGCCCACGGTCTCGCGGACCTCGGGGTACCGGTCAGCCGCAGCCTTGACGGCGTTTGGCATGAGCCCCAGGTGTTGGGCGGCCAGCTGCCGTTCGTCGTCGCCGGGTTCCGGTACCTGCTGGCCTTTGGCCAGGACGGTGATGCCGGATTCGGTGACCTTGAAACCACGCGCCCGGTCCAGGTCCGGGTCCAGGCCGATGGCAGCCCCTGCCGGCACCTTGACATTCTTGTCCAGGATGGCCCGGTTGATCACGGCGCCCGCTCCAACCTGAACCTTGTCCATCAGGACCGAGTCCGTGATCCTGGCGCTCGTGGCCACGTAGACGTCGTTGGAAAGGACGGAGCCTTCAACGATGCCGCCGGAGATGACCACGCCGCTGGCCACGATCGAGTCCAGGGCCGTTCCCACCGTGTTGTTGTCGCCCCGGACGAACTTCGCGGGCGGCGAGATGCTTTGCCGGGTGTAGATGGGCCACTCGGAGTTGTAGAGGTTGAACACCGGCATCGGGGAGATGAGGTCCATATGGGCGTCGTAGAAGGAGTCGATGGTGCCCACGTCGCGCCAGTAGGTGCGGTCACGGTCGGTGGAGCCGGGAATGTCGTTGAGCGTGAAGTCGTAGACACCGGCTTCACCACGGTTGACGAAGTAGGGGATGATGTCGCCGCCCATGTCGTGTTTGGTGTCCAGCCGCTCGGCATCTACATGCAGGGCTGCCACCAGGGCGTCAGCGTCGAATACGTAGTTGCCCATGGAAGCCAGGAACTGGGAAGGGTCCGCGGCCAGGCCCGGCGTGCTGGCCGGCTTTTCGACGAACGCGGCGATCTTCTGGGAGTCGTTCTGGTCCACTTCGATGACGCCGAACTGATCGGCCATGTGCAGCGGCTGCCGTACGGCCGCGACCGTGGCCTTGGCGCCGCTGTGGACGTGCTGGGCCACCATCTGGGCGAAGTCCATGCGGTAGACGTGGTCCGCGCCGACCACGACGACGATGTCGGGGTTGGCGTCATGGATGAGGTTCAGGGATTGGTAGATGGCGTTGGCGCTGCCAAGGAACCAGCTCTTGCCCACGCGCTGCTGGGCGGGAACGGAAGCGATGTAGTTGCCCAACTGGGTGGACATGCGCCAGGTCTCGGAGATGTGGCGGTCAAGGCTGTGCGACTTGTACTGGGTCAGGACGACGATCTGCAGGTAGCGGGAATTCACAAGGTTGGATAACGCGAAATCGATAAGGCGGTAGCTGCCGGCAAAGGGCACGGCGGGTTTGGCCCGGTCTGCCGTCAGTGGCATCAGCCTGTTTCCCTCGCCGCCTGCGAGGACAATGGCCAGGACTTTCTTATTTAACGGCATGGTGGTCGCTCCTGTACGCCTTCGTAACTCCCAAGACAGTCCGGTGCACCCGGACTCCTTCACACTAGAACAGTTATGCGTGAAGGACTACCTTGGGTCTTGTGCGTATAGACATTGTGACTAAAGAGTTTCCGCCGGAGATCTACGGTGGCGCCGGGGTGCACGTCGCCGAATTGAGCAGGGTGCTTAGTAAGCATGTTGACCTGCAGGTTCGTGCTTTCGGGGCGCCGCGGGACGCTGACTACCACGGGGCGACGGTGACGTCCTACCAGGTGCCGGAGGACCTCGGCGGGGCCAATGCCGCGGTCCAGACCCTGGGCGTGGACCTCCGCATCGTGCCGGATGTCCAAGGCGCCGACGTGGTCCATTCGCACACCTGGTACGCCAACATGGCGGGGCATCTGGCGTCGCTGCTTCACGGAATTCCGCACGTTCTCAGTGCCCACAGCCTCGAGCCGCTGCGTCCTTGGAAGGCTGAGCAGCTCGGCGGTGGCTACGCCCTTTCGTCCTGGGTGGAGAAGACGGCGTACGAAGCTGCGGCCGCCATCATCGCCGTTTCGGAGGGCATGCGGCAGGACATCCTGCGCAGCTACCCCAACGTGGACCCGGAGAAGGTCCGGGTGGTCCACAACGGCATCGATGTTGCGCTGTGGCAGCGTGACGAGAATGACGACGCCGTCCGCGCCCTGGGCATCGATCCAGCCAAACCAAGCGTCGTTTTTGTGGGAAGAAACACGCGGCAAAAGGGCGTCCCCTACCTCCTGCGGGCCGCCGCGAAGCTTCCCGCCGACGTTCAGCTGGTCCTGTGCCTGGGCGCGGCCGACACCCCCGAGCTGGCAGCGGAAACCGCCGCACTGATCGAGGACCTGCAGAAGCAGCGCACGGGCGTTGTCCTCATCGAGCGGATGCTGCCGCGCCATGAGCTGATCCAGGTGCTCAGCCACGCCACAGCGTTCGCGTGCCCCTCCATCTACGAACCCCTCGGAATCGTCAACCTCGAGGCGATGGCCTGCGGGGCAGCCGTGGTCGCCAGCGCCACCGGCGGCATCCCCGAAGTGGTGGAGCACGGCACGACCGGGCTCCTGGTGGACCTGGAGCAGGTGACCGACGGTACCGGAACGCCGCTGGATCCGGAGAAGTTCGTCAAGGAGTTCGCAGCAGCGCTCACCGAAGTGGTGTCAGATCCCGAGCGTGCCCGTGCCATGGGACAGGCCGGCCGGGAACGTGCCGAAAAACACTTCTCCTGGGAATCCATCACCGAGACCACCCTTGAGGTCTACCGTTCGGTGCTGCCCGCCACCAGCTGAGCGTTCCACGCAGAAACGACGCCGGCGCCGCCCCCCCGTGGAAGGGGAGCGGCGCCGTCGTCGTTATGCCACCCGAGGGGGCGGCCGGTGTGTCTCAGCCGTTGCGGCCGGCCGCGGTCTTAGCGATCAGGACCTTCTCGTCCACCGGAGCCTGGCCACTGGCACGCTCATTCCGGAAGTGCGCACGGGCCTCGTCCTGGCGCACCTTTTCGGCACCCGTGGCGATGGCGGCGCGGACATGGTCCTCCCCGTAGCCGAAAGCGTCCACCAGGTCCACGGCGTGGGGACGGATCTTCTCCAGCAGCCGGTTGATGTAGCCGCCCACTGTCCGTGCCCGCTGCATGGAGAGGCGGCCGTTCATGAGGTACCAGGACAGATTCTTCTCGATCAGGGACAGGCCAAAGAGGTCCCGCAGCCAGGTCAGGACCTTCCTGGTGCCCGGGTCGGCCACCTGCTGGAGCGCCTCGGTAAAGGCCTCCCACTGCAGCAGCTCGGCGTGTGCCTGGGCAGCGTCGATAAGCTCGTTCTGGTGCCTGTTGAACAAGGCTGCGCCCTTGTCCAGCGAGAGGCGCTTGCTGCCCTTGAGTGCGGCACCCGCCTCAGCCACCATGGTCTGCACCCTGTCGGTCAGGAGCGCGCGCTGGCCTTCCTCGTCGCGGAGGGCGATTGCAGCCTTCTGGACCGACCCGGTGTCCGCCACGAACTGCGCCACCTGGCGCAGGCCGGTGCGGTGGACCGCGGCGCCGGCCGCCTGGTTTACCACGTAGCGCGCCAGCACGCCGAAGTCCACGTTCCGGAACTCCTTGGCGTAGTCGGCGAGCAGGCGCTTGGCCACAAGCTGCAGCAGCACGGTGTTGTCGCCCTCGAACGTGGCATAGACGTCAAGGTCGGCCCGGAGCGAGGCGAACCGGTTCTCGATCAGGAATCCGGCACCGCCGCATGCCTCCCGGCACTCCTGCAGGGTATCCAGCGCGTGCCAGGTGCTCAGCGGCTTGAGCGCCGCCGCCAGGGTTTCGAGGTCCTGGCGGTCCGCGTCGGTGTCGTGCGCGCCGGAGAAGACGTCGTCGAACTTCTGCAGCAGCTGTTCATGGGCAAAGCCGGCAGCATAGGTGGTGGCGAGGCGGGTGAAAAGCCTCCGCTGGTGCCGCTGGTAGTCCAGCAGGACTTCCTCGTCGGTGTGGGACGAAGCGTTGAACTGGCGGCGTTCGGTGGCGTACTGGATGGCCGCCTTCAACGCCAGCTTGGACGCGGCAACGGCAGCGCCGTCCAGGGACACGCGGCCTTGGACCAGCGTTCCCAGCATCGTGAAGAAGCGGCGGCCGGGACTCGCAATGGGGGACGTGTAGGCGCCATCGGCGTCCACGTTGCCGTACCGGTTCAGGAGGTTGGTGCGCGGGACGCGGACGTTCGTGAAGTGCAGGCGGCCGTTGTCGATCCCGTTCAGGCCGCCCTTGATGCCATCATCCTCGCCGCCGATGCCGGGCAGGAACTCCTTGGTGTCCGGGTCCCGGAGGTCAACATAGAGTGCGTGGACGCCGTGGTTGACTCCCCTGGTGACAAGCTGGGCGAACACCACTGCTCCCAGTCCGTCCGTGGCAGCGTTGCCGATATAGTCCTTCCACGCTGCACGGAACGGGGTGTGGATGATGAATTCCTCGGTATCCGGGTCATAGGTGGCCGTGGTGGCGATGCTGGCAACATCCGAGCCGTGCCCTGTTTCCGTCATGGCGAAGCAACCGGGGATGGCCAGGCTCATGATGCCCGGCAGCCACTTGGCGTGGTGTTCGGCCGTGCCCAGGTGCATGACGGCCGACCCGAACAGCCCCCACTGGACCCCGGCCTTGATCTGCAGTGAAGGATCCGCCACCACGAGTTCCTCGAACCCGGCGATGTTTCCGCCGTGGTCGTCGGAGCCGCCCAGTTCCGCCGGGAATGCGCGGTGGACGGCGTTGTTGTCCACGAGGTATTGCAGCTGGCCGAATACCCGCTGGCGATGGTCCGTATGTGTCAGGCCTTCGACCTTGTGCAGTTCCGGCCGTGCAGCCAGGTCCCGGGCTTGGAGCCGGACATCGGCCCACTTTCCCAGGAGCTGCCGGCCCAGGGCCGCGACGTCGACGGCGGGTGCAGGGGAGTCGGCTACGGGGTTGGCTGCCGGGGTTGCCGGGGAGCGGAGCCCTTTTCGGGCGGTGCGGTCCACTACGTCAGTCATGTCACAGTCCTTCTTTGGCGGATAACTTGGTGGTCGGTGGGGCGGGGGTGAGTTCGGGTGCTATGCCAACACACAGCCACGCCGTAATGTGGCGGGCCATGGCTTCCTGGCTGGGCTTGGTGGGGGAGTCCGGAGTGTTGAGCCATTGCTCTCCAGCGTTCCGTACCAGGCCGATCGCGGCCCGGGGCCAGAACCCGATGACCGTTTCCCCCACATCACCCAGATGGGAGCGCATGGGCGCAGCGATCATGTCCGCAATGGCATCGAAGAAGTGGCCCAGGGCGCCGGCCGACGTCGCGGGAGATGTGGGTTCCGTGGGTTCGGCGGGGGTGTAGCTGGTGACGAATGCATAGACGCTGGGGCTGGTGTCCGCCATCTGCAGGTAGGCCGAGACCATCGCGAGCAAGCCTTCCCGCGGCGTCACGGCACTCTGCGCGGCTTCCTTGATGCGGTTCTGCATCTGGCTCAGGACCACTTCCCCCACCGCCTGTTGCAGGCCGGCTTTGTCCCCGAAGTAGCGGTAGAAAACAGACTTGGAGGTTCCTGCCGCGGTGGCGATCTCCTCCATGGACGCATCGCTTCCGAGGGCATGGACCGCTCTGCGGGCCTGCTTGATCAGCTCCCGGCGGCGTTCCTCGCGGTGACTCTGCCAGCGTGCCGAGCGGCCGTCTGAACTGGCGGCAGGCGGGAGCTCGACGGTAAGCGGAAGGATGGAAGTGTGGAAGTTCACGATACTCAGCGTATCAGGTACGCTGGGTATCGGTAACCGCATGTGAGCAGAGGAGCCACCCATGTCCATCGACGGACAGTCCACGCCAGCACCTGACGAATCAGTTCGACCAGCAGTTTCTGCGCCGCGCAGGGCGGTGATTGTTGGCGGCAACAGGATTCCCTTCGCGCGCGCCGGCGGCGCCTACGCAAAGTCCTCCAACCAGGACATGCTGACCGCAGCCCTTGACGGCCTGATCGCACGGTTCGGCCTCCAGGACGAACGGATCGGACAGGTTGCCGCAGGAGCCGTCCTGAAGCACTCCAGGGACTTCAACCTCACCCGGGAAGCCGTCCTGGGGTCTGCACTGTCCGCCGAAACCCCGGTGTACGACCTCCAGCAGGCATGCGCCACCGGTCTCGAAACCGTGGTGGGGCTGGCCAACAAGATCAAGCTTGGACAGATCGATTCCGCCATCGCCGGCGGCGTGGACTCAGCCTCTGATGCCCCCGTGGTGGTCAGCGAGGGGCTCCGCGACATCATCCTTGACCTCAACCGCGCCAAGTCGCTTCCACAGCGGCTCCAGATCCTGAGCCGCCTCCGGCCAAAGGACCTGGCGCCGCTGGCGCCCGGTACCGCGGAACCGCGCACCGGTCTGTCCATGGGGGAGCACCAGGCGCTGACCACGGCGCAGTGGCAGATTTCCCGCGAAGCGCAGGACGAACTGGCACTGAACAGCCACCGTAACCTCGCAGCCGCCTATGATTCAGGCTTCTTCGACGACCTGCTGACTCCCTACCGGGGACTGACGCGGGACGCCAACCTCCGCGCTGATACTTCCTTGGAAAAACTGGCATCGCTGAAGCCGGTGTTCGGCAGGAACCTGGGCGCCGGCGCCACCATGACAGCAGGCAACTCCACCCCGTTGACCGACGGCGCCTCAACCGTCCTTCTTGCCTCCGACGACTGGGCCGATGCCCGCGACCTGCCCAAACTCGCCGCCGTGGTGGACGCCGAAGCCGCAGCAGTGGACTTTGTACACGGCAAGGATGGCCTGTTGATGGCCCCGGTCTTCGCCGTGCCGCGGCTCCTGGCCAGGCAGAACCTGACACTGGGAGACTTCGACTTCTTCGAAATCCATGAAGCCTTCGCCGCCACGGTCCTCAGCACGCTGGCCGCATGGGAGGACGAGGAATTCTGCCGGACCCGTCTCGGGCTTGACGGCGCGTTCGGCAGCGTCGACCGTTCACGCCTCAACGTCAACGGATCTTCGCTCGCGGCGGGTCATCCCTTCGCCGCCACCGGCGGACGGATCGTTAGTTCGCTGGCCAAGATGCTGCACGCCAAGGCGGACGCGGAGGGCCGGCCCGTCCGCGGCCTGGTGTCTGTGTGCGCGGCAGGTGGCCAGGGCGTCGTCGCGATCCTGGAATCGGTGTAGGGGGCAGTCATGACGGATACATATACCCGGCTGGTCAACAGCGGCGCGGGCCGCAACCTGGCCAGAAAGCTCGGACTCCCGCAGCCCGCAGTGCTTCGGCGCTACCAGCCAGGACAACCGCTGGTCGTTGGCCCGGTCGTCGTTGTCGGAAACAGTCCTGCGGCGGACAGCCTCGCCACCGAACTGCTGTCGTGGGACCTCGATGTCCGGAGGCACGCCGTTCCGGCCGAAAAGCTGGGCGCCATCATCCTGGTCCTCGACGAGCTGGAGCATCCCGCGGATTTGGAACAGCCGGTACTCTCCGCCGCAGGTTCGTTGCGGGACCTGCGGGCCGGAGGTCGGGTCATTACGGTGTCCCGGCCCGCGGCGGGCGTTTCTTCCCCTGCAGCAGCGGCTGCCCGCCAGGGCGTGGATGGTTTCCTGCGTTCCCTGGCCAAAGAGTTGCGGGCGGGCGCCACGGCCAACGGTGTCCTCCTCTCGGACGGCACCACCACCACGAGTCCCAGCGCACTGGGCGCCATCAGGTTCTTCCTTTCCAGCCGCTCGGCATTTGTTGACGGGCAGTTCCTGACGGTCTCTTCCCCGGACGGTGCGCTTCCCGCCAACACAGACCGGCCGCTGGAGGGCAAGGTCGCTGTGGTGACAGGCGCAGCCAGGGGTATCGGCGCGCAGATTGCCCGGACCCTGCACCGCGACGGTGCCATGCTGGTCCTGGTTGACATTCCGGCGGCGGGTGACCAGCTGGCGGCCGTGGCCAACGAGGTGAGGGGTACGGCGCTGCAGCTGGACATCAGCGGCGCAGACGCCGGGGCGCGGATCCTTGAGCATGCAGCGCAGCGGCATGGCCGCCTGGATATCGTGGTGCACAATGCCGGGATTACCCGGGACAAACTGCTGGCCAACATGGACCATTCCCGGTGGAACTCGGTCATCAACATCAACATCGCAGCCCAGCTTCGGATCAACGAAGCCCTCCTCGCCGCGGACCACTTCCGCTCGTCACCGCGGATCGTGTCAGTTGCCTCCACGAGTGGCATTGCCGGCAACAGGGGCCAAACCAACTACGCCGCCTCCAAAGCAGGCGTGATGGGAATGGTGCGGGCCACGGCACCGCTGCTCGCCGCCAGTGGCGGCACCATCAATGCCGTCGCGCCCGGGTTCATTGAGACCGAGATGACTGCGCGGATCCCTTTTGCGGTCCGTGAGGTGGCGCGCCGGCTCAACTCGCTGCAACAGGGAGGCCTTCCCGCGGACGTGGCGGAAACCATTGCCTTCCTGGCCAGCGACGCCGCAGGTGGTATCAACGGGGAGGTGTTGCGGGTGTGCGGTCAAAACCTGGTGGGGGCATGACACTCCAGCAACCAGTGATCCTGGCGGAGATGCCCTCGCTGTCCAAGCTGTATGTCAACGCCGCCGCCCAGGCAGCACGGCGCAGGCTCCTGGGAACGCATGATTCCGCCGATCTTCCGGCCGAGAGCCACGACGTCAGGGGCGTCACCGTGGACGTTGGAAACCTCACGGCGTACCAGCACCTCATTGGTGAGACCGCCAGTGACGTCCTGCCTGCCGGCTTCATCCATGCCCTGGCCTTTCCCCTCGCCATGAGCGTCATGAACCGCGACGACTTCCCGCTGCCGCTGCTGGGGATGATCCACCTGCGCAACAGCGTCGAGCAGAGGACGCCGTTGGTCTTCACGGACGTGCTTGACATGACCGCCAGGGTGGAAAATCTTCGAGGCCACCGGGCAGGGACGCAGGTGGACGTCGTGGCTGAGGTGCGACGCGCGGGCTCGGCGGACATTCACTGGCGCGGAGTTTCCACCTACCTGGCCAAGGGGTTGTTCCTTCCCGGCATCGACAAACCAACCGCCGCGGCGCCGAAACCGGAATTCACTGCTCCGGCACCGACGGCGCTGTGGCACTTGGGGGTGGACACAGGACGGGCGTACGCCGCCGTGTCAGGTGACTTTAATCCAATCCACCTGAGCGTCCTCTCGGCCAAGGCGCTGGGGATGCGCCGGTCGATAGCCCACGGAATGTACCTCGCCTCGCGTGCGCTCGCCGACGTCGGTCCCGCCCGGGGCGACGCCTTCAGCTGGGACGTGGAGTTTGAAGCGCCGGTTTTCCTGCCGTGCCGGGTGGCTTTGGAGATCAGCACGGACCAGGCCTCGTCCGGTGCGTGGAAACATTCGCGCTATGTGGCCTGGAACCCACGTTCGGGGCGGCGCCACTTCCACGGCACAGTCTCAGCGCTTTAGGCAGTATGACGGTGCGCCGGATCAGTCCTTCGGCTTGGCGGCGCGCAGGATGCGGTGCAGGCTCAGGAGGACCGATTCGGAGGCCGGGACGGTGCCCTCCTCGGCTTGCCTGGCGGTGGTGGCGGCCATGCAGGCTTCCACTGCCGCCTTGGCCGCGGCATAGCGGTCCTGGTGATTGTTGTCTTCACCTTCGACATCGATAGACAGCAATTCTCCAGTGGCCGTGATCGCAGCGGCCAGGGGTTCGGTGTCCTCGAGGGGAATCTCATACGGCAGGTCGTTGTTCCAGATCACGTCGGAAAGAACATCGGTCATGTCCTGGATATGGAATGTCACCTGCTCCAGGTTCTGCAACTCGCGGTAGTCCTGGTCGATGTCCCTCGGATGCAGCTTTCGCCGCGGGTTGGCGCGCCGGCTGGCATCAGCTTCCTTGACCAGGTGGCGTACCGATCTTGCCGCGTCGGACAGCTCCTCCGACCTGCGCGACCATTCCTCGTGTTCCGGCGGCCATTTTTCCGTCAGGGCCGCACCCATGTCGGTCAGTTGCCTGCCAAGGGCGCGCCTGAGTTCGGCCAGGCTGGTGGCGGCCGCGTTCAGGTGCAGGGGTGGAAAGATCAGGAAGTTCACGGCGATGCCCACTGCCACTCCAGCGGCCATTTGCAGGAGGTAGCCGTAGGAGAAGTCCTCGGCATTCCTGCCGCCGACCAGCAGGACCAGGAGCGCGGCCGTTGGAATCCAGTCACTGCCGGAGCCGATGCCTGGCAGCCCGCCCAACAGCACTCCGACGCCCATGAAGAGAGCCACCGTCAACGGTGAGGGATCGGAAATGCTGACCAGGATGAACGCCAAACCGATCCCCACCGCAAGTCCTGCGATGGCCTGGAGTCCGTTCCGGACCGAGCCCGCGACGTTGCGGTACATGGCCACCAGGGCGCCCAGCGGCGCATAATACGTGTAGTGCGACGCCGCCCCGGGCATCAGCGGAGCGATCGTGAAAGCCAGGCCCGCTGCGAGCGCGGCTTTCGCCGCCAGTTGCAGCCGTTGCGCTGCAAAGGCAGCGGAAATTCCTTCCACCGATTGTTTGAGAAGTTGGGTCCCCCGAGCCCACCGTGCGTCCGGTCGTGCTTGAGTATTGCCCATCCGGCCACAGTAAGGCCGGCATCCCGTCAGGACAAGCCGGCCGCGGAACGCCGCACTTCGGAGGCCAGCCGGTGGGCCCTGCCCGGGGTCCGCCCTTCCTCCTGGCGGCGGGGGACATATCCGAAGCCAAGGGCGTAGGAGGGATCCGCAAAGCCAAGGGCAGCGTTCGCTCCCTCATGCCCGAATGCGCGGTGGCTGCCGAAGTTCCTTGACGGGTGCGGTTTCATGAAGACGACGGCGAACGCATTATCGAGCCCAGAGGACCGGTCAAGGCCCCACACCTGTTCCCGTGACATTGCTTCGATGGTTGTGGCCTCGAGGAAGGGACGGCCGCCGTCGACGCCGGTGGTTGCGGCGGCGTAGAGGCGGGCCAGCCCCTCGGCGGATCCCACTCCTCCGGCCGCGGACATGCCTGCTGCCCGGACTGCGCGGATGTTCGGCAGCTCCATGATGGTGCTGACGGGTGCGTTGCCGTTAATCCCTTCCAGGCTCAGCGGGTCCACCCATCCCTGGTCGGGGGTGTCCTGGTAGAGGACGTCCCGGTACCGCGGTTCCAGTTCTTCCGGCAGGCCGAGGAAGAAGTCCACGCCGTGGGGCGCGCGGATCCTTGCTTCGTAGACAGCCTGCAATGGCTCGCCGGCGGTGCGTCGGCACAGCTCCTCCATCAGAATTCCAATAGTGAGGGCGTGATATCCGAACTGCCGCCCCGGCTCCCAGAGGGGCGGTAACGCGGCGAGCCGCGCCGCAGCCTCGGGCGTGGTGAACTCGGTGAGCCCGAACCCGCCGTCGATACCCAATAATCCGGCCTGATGGGACAGGGCTTCCCGGACCAGCAGCCTGTCTTTGCCGTGGGCGGCGAACTCCGGCCAGTAGTGGGCCACCGGACGGTCCAAATCGAGGAGGCCGTCCTGGACCAGCAGTGCGATGACCATCGCACCGACGCCCTTTGAACAGGAGTACGCCCCCGTCAGGGTGTCCGGCGCCATGTCCGGGCCTCCAGTCAGCCGGACCACCTGCCGGGATCCCTGGTAGGCCGCCAGTTGGGCGCTGTACCGGGGGTCCTCAGCGAGCAGGGTCTCGAACAAGGCCAGCACGTTCTCGTATCCGGGGGCGACGAAGCCAAGGGAAGTCAGCATGCCTCCCAGCGTAGGGGAAAGCGATTTCCTGCCCGGGCTTTGCGGACTAGCCCACGGCTCCGTGTCCGGCAGCCACTTCTTCGCCCGGCCGTACCGGACCCGGCGGTGTGCCGTCCCCGAAAGGCCGGCCGCCAAGCGCTTCGCGGCCATGCGGGGTCAGCCAGCCAGCCAGGTCCGGCCCCTTCGGCACGATCCCGGTGGGGTTGATGTCCTCGTGGACGATGTAGTAATGCTGCTTGATCTGGACGAAATCGGTGGTATCACCGAAGCCCGGAGTTTGGAACAGGTCCCGGGCGTAGCCCCAGAGCGCGGGCATCTCACTGAGCTTTTGCCGGTTGCACTTGAAGTGGCCGTGGTAAACGGCGTCGAAGCGGGCCAGCGTGGTGAAGAGCCTGACGTCCGCTTCGGTGATGGTATCGCCGACGAGGTACCGCTGGCGCGAGAGCCGCTCTTCGAGCCAGTCCAGGGCCGTCCAGAGCCGGTCGTACGCGGCGTCGTAGGCCTCCTGCGAACCGGCGAAACCGCAGCGGTAGACGCCGTTGTTGACTTCGGTGAAGACGCGCTTGTTGATCCGGTCGATCTCCCCGCGGAGGTGCTCCGGGTAGAGTTCCGGTGCGCCCGGCCGGTGGAAATCCACCCATTCGGTGGAAAAGTCGAGCGTGATCTGCGGGAAGTTGTTGGTCACGACTTCGCCGGTTGGTATATCCACGACGGCGGGGACGGTGATGCCCCGCGGATAGTCAGGGAAACGCTTGAAATAGGCCTCCTGGATGCGCTCAATGCCCAGGACGGGATCAACGCCACCGGGATCGAGGTCGAACGTCCAGGACCGGGCATCGTGGGTAGGTCCGGGCTGGCCCAGTGAGATGACGTCTTCAAGGCCCAGCAGCCTGCGGACTATGACCGTTCGGTTGGCCCACGGGCAAGCCCTGGCGGCAATGAGCCGGTACCGTCCCGCTTCCACCGGCCAGCCGGGTTCACCGTTGCTGCCGGGGGCGGCATCCCTGGTGATGCGGTCTTCGATGTAGTTGGTGTCACGGGTGAACTCCGCACCGCCGGTCACATATGCGCCTCGGGTGCTGTGCTCGGTGCTGTGGTCCGTCGCTGTGGGACTGCTGTCGGTTTCCTGGCTCATGGCACTAGCGTATGCGTCCGGCTCAACAATTCAGGCGCCGCCAAGCAGGATCCGGGAGACGGGCAGCCAGGCCGCAAGCCATGAGCCGGCCACGAGCGCGCTGAAGATGGTGATCCAGACGGCGGACGGCACGGAGGTGGCGCGGTACAGCAGGTATGCGTCGGAACTTTCCAGGCGGTCGCGACGCCGGAGGTGGACGTGGGTGAGTTTGGCCAGGTCCCGGACTGCGGCCACGAGCAAGGCGAGGCCGAAGATGACGGCGGCATGTCCGGCAGCCGAGGCCGTTGCCAGGAACGTGAGGGCAGCGGCGCCGGCCATGGCGGTCAGGGTGATGAGGAATCCGGCAAGGTTGCGAAGGAACAGTATTGACGCGGCCAGGACCACCACGCTTGCCGCCATGGCTGCGGCACCCCACCCGGTGACTCCGCACCACACGAACGCCGCACCAACGAGTGCCGGGACCGGATAGCCCCAGAAACACGACCAGGCAGCGGCAACACGGCTCCGGCTGTAGGCAGTCGTTGTTCCGGAGTGGTCCAGACGGAGCCGGATCCCGGACAGCCGCTGGCCCGAGGTTACGGCGGCAACCGCGTGGCCCAGTTCGTGAGTTGCGGTGGCAAGGAGTCCAAAGTAGCGCCAGGAACGGCGCGGGATGGACAGCGCCGTGGCTGCTGCCAGGGACAGCAACATCTCTACCCAGGTGATGTTGGGCACGGGTGCCTGGGAGAAGGCCGCCGCGAAGGTGTTCCATACGCCAGCTGGGCTGTCCAACGCTGCCTCCTGGCTGCCGGGTCGTCGTCGTAAGTTCCTTGACGGCACGTTACCCACTTTGTCTGGGTGAACGCTTAAAACCGGAAGGCACGCCTTGTGCGGCGTGCCTTCCGGATGGTTTTCACGAGGGTCCAGGTGTTTTGCCCGGAACTGTTTCTTCCTAGCCTTCGCACTCAGTGCAGTAGCTGTGGCCGTCTTTCTGGCGCGCAATCTGGGACCGGTGCCGGACCAGGAAACAGGAGTAGCAGGTGAATTCGTCCTCTGCCTGCGGAATGACCTGGACTACGAGTTCCTCAGCGACGAATTCGCCGCCAGGGACGCCGGCGCCGTCCAGCCCGTCAGCTTCGTCCAACTCCTGCACAACACTGCGGGCGTCGGGAGCATTTGCTGACTGGAGCTGCTCAAGTGAGTTGTCCTGCGATTCCTTGACGTCGGAACGCAGTTCATCGTAATCGGTTGCCACTTTAGGTGCTTCTCTTTTCTTTGATTGGCTGTCGGGTATGAAACGTACAGCATCCGGCCCGTATTCCCCAATAGGAAGCGCCGCGGACGCTGTGGATTTAGGCGGCTTCGATGTGGATCTGCGCAGGGTCAGCCGGAGCCGTGGGGCCCTAAAATTGGGACTATGAGCACGGAGCTGGAGATCGCTTTGGTGTTGGGGACCGCACTCCTGTGGATGGCGGTGACGCTGACCATCCTGTCCGCCATTGACCGTCCGGAACGCAAAGCGCGGCGCCAGGAACGGCGTGATGTCCGGACGGAGAAACGTCGGATCGAGTACCGGCCTGCCGTGGCCGGTTCGCGTATCCACCGCCATTCCCGTCCCCGCAGGTTGCATCCGCACTGACGGCTTGTGGGCGGGTGGGCACACGGCGACCAGGCGGGCGGCGAGGCTGCCCGGTGCGGCTCGGCGCCCGCCGTTGGACACGCTCCCTGGGAGCCCTCCACACACCGCAAAGCCGGCTGCATAGTCAAGTCTTGACGAGGTTCTCAACGCCGCTGACACTTTCACGATGGGAGTAAGCGAAGAGTTGCGGGCCCTCGGCGAAGTGGTGGACCGGTTGGCAGCGAGGTTTCCTACGCTGTCCAGGGAGCAGATCGAAGACGTGGTGCAGCAGGAGCACAGCATGCTTGATACCGGGAGGGTGCGCGCTTTCATACCGGTGCTTGTCGAGCATGCGGCGAGGGACCGGCTTTCGCAATAGTGCCCAGGCGGCGTCGCCGCCGCCGGTCCCCGCCGGTTACGGCGCGACGTCGATGAGCACCTTTCCGACGATGCCCTGTTCAACGGCGTCGTGCGCAGCGGCGGTCTCTTCAAGGGGGAAGCGGGTCAGCGGCAGCCCGTAGTCTTCGCCGACCCGGAGCGCGCCGGCCTCAAGGGCTCCGGAGACCGCAGCAACCGCATCCTGTTTCTGTTCGTCAGTCACCGTGTAGGTGAGGATGAATTGCAGCCGGACGTTTTTCGTCATGCCCTCGCGGATGGGCACGGTCAGTGACTCCCCGGGGTTTGCGGCGTAGACGGAGATCGTCCCGCCCGGCTTGAGCACCTCCAGGCCTGCCTCGATGTTTGCCGGAGCGTTAACCTCCACAATGGTGTCCACACCGTCCGGGGCCGCGTCGCGGACAGCACGCACCACGTCGTCGGTCCGGTAATTGATGACCGTGCCTGCTCCCGCCCGCCGGGCCAGTTCCGCTTTGTGGTCGCCGCTGACGGTGGTGATGACGGTTGCCCCGGCCCATCGTGCCAACTGGATGGCTGCATGACCCACTGCCCCCGCGCCGCCGGTGACAAGGACGGTCCGTCCGGCCAGGGCCCCGGGGGAGAGCCGGGACGGTCCGCCTTCGCTTGAGGTGAGGGCCCGGTGGGCAGTCAAAGCAGGGATGCCGAGTGAGGCGCCGGCGTCAAAGGACTCTCCGTCCGGAAGAGGCACAACCTTTCCGGCCGGGACAGTGACGTACTCCTGTGCGGTGCCTTCGTTGCCGCCCCACGCGACATCCCAGAGCCAGACACGGTCCCCGACGCCGAACCTGGCTACCCCGGCACCTACGGCATCGATCACCCCGGCTCCGTCCTGGTTGGGAACCTTGGGCGCGTCCAGTTTCCTGCTCCCGCCGCCGGAGCGTGACTTCCAGTCAGTAGGGTTCACTCCGGACACCAGCAGCCGGACCCTGACCTCGTCCTGGCCGGGGTCCACCAAGGGCCTGTCGCGGAGCTTCAGGACCGCCGATGGGCCCGTCTCTTCGTACACGATGGCCTTCATGTCTTCTCCCTATCCACGTTCGGCTGTAAGTACCGCTCCAACTTACCGCGCCCGCACAGTGCCACTGCAGGTTGTTCGTGCCGCGTGGCCCCCGTTGCGTGGCCCGAAACCTTCCCGCTTCCGGCGCCTAGAACCGGTCTGTGCCGCGGAGGGACCGAGGGCGCCCGTCCGGGTCCACGACAAGCCGGTACAGGGGATCGGCCCAGAGCCGGTGGAGGGGCGGCAGGGGCTCTATGGTGTGGCGCTGCACCTGTCCGGGAGGCCGAGGAGCGCGGCGCCCGTTTCGGTGCCACTGCGCAAGGGCATCGGCAGTGCTGTTCCACAAGTCCAGGCCGGCCGTCGGCTCAAGGAGCCGCGGGTCGTCGGGGTCCAGCCCCAGGTGCTCGGTCCACAGCTGGATCCGTAGCTCCCTGGCCAACGGCCCGGATCGGGCAGGTTGGCCGGCCTCGCCGGGGCTGCCTCTTTCCGGTTGGGAGGTATCGACGACGGCGCACGTCAGTTCGCTGTCAGTGGTCCAGGACCGGCGGTTGAAATTGTCCGATCCGCAGGTAAACCAGGTGTCGTCGATAATGCAGATTTTGGCGTGGACGTAGATCGGCGTGCTGTCGCTGTTCTCCAGGTCGAAGACGCCAACCCGGTCCGGTGCGGCCCGCCGGAGCATGGAGACGGCACGCTGTTGGCCCAGCCGCCTGGGCGGGCCGCCCAGCCGACCGTCAGAGTCCGGATAGCGAGGGACGACGATGATCACCTGGAGCGAAGGGTTGCGCTCCAACGCGGTTGCGATTCCGGCCGCGACATCTGTTGACCACAAATACTGGTCCTCGATGTAGATGAGGGAACGGGCCTGCGAGAAGGCTTTCGCGTAGGCGCGGGCAATGCTGCGCTCGCCGTTGGGAGCGAACGGGAAGGGTGGATGCTTCCGGCCGTACGTACGCAGCAGCTGGACTGCGTGCGGGCCCGCCGGCGGCGGGGGTGGGGCAGCGTCAGGCAGGGGCCGGGGGTGACGGGGCATCCGGGCCAGGCGCTGCAGCAACATGCGGTATGGCGTGTGCCGGTCCAACGGGTGGGGATCGTTCCAGCGTTCAGCGAAGACCGCCAGGACATCAGCCACTACGGGGCCACGCAGCTCCAGCGCGGCGTCGTGCCAGGGGGGCCGCTGACCGTACTTGGGGTCCATCTTCACCGCCTGCGGGTCACCGCCATGGCGGGCGTCATCCCGGCGGCTGTGTGAGAGGTCCAGCCCGCCAACGAAAGCGACGTCCTTCGATGGGTCGTCGCGACGGCGGATCACCACCAGTTTCTGGTGATGGGAACCGAAGAGGCGCACCCGCTGGTCCAGCAGCGCTTCGCCGCCTGCATCGTTGATTCGCCTGCTGAGCAGTTCGTTGGAGCGTCCACTGATGGGGGCCGATATCCGCTCTCCATGGGACCGCCAAACGAGTCCACGGACTTCCACCCCTGCCCGGGCCAGCTCCGCCAGCACCGTGCCAATCGTTGGGCCGTCAGCGGAAAGCCGCTCATCGGCATCCCCCCGCCAGTCCGTGAACCACACCCGGTCACCGGCCTTGAGAGCCGACAATTCCCCGTGCAAGCGGGAAAAGTAGGACGCCCCGTGGATCAAGGGCCGCACCAGGTTTCCCTCTGACCACGCTGGTGATCCGTCGTTCAACGCTTGCACGGCACTGGCAGGATTTCCGCGCTCGGACCTGCTCAAAAACCACTTGCGGGCGATGTTGTCCAATCGGCGCTCCTTGTCGGGGCCCCGGGGCAGGGCGCTTCGTTCCCAAACTAGCCCATGGACGCGGCCCGCGGCGGTATCTCCGGGAGCGGCCGTTTCCTTGTTGTTCCGGGGAAAATTGGGAAAATTGTTACCCCTGTGCAGGCTATTTCGACCGCATCGACAGTACGATGAGCACGTTCCAGTCACTTCTGACACCTGGGGGAAACCTTGAGCTATCCGCAATACCCGTCGCAGCAGCCCTATCCGCCGCAGCAGTATCCGTCCCAGCAGTCCTGGCCCGGCGGGGAACCCCCGCTCTGGGCCCCTTACTATGGCGCCCCGTTCCCGGTGGCGGTCAAGCGGTTCTTCAAGAAGTATGCAGCCTTCTCCGGCCGGGCCAGCAGGAGCGAATACTGGTGGTGGACGCTCGTCGCCGTCATCGTCGGCATCGTCCTGAACATCATCATCAGCTCCGGCATGGTGGCGTCAACGTCGACTTACGGCAGCGCTCCGCAGCTGGGTCCTGGAGCAGTTGTCGGACTGATCCTGGGCATGATCTGGGGCCTGGCCACCATCGTCCCGTCGCTGGCTCTGACGGTCCGCCGCCTGCATGACAGCAACAAGAGCGGCTGGCTGATCCTGCTGGGACTCATTCCGTTCGCCGGAGCGATCATCCTGCTGGTCTTCACCCTCATGGGGCCGGACCCGGCCGGGCAGCGGTTCGACCAGCCCACTCAATAACCCAGCTGCCGGCCCGCCGGAAAGGCGGGGGTAAGGAAGAGGGGAAGACCACCATGGTCTTCCCCTCTTTCATGTCTTGGGCCCGTCGCATTCCCGGGTGGCGGCAGGTGCCGGCTGCAGCGTTTGGGATCAGCGATCGGCCGTTGTCTGTGCCAGGTGACCTTGGAGGACATCGCGGACCGAAGTCCACCGGTGCGGCCCGTACCGGTGGTTGTCGACATGGCGGAGTTCGGCCTGGCCGCTGAACATGCTGAAGAAGTACTGCATGCCCTGCCAGGCCGGAAAGGCTCCCTCCCTGTCCTTCGAGAAGCGGCGGCCGATCCTGCCCATCGCCGACAGGGTCCCGGTGGTTCCGGCCCACTGCAGCGCAAAGGGCTTTCCCGTGAGTTCGGTCATGGTCCGGGCAACGGAACGGGCAGTGACCCGGTCACCGGCCACTTCGACAACCCGGGGTGCGGCCTTGTCGAGCGCGACAAGCGCGACGACGCGTGCCACATCATCTTTGGTGGTGAAGTCGAGGATTTGGTCGGCTGAGGACCAGTAGAGGACCCGGCGGCGCGAGAACAGGATCATGGGCGCCTGCCCGGTGAGCATGTCCGCAAACGCACCGTTCAGGACGGACGTCACGCGGAGGGGAGCGGCGTCGAGTTCCGCGGCGAAATCACGGCGGAGCTCGAAGTTCCGGTTGCTGCCGGGAGTGACGCGACGGTAGTCGGCGGAGTAATCCGACGGGATGAACCGCGCCACACCTGCCTCGATGGCGGCTGCGAGGAGCGACCTTTGCGCGTCGATGATGACCGGACGCGCCCCGCTGACAGCCGAGATGACCGTGTCGACGCCGGACAGGGCGGAGACGAGGCCGGCGTGGTCCGTGTAGACGGCCTCGCGGACCTGCACGCGATCCGCCCCGCCGAAGACTTTCTGCGCCCTGCCGCTCCCGGGACGGGTAAGGACCCGGACGAGCGTGTCGTGGCGCAGCAGCTCACGAACAATGCGTTGGCCGAGATCGCCGGTGGCTCCGGCGACAAGGACGGTACTGGTAGTCATGGCCTGCCTTCCCGGTGGGATTGGTGGTGCGACGCCGGTAAGGAACCCCGGGAATCGCCTGGGGTTGCCCGGATACAGAAAAACCCCGGAAAATCATTGATTTTCCGGGGTTTCCCAATGTGCGCGGAGGGGGACTTGAACCCCCACCCCCTTTCGAGGACTAGCACCTCAAGCTAGCGCGTCTGCCATTCCGCCACCCGCGCAGGTGGTATTTCGGGAAGCCGTCCCGCCTTTCAGCGTTTCGCGCCTCTCCGAAGCAGCGAGAAAAACTCTAACATGACTTTTCGGGAAGAACGAATCGGGCCGAATGGGTAGGCTGAGGACAGCGATTCAGCTCGTGCCACCCAGTCATTCCCTACCAAGGAGATACCAATGCCTGACGTCCTGCCCGAGGATGAAGTTGTCCGGATTTGCCAGGAACTCATCCGGATCGACACGTCCAACTACGGTGACGGATCGGGTCCGGGCGAGCGGGCAGCTGCTGAATACACCGCAGGGCTGATCGAGGAAGTGGGATTGGACGCGGAGATCTTCGAATCCGCCCCGGGCCGCGCCAGTGTTGTGAGCCGCTTGGCGGGGGAGGACCCTTCGGCAAGTGCCCTGGTGGTCCACGGCCACCTGGACGTCGTGCCCGCCCTGCGTGACCAGTGGTCAGTGGACCCGTTCGGCGCGGAACTGAAGGACGGGCTTATCTGGGGACGCGGCGCCGTCGACATGAAGGACATGGATGCCATGATCCTGTCCGTCATGCGCAGCTTCGCCCGGGACGGCAGGAAGCCCAAGCGCGACATCATCTTTGCGTTTTTCGCCGATGAGGAGGCCGGCGGCGTCTACGGCGCCCGGTACGCCGTGGACAACCGTCCCGAACTCTTCGAGGGCGCCACCGAGGCAATCTCGGAGGTGGGCGGTTTCTCCGCCACCATCGGCGGCCAGCGCACCTACCTGCTGCAAACCGCCGAGAAGGGGATCTCCTGGCTTCGGCTGGTGGCCCATGGCAGGGCCGGCCACGGCTCGCAGATCAACACGGACAACGCCATCACCCGACTGGCCGCGGCTGTCACCCGCATCGGCGAGTACAAATGGCCCATCGAGCTCACCCCCACGACCCGCCAGTTCCTTGACGGAGTGACTGAACTCACCGGAGTGGAGTTCGACGCCGACAACCCGGACCTCTTGCTGGACCAGCTTGGCACCGTGGCCCGCTTCGTCGGCGCCACCCTGCAGAACACCACCAACCCCACCCTCCTCAAGGGCGGTTACAAGCACAACGTCATTCCGGAGTCGGCCGAAGCCCTTGTCGACTGCCGCACGCTGCCCGGCCAGGAACAGCAGGTCCTGGAAATCGTCCGCGAGCTCGCCGGCACCGGCGTGGATGTGAGCTATGTCCACAACGACGTCTCATTGGAGGTTCCCTTCGCCGGGAATTTGGTGGACTCCATGATCGATGCCCTCCACAAGGAGGACCCGGGCGCCAAAGTGCTGCCCTACACCCTCTCCGGTGGCACGGACAACAAGTCGCTCAGCCGGCTGGGGATCACCGGCTACGGCTTCGCACCGTTGATGCTTCCGGACGAGCTCGACTTCACCGGTATGTTCCATGGGGTGGACGAGCGGGTCCCGGCCGATTCCCTCAAATTCGGCGCACGGGTGCTGAACACCCTGCTGACCAACTACTAGGGGACGGCTGTGACTCCGGAACAGCTGCTGCCGGACGCTCTCCTGGAGCGGATCCGGCAACGCGCGGCCGGTTACGACCGGGACAACGCCTTCTTCCACGAGGATTTGGAGGAGTTGGCGGCTGCGGGATACCTGAAGCTCTTCGTGCCGGCGTCCGACGGCGGTCCGGGCCTTGGGCTCCGGGCGGCGGCGCAGTGCCAGCGCAGGCTGGCAACGGCTGCCCCCGCCACCGCACTGGCAGTCAATATGCACCTGGTCTGGACCGGCGTCGCACATGTCCTGGCCGCCCGGGGCGACGACTCCTTGTCCTTTGTCCTGGAAGAAGCCGCGCAGGGCGAAGTGTTTGCGTTCGGCAACTCCGAGGCGGGCAACGACTCCGTCCTCTTTGACTCACGGACCATCGCGGCGCCGGCCCCGGACGGCGGGTACACGTTTACCGGAACGAAAATCTTCACGAGCTTGTCGCCTGCCTGGACCCGCCTCGGGATCTTCGGCAAGGACCCTGCGGCCAGGGATGGAGCGGGAGAGCTTGTCCATGGATTCATCCGCCGCGGATCGCCGGGCTACCGGATCCTTGACGATTGGGACACGCTGGGCATGCGGGCCAGCCAGTCCGCCACCACGGTGCTGGAAGGCGCGGCAGTACCGGCGGACCGGATCTTTCGGAAGCTGCCGGTGGGGCCCAACGCCGACCCCCTCATCTTCGCCATCTTCGCCTGCTTCGAGACGCTCCTTGCCGCCGTCTATACGGGGCTGGGGGAGCGTGCCCTGACAGTGGGCGTGGAGACGGCAAAGCGGCGCACATCGTTCAAGAACGGCGGACGCAGCTACGCCCAGGACCCCGACATCCGCTGGAAAGTCGCCGAAGCGGCCATGGCCATGGATGCGCTCTACCCCCAGCTGGACGCCGTGGCGGCGGACGTCGACGCGCTGGCTGATCACGGGTCCCAGTGGTTCCCCAAGCTGGTGGGGCTGAAGGTGAATGCGACCGAAACCGCCAGGCGGGTAGTGGACCTGGCCATCCGGGTCAGCGGCGGATCCAGCTACTTCAGGGGCTCCGAACTGGAGCGGCTGTACAGGGACGTGCTGGCCGGCATGTTCCACCCTTCCGACGATGAGTCAGCCCACAACACCGTCGCCAACGCCTGGCTCGGTCCCCTGGAGGAGTAACCCCGGCGCGGGGCACCTGCTCCTGTTCGTTCCCCCAAGGGCCGCTGGTTCCCCAAAGCCCGCCCTATACGGTGCGTTGGACCTGCATGACCCGGCGGCGCAGCCAAAACCGCCGGCCGCCGCCCATGTAAAGCTTGCTGCGTTCCAATTCCCACTTGCCGTACTCGGAGTGTTCCACCAGGCGGCGCCGCGCCTCCGGCAGGGAATCCTCAGGGCTGAGCGTCAGTACGAGGTATTCGTACTGCCGTAAATAGTCCCGCTCCCGCTGGACTGAGCTGGTGAGAAATTGCTCCTTCATTTGCTCTCCATTTTCGTCCTTTTCCGGCTAACGTGAAGTCATGAGCATCGATCCGCGTGTCGCGCTTTCGTCCCTGACCACCGCTTTGGAAGAACACCTTATAGCAGCATCGAACCGGCGCGGGGACGGTGACCCCTCCGTGGAGGCAGCCTTTTTTGCAGTTGCAGATGCGTTCGAAGTTTATGAAGACGCCCTCTATGAGGCCTACAACGAAGTTACCCCGTTGCAGGTGTTCGACGATGAAGACGACGATGATGAAGCCGACGTGGACGACGACGAAGACCTGGAGATTGTGGAGGAATAGCGCAGCGGGGAAAGACTCTGGAGCCCGCGGGATCCCGGTGGTGGGGCGCTAGGCGGACACGTCTTCCAGCGCCCTGGCAATTTGGGGCGGCAGCGGGGAGAGCTGGGCGTCGAGGATCTCTTTCAACTGCACGTTCGTGCGGGCCCCGACAACAACTGTGGCGACGCCGTGCTGGGACAGCAGCCAGGACAATGAGACATCATGCGGTGAACGTCCCAGCCCGTTGGCTGCCATGCACACGGCGTCCACGATGCGGGACGGCTTCTCTTCCAGGTAGGGCTCCACGTAATCGGCCTCGCCCGCGGAGGCGCCGCGCGAACCGGCCGGAATGCTGCCCCGGTATTTGCCCGTGAGGACACCCCGGCCCAGGGGACCCCAGGCCATCAGGCCCAGCCCGGCGTCTTCGAGGGCCGGCATGAGTTCCGATTCCGCCGACCTGTTAAGGAACGAATACTCGGCCTGGGCGGCCACGAGCGGTACGCTGCTGATCGCCGCAGCCTTAGCCGCCTGCCAGCCCTTGAAATTGGAGATTCCGGCGTACCGGGCCCGGCCCGACCGGACAGCGAACTCCAGTGCTGCCAGCGTCTCCTCGAGGGGAACGTTTCCGTCCCACTCTTCGGCGAACCAGAGGTCCACGTAATCCGTGCCCAGCCTGGCCAGGCTGGCGTCCAGCCCGGTGAGCATCGCATTCCGTGAGGTATCCACGGCGCGCCGGCCATCCGGCGTCGTCATTCCCGCTTTGGTGGAGATGGAAATCTCCGTGCGGGATACCACGTCGCCCAGCAGCGCGCCCAGGATCGCTTCGGAGCCCCCGCCAGCGTAGGACGCGGACGTGTCCACATGCCGGCCGCCCGCACCAAGGAACGTCCGCAGCATCTCGGAGGCGTCCTGCTCGTCGGTCTCCCGGCCCCAGGAACGGGTGCCCAGGGAGAGGGCTGAAACTCGCAATCCACTGTTGCCGACGTAACGCTGCTGCATAGCAGCAAGCTTACGGGCAGAAGCGCCACCGCCATGCCGTAGGGTCTTAGCGTGAACTGGTTTGAAGCGGCCCTGCTGGGCCTAGTGCAGGGACTGACCGAATTTCTACCGATTTCATCGAGCGCACACCTGCGGATTGTGGGGGAATTCCTTCCCAACGCGCAGGATCCGGGTGCAGCTTTTACGGCCATCACCCAGCTGGGCACGGAAACAGCTGTGCTGATCTACTTCTGGCGTGACATTGTCCGCATCGTCAAAGCCTGGGCAGGCTCACTGGCCGGCAAAGTGCCGCGGCAGGATCCCGATGCCCGCATGGGCTGGCTGGTGATTCTGGGCAGCCTGCCGATCATCGTGCTGGGGCTGCTCTTCCAGGACCAGATCGAATCGGTCCTGCGCAGCATGTGGATCGTTGCCACCATGCTGATTGTCTTTGGCCTCATCCTCGCCGTAGCGGACGCCATCGGCGCCCAGAAGCGGGACCTGGCCCACCTGACCTACAAGCACGGCATCTTTTACGGCCTGGCCCAGGCCATGGCCCTGATCCCGGGTGTGTCACGCTCCGGCGGCACCATTACCGCCGGACTCCTGATGGGCTATACCCGTGAGGCCGCCGCCCGGTATTCCTTCCTGCTCGCCATCCCCGCCGTTTTCGGCAGCGGGCTCTACCAGCTCTACAAAGTGGTCACCAAGGAAGGCATTACGGGGCCGTTCGGTCTGCCGGAGACCGCCCTGGCCACCGTGATCGCACTGGTGGTGGGGTACGTGATCATCGGCTGGTTCCTGAAGTTCGTCTCCACCCGCAGCTACAGGCTGTTTGTCTGGTACCGGATCTTCCTTGGCCTCGCCCTCTACCTCCTCCTCGGTTTCAACGTCATCAGCGCCTAGGACTAGGCTTTACCTGTGAAATCCTGGACTTCCCGCCCCGTTCCCGCCCTGCCCGGAAACATGCCCGCCATCCGGCTGTTCGACACTTCGGCAGGCCGCGAAGTGGCCCTCGAACCGGATGCCAGGCCCTCCATGTACGTCTGCGGCATCACCCCCTACGACGCAACCCACATGGGTCACGCCGCCAGCTACGTCGCCTTCGACCTGCTGAACCGTTCGTGGCGCGACGCCGGCAGCGAGGTGTCCTATGTCCAGAACGTCACCGACGTGGACGACCCCCTGCTCGAGCGCGCCACCGCCACCGGGGTTGACTGGCGCGATTTGGCCGCACAACAGGTGGAGCTCTTCCAGACCGACATGGAAGCCCTCAACGTCCTGGCGCCGGACCACTACGTGGGCGCTGTTGAGTCCATCGGGCTCATCGTGCCCGAAGTGGAACGGCTGGTGAGCATGGGCCTGGCCTACACAGTGGGCGGCAGCAACGGCGAACCCGACGGAGACGTCTATTACGACGTCGAAGCAGCCGGCAAGCAGTCAACCGCACCTGACGCGTGGGCACTTGGCGCCATTTCCCACCTGGGCGAAAGCGCCATGCTGGAGCTTTTCGCCGAACGTGGCGGCGACCCGGGGCGCGCCGGAAAGCGGCAGGCCCTGGATCCGTTGCTGTGGCGGGTGGCGCGGGACGGCGAACCAAGCTGGCCCGGTGGAAGCCTGGGCCCAGGCCGGCCCGGCTGGCACATCGAATGCACCGTCATCGCGCAGAAGTACCTCCCGTCACCATTCACCGTGCAGGGCGGCGGCTCCGACCTGATCTTCCCGCACCACGAAATGGGCGCCGGCCACGCCTACTCACTGGCTGGAGTCCCCCTGGCGAAGCACTACGCACACGCCGGCATGGTGGGGTTGGACGGCGAGAAGATGAGCAAGTCCAAAGGCAACCTGGTGCTGGTTTCGAAGCTCCGTGCCGCCGGCGAGGACCCGGCTGCCATCCGGCTGGCGATCCTGTCCCACCATTACCGTTCCGACTGGTCGTGGACGGATGAAGGGTTCTCCGCGGCCAAGGCAGACCTCGCGGCATGGCGGACGGCCCTGCCGCATGCCCCCGCAGGTTCGGGGACGGCGCTCCTGGCCGAGATGCGCGAAGCTCTGGCAGCGGACCTCAACGCGCCCGCAGCGGTTGCCGCCGTATCCCGGTGGGCACGCAAAGCCAATGATGCCGGCGCTGCTGCCAGCGCCGCCGACGCCGCCCTGGTCAAGGACGCGGTGGACGCCCTCCTGGGCATCCAGCTGTAACGAACTCCGCTTCGGGCGGCACAAAAAGGGCCTGGCCCGGATTCCTCCGGGCCAGGCCCTTTCCGCGTCCGGCGGGTTTCAGCCCCTGTCCTGGCCCCGCCGCTTCAAATACCGCTCGAATTCCCGGGCAATGGACTCGCCGCTCGCTTCGGGCAGATCGGCGGTGTCCTTGGCTTCCTCCAACTGGCGCACGTAGGCGGCGATCTCCGGGTCCTCCGTGGCCAACTCATCCACCCCGCGCTCCCACGCCTCGGCCTCCTCGGCCAGCTCATGGGTATCCAGGGGCACCTGGAGGAGTTCCTCGATGCGGTGCAGGAGGGCGAGCTGGGCCTTGGGCGAGGGTGCCTGGGCCACGTAGTGCGGTACGGCAGCCCACAAGGACACGGTGGGAATGCCTGCCAGCAGGGACACCTCGGACAGCACGCCGACAATGCCCACTGGCCCTTCGTATTGGGACGCTTCCAAGTCCATCCGCTCCCGGAGCGGGGCGTCGTCGGAGGACGTGCTCACCGGAATCGGGCGGCTGTGCGGGACATCCGCCAGGAGCGCTCCGACGAGGACCACGTAATCCACGTGCAGCGCTTCCGCATGAACCAGGAGCTCAGCGGTGTAGGCGCGCCATTTATAGGATGGCTCGGTGCCCTGCACAAAGATGACATCCACATTGGAATTTGGCGCGCTGGCTTTGTAGATCCGGGTGGAAGGCCACTTGATCTTCCGTTCGCCTGCCGCGTTCCTGCGGACGGTGGGGCGCGTGAACTGAAAGTCGTAGTACTCGTCAGCATCGATGGAGGCGACTTTCTTGCCGCCCCACAATTTGTTCAGGTAGCGCAACGAATCGCTGGCCGCTTCTCCGGCGTCGTTCCACCCTTCAAAGGCGGCAAGCATCACCGTTACGCGCTGTCCGTCTGCCACCGGCTGGAGGAACCGTTCCCGCTCGGGTCCGGCACCCTCTTCCGCCGTGGCTCCCTCGAAGCTATTCATTTCTTCACCCTACGTCCAAGGTGCTTGGTCGTGCATGGATTGAAGCGCTGCAAATCCCCGTAAACCCGTCCTTGTGGCACCCCTGCCGCGTCATATTCGCCAAGGGCGTAGCCCACAGCCTCCGCCCAGCCACGCCCCGTAGACTGGCTATATGTCAATACCTGCCGCCAGTTCACCGCTCAAGGCCGTCCTCTGGGATATGGACGGGACCATCGTGGATACCGAGCCGTACTGGATCGCCGCCGAGCGGGCACTGGTTGAGGCGCACGGAGGAACCTGGAGCCACCAGCAGGCCATGCAGCTGGTTGGACAGTCACTGACTTTTTCTGCCGGACTGTTGCAGCAGGCGGGTGTGGAGCTGGAAATCCGCGACATCATCGACGCCCTGACGGCCCAGGTCATCAGCAGCGTCCAGCAGCAGGTGCCGTGGCGGCCCGGTGCCCGTGAGCTGTTGGAAGAACTCCACCAAGCCGGGGTCCGGTGCGCCTTGGTCACCATGTCCGAAGGTCCACTGGCCCGGGAGGTGGTGGCCAACCTTCCCAGGCCTTACTTCGACGTGCTGGTCACCGGTGACACCGTTACCCAGGGCAAGCCGCATCCGGAGGCCTACCTGACGGCAGTGGAGTTGTTGCAGGAAGCCGACCCCGAGCTCGGCATCCACCATTGCGTCGCGCTGGAAGATTCCGTGCCGGGCGTGGCTGCAGCGGTTGCCTCCGGGGTCGCAACGGTGGCAGTGCCGCACATCGTTCCCCTGCCCGACCATGAGAGCTACGAGCTCTGGGACTCCCTGGCCGGCCGGTCACTGGGAGAGCTGGAAGCCCTGCTGGTGGGTGCGGGTCCAAAAGGCCTCGCGGCACCCGCTTCGGGTGATCCCCGTGGCTGAGCACAGCACGAAGCCTGGCACCGGCCAGGAGGCCCCCGGGCGCCGCGAAGGGATCCCGCTGGGACGGATCGCCGGCGTCCCCGTGGTCCTGGCCTACTCATGGTTCGTCATTGCGGCCTTCACGGTGATCGTGTACGGACCGGTACTGGCACGGAACAACCCCGTGCTGGGCGCCAGTGCCTACGTCGTCGCTTTCGCCTACGCCGTCCTGCTGTTGATCTCTGTGCTCGTGCATGAACTGGCCCACGCCCTCACCGCGAAAATCTACGGCTGGCCCACCCAGAAAATCGTCCTGAACCTCTGGGGCGGCCACACCCAGTTCGAGAGCTTCACAGCTTCCCCGGGGCGCTCGGTAGTGGTGGCCCTTGCCGGACCGGCGGCCAACTTCGTCCTGGCCGGGGGCGCGTGGCTGGTGCTGGGCACCAACAGCCTGGGGAGCGTCGCCGAAATCCTGACGAACATCTTCATGTGGGCCAACTTCCTCATCGGCGTCTTCAACATCCTTCCTGGCCTTCCGCTGGACGGGGGCCGGATGGTCGAGTCCATCGTCTGGAAAGCCACCGGCAGCCAGGCCAAGGGCACCGTTGCCGCCGGCTGGGGCGGGCGGATCATCGTCCTCGCCATCGCCTACTGGTTCCTGGTACGCCCCTTCCTTGCCGGTGACAGCCCGGACTTCAGTTTCCTGATGATCACCATCCTTGTTGGCGGCTTCCTGTGGATGGGCGCGTCGGCGTCCATCCAACAAGGGACACTGCGCGGCAGGCTCCCACTGGTCAGTGCCGCGGCATTGTCCATGCCCGCTGCCGGCCTGCCTGCGACCGCAACCGCCGGAGACGCCCTGCGCCTCTCGGAGGGAGGGGCAAGGGCAGTGGTGGTCTGCGGACCGGACGGACGGCCGCAAGCCGTGGTGGACCCGGAGGCACTCCAGTCAGTCCCCGCTGCCGCGGCGGATTCGACGCCGGTTGATGCCGTTTCCTTCCCGCTCGCGGGCGGCGCGTACGTTCCCGAGTGGTCCAAGGGACAAGAGCTGGTCCAGTTCCTGTCCCAGGTTGCGGGCCGCCACTATGCGGTGGTGGACCACAATGGACAGGTCACCGGACTGTTGACGCAGGAAGCCGTCCTCGCAACCATCACCGGCAAGAGTCCGCGGAACAATAGCTCCCCTCAGGGCCAGAACCGGTAGAGTTACCTGCCGGTCATGCATTGCCGCCGCCAACGCCAACTGGCGCCCCGAGGGACCAGGGGAGCGCGGCACCACCAGGTTTACAGGAGCGAGGAAAAATCATGAGCAGCGAAACTGCCGTCAACGACGCCAAGGGTGCAGCACCATCCAGTGTTGCCGCCAGCGGCTCGCAGCCGGTGGGAGCCGCCCGTCGCCGCGGCCCTTTCCGCGAGGGCGAACGCGTCCAGCTGACCGACGAACGCGGCCGGATGAACACCATCACCCTGGAGCGTGGCGGCGCTTTCCACACCCACCGCGGCTTCCTTAATCACGACGAGATCATCGGCAAGGTGGATGGCTCCGTCGTGGTAAACAATGTGGGCCAGCAGTACCAGACACTGCGCCCGCTGCTCTCCGACTTCGTCCTCTCCATGCCGCGCGGCGCCGCCGTCGTCTACCCCAAGGACGCGGGCCAAATCGTCACCATGGCGGACATCTTCCCCGGTGCCCGCGTGGTGGAAGCCGGCGTCGGCTCGGGTGCCCTGTCCATCTCGCTCCTGCGTGCGGTCGGCGACAACGGCTACCTCCACTCCTTCGAACGCCGCGAGGAATTCGCCGACATCGCCCGCGGCAACGTGGAAACCATCTTCGGCGGCCCGCACCCTGCGTGGCAGATTTCGCTCGGCGACTTCCAGGAGGAAGTGGTCAAGGCCGAGGCCCCCGGCTCCGTCGACAGGGTGGTCCTGGACATGCTGGCACCCTGGGAATGCCTCGACGCCGTGGCCACGGTCCTCGCCCCCGGCGGCGTGTGGATCAACTACGTCGCCACCGTCACGCAGCTCTCCCGGACGGCTGAGGCCATCCGCGCCGACGGGCGCTTCACGGAACCCGATGCCTGGGAGTCAATGGTCCGCGGCTGGCACCTCGAAGGTTTGGCGGTACGCCCCGACCACCGCATGGTGGCCCACACCGGGTTCCTCCTGGTCACCCGCCGGCTCGCCGACGGGGTCACCGGAATCTCCGTGAAGCGCCGTCCTTCGAAGACCGAATTCAACGAAGAAGACGTCAATGCCTGGACCCCCGGTGCCGTAGGGGAGCGGGCGGTGTCGGACAAGAAACTCCGCCGGGCCGCCCGCGACGCCATTGCCGGCACGAACGTCGTGGACACCCCCGAGGTTACGAACTAGTCCATATTTCGGGAGTCTCCATCCCTACCCGCCTTCTTGGGACTAATGTCTTAAGAGAAGCGCAGGAAGGGGCTGATACATCATGGAGACTCCAAACCAGGACTCCGGACGTACACCGGCAGAGCAGTCTGCCGCCAACGACCTCTCGGTTGCTGACCGCCAGGTCAACATACTTCGGGACAAGCTCAGGCACATCGACCGCCAGCTCGCAGCGGCAACCCAGAACAACACCAAGCTGGTCACCATGCTTGAGACCGCGAAAGCGGAAATCCTGCGGCTTAAGAACGCCCTGGACCAGGAAGGACAGCCGCCGTACAGCTTCGGCACCATCCTGCAGATCAATCCCAAACGGCAACCCGCCCCGGGCAGCAGCGGACAGGCCGCCACCGAGGAGTCAGTGGACATTTTTAATGCCGGCCGGAAGATGCGGGTGGGCATCAGCCCCCTGGTCAACATCAACCAGCTGGCGGTCGGGCAGGAAGTACTGCTTAACGAGGCGCTCCTGATCGTCGCCGGGCTCGGCTATGAGCGGGCCGGCGAGCTCGCCACGTTGAAGGAGATGCTGGGACGCGACCGCGCCCTGGTGGTGGGCCGTGCGGACGAAGAACGCGTCGTCCGCCTGTCCGGCGCCCTCCTGGCCGAAAAGCTCAGGGTCGGCGATGCCCTTTCCATCGATTCACGCACCGGATATGCGCTGGAAAAGGTTCCGCGTTCCGAGGTGGAGAACCTGGTCCTTGAGGAAGTCCCGGACATCACCTACGAGGACATTGGCGGCCTCGGGCCCCAGATCGAACAGATCCGCGACGCAGTCGAGCTGCCGTTCCTGCATCCGGACCTCTACCGGGAGCACGGGCTGAAGGCCCCCAAGGGCATCCTCCTCTACGGTCCCCCCGGCTGCGGCAAAACGCTGATCGCCAAGGCGGTGGCCAATTCCCTCGCCGCCCGGGCGGCAGAGCGGTCCGGGAACGTGGATCTCAAGAGCTACTTCCTCAACATCAAGGGGCCCGAACTCCTTGACAAATATGTGGGCGAAACGGAACGGCACATCCGGCTGATCTTTTCCCGCGCCCGTGAAAAGGCTTCCGACGGCAGCCCCGTAGTGGTCTTCTTCGACGAGATGGACTCGCTGTTCCGAACCCGCGGCACCGGGATTTCGTCCGACGTCGAGACCACCATCGTGCCCCAGCTCCTCAGCGAGATCGACGGCGTGGAACGCCTGGACAACGTGATCGTGATCGGTGCGTCCAACCGTGAAGACATGATCGACCCCGCGATCCTCCGGCCGGGCCGGCTGGACGTGAAGGTCAAGATCCAGCGCCCGGACGCGGAAGCCGCCGCAGACATCTTCAACAAATACATCACACCCGACCTGCCGTTCCACGAATCGGACCTGGCCGAACACAACGGTGACGTCCAGGCGACGGTAGACGCCATGGTCCAGCGCACCGTCGAAGCCATGTACTCCACGGACAAGTCCAACGAGTTCCTGGAGGTCACCTACGCCAACGGTGATACCGAAATGCTCTACTTCAAGGACTTCAACTCGGGCGCCGTGGTCCAAAACGTGGTGGACCGGGCCAAGAAGTACGCCATCAAGGATTTGCTGACCTCGCACCAGAAGGGACTGCGGATCGAACATCTCCTGCGCGCCGTGGTGGATGAGTTCCGCGAACACGAGGACATGCCCAACACCACCAACCCTGACGACTGGGCGCGCATCTCCGGGAAGAAGGGCGAACGGATCACCTACATCCGAACCATCGTCCAAGGCAAAGCCGGGCAGGAGCCCGGGAAGTCGATCGAAACCATGCCCACCACGGGACAGTATCTGTGACGGGTGCATCAGGACCCGCCGTCGGGGACGCCCTCCCTGCCGGCGGGGCCATGCGGGTGATGGGAGCGGAAACCGAATACGGCATCCATGCTCCCTCGGCACCCTCGGCCAACGCCACCATGATGAGTGCCCGCGTTGTCCAGGCCTATGCCCAGGTCACCCGGCAGCGGGCCGCCGGGGGAGCGGAAACCCGGTGGGACTACACGGATGAAGAACCCCTGCACGATGCCCGGGGCTGGACGGTGGACCGCGGATCGGCGCATCCCAGCCAGCTGACCGACCAGCCACCGGTGCTTGACGCCGAGTCCGTAGCGTTGGCCTACGGCCGTGAGGAACTTGAGCTCGACGGCCAGGACGAGTCCGGGTCCCTGTTAATGAACATGGTCCTTGGCAACGGGGCACGGCTGTACGTTGACCATGCCCACCCGGAGTACTCAAGCCCCGAGGTCACCAACCCGCGCGATGCCGTGGCCTGGGACGCAGCGGGCGACCTGGTCGCCCTGGCCGCTGTCCGGCGCCTGGCAGCGGACCCTGCCCTTCCTCCGGTCAATCTCTACAAGAACAACACCGACAACAAGTCCGTTTCCTATGGGTCGCATGAAAACTACCTCATGCCCCGATCCGTACCATTTGGCGACATTGTCCGTGGACTGACACCCTTCTTCGTCAGCCGTCAGGTGGTGTGCGGAGCCGGACGCTTGGGACTCGGCCAGGACAGTTCCGTCCCCGGTTTCCAGGTCAGCCAGCGGGCCGACTTTTTTGAGGCGGAAGTCGGGCTGGAAACCACCATCCGCAGGCCCATCATCAACACCCGGGACGAGCCGCACGCCACCGCGGACAAGTATCGGCGCCTGCACGTGATCATTGGGGATGCCAACCTCAGCCAGGTGTCCAACTACCTCAAATTCGGTACCACCGCCCTGGTCCTCAGCCTGATCGAAGCCGGGCTGGCACCAAAAATCGAGGTCTACGAGCCTGTTACCGCACTCAAGACGGTCAGCCACGATACGTCGCTGACCGCCAAGCTGCGCCTCCTGGACGGCCGTCGGGTGACGGCGCTGGACCTTCAGTGGATGTACCACGAGGCCGCCGCAAAACTTGCGCAGGACACCGGCGTGGGTGACGCCGTGGATGGCGACGGCCACACCCACGACGTCCTGGAACGGTGGGCTACCGTCCTGACGCAGCTGGACAACGACCGCACCGCGGCTGCGGGGTCGGTGGAGTGGCTGGCGAAACTCTCCCTGCTGGACGGCTACCGGCAACGCGATGGACTGGAATGGAGTGATGCCCGGCTCGGCTTGGTGGATCTGCAGTGGTCCGACATCAGGCCTGAAAAAGGCCTGTACTACCGCATGCTCGCCAGGGGCCGGATGCAGCGTGTGGTGGACGACGCCGCCATCGCCGCCGCAGTGGCGGAGCCTCCGGAGGACACGCGGGCGTTCTTCCGCGGCAAGTGCATCAGCAGCTTCGGCAAGGACGTCGTGGGCGCCAGCTGGGATTCGGTGATCTTCGACGTACCGGGTTACGGACGGCTCCAACGCGTGCCCACCCGGGAGCCCTTGAGGGGAACCAAAGAGCTGACCGGAGCGTTGTTTGAGCGCTACCGGGAAGCCGGACCGTTCCTGGGAGAACTGCTGGGACACAACAGCACTCCGCCTGCGGCGTAAACCGCGCCGGAATGCCCGTCCCGTGGCAGGATGGGGATATCGGAGGATCCGCCGGATCCGCCGGAAGAACGAGGAGGGAAACCGATGGCAGGCCAGGAGCAACAGCAGCCGCAGTCACGTGACAGCCAGGTCGAAGACGACATTCCCGAGGCACCCCCGGCACCGCCCGAGGCGCAGGCATCGGCGTCGACCGAAGGCGTGGACGACCTCCTGGATGAAATCGACGGCGTGCTGGAATCGAACGCCGAAGAATTCGTCCGGGCCTTCGTCCAAAAGGGCGGCCAGTAACCCGGACCCGATGGGTGGCGGAAGCCGCGGCAGGCCGGAATCTGTACCGACGTTGAGGTACCACGTTCAAGGAGTGATGAGTGCAGGAATCAACCGCCAACCAGGTAGCCGCCAACGCCACCTCGTCCTTTACCGAGCATCTGCAGCGGGACCGGCCGGAGCTATTGCCCTTTAGCCGGTCCTTCTCCGGCAGCGCGTCAGCGGCTGCCCCCGTGCAGGTTCCCCACGCCACCACGATCGTAGCGATGAGCTACACCGACGGTGTCCTGATGGCGGGCGACCGGCGGGCCACCATGGGCAATGTCATTGCCAGCCGGCACATTGAGAAGGTTTTCCCCGCCGACCGCTTCTCGGTCCTTGGCATCGCCGGAACCGCAGGAATTGCTATCGACCTGACCCGGCTCTTCCAGGTTGAACTTGAGCACTACGAAAAGATCGAGGGCACCCAGCTCAGCCTTGAGGGAAAGGCAAACCGGCTGGGCGCCATGATCAGGGGCAATCTGCCCATGGCATTGCAGGGCCTGGCAGTGGTACCGCTCTTCGCCGGCTTCGACACTGGCGCCAACGTGGGCAGGTTGTTCTCCTATGACGTCACCGGGGGCAGGTACGAGGAACACGAACACCACACGGTGGGCTCGGGTTCAGTCTTCGCCCGCGGGGCCTTGAAGAAGCTTTGGCGGCCCAACCTCACCGCCGCCGAGGCGCTGTCCGTGGCCGTGGAATCCCTCTACGACGCGGCGGATGATGACTCCGCCACCGGCGGTCCGGATACCGTCCGGCAGTTGTGGCCGGTGGTCTATACCGTGGACAGGACGGGCGCCCGGCGGGTTCCGGACGCCGAACTATCGGCCGCGTCGCGGAACATCATCGAATCCCGCACCATCGCCGGACGGGAGGCCTGAGATGACGCAGCAGTTCTATGTCTCGCCTGAACAGCTGATGAAGGACCGCGCGGACTTCGCGCGGAAGGGCATCGCCCGCGGCCGCTCGGTGGTAGTGATCAGCTGCGCGGACGGCATCGCGCTGGTCGCCGAGAACCCTTCCCCGTCACTGCACAAGATCGGCGAGATTTACGACAAGATCGCTTTCGCAGCCGTAGGGAAATACAACGAATTTGAAAGCCTCCGCCAGGCAGGTGTCCGCTACGCCGACGTCCGCGGCTACTCCTATGACCGCGAGGACGTCACCGCCCGCGGGCTGGCCAGCGTGTACGCGCAAAGCCTCGGAGCAGTCTTCACCGCCGAGCAAAAGCCCTTCGAGGTGGAGCTTGCCGTCGCCGAGGTTGGCCCCACCCAGGCCGACGACCACCTGTACCGCCTGACCTTCGACGGCTCGATCGCAGACGAACACAGCTTCGTCGTCATGGGTGGGCAGGCCGAGAAAGTCTCCTCCGCCATCGACGCCGGCTGGCAGGCCTCCCTGGGGTTCGCCGACGCCGTCCGCCTGGCCCTGAAAGGGCTGACCCCCGCCGCGGACACGGACCAACCGCCCACCCCGCTGCCCGCAAGCGCCCTCGAAGTGGCGGTCCTGGACAGGCGTTCCGAAAGCTCCCGCGGGACACGGCGCGCCTTCCGCAGGCTGAACGACGCGGACATTACGGCATTGCTGGCCTAGGAGGACCACATGGACAAGAGAATCTTCGGTATCGAAACCGAATTCGGGATCTCGTATTCAAGCCCCGATTCGAGGCCTCTTGCTCCCGAAGAGGTGGCGCGGTACCTCTTCAGGAAGGTGGTCAGCTGGGGACGCTCATCCAATGTTTTCCTCACCAACGGTTCCCGGCTCTACCTCGATGTTGGATCCCACCCCGAGTACGCCACCGCCGAGTGCGATGACCTTGCCCAGCTGATCGCCCACGATCGCGCGGGCGAGCTGATCCTCGACGACCTCGTGGACGAAGCCCAAGCCAGGCTCGCGGCGGAGGGCTTCAATGGCACCGTTTATTTGTTCAAGAACAACACGGACTCCGCCGGGAACTCCTACGGCAGCCACGAGAATTACCTCATCCCGCGGCGCGGGGAATTCTCCCGCCTCGCGGAGATCCTGATCCCTTTCCTGGTGACCCGCCAGCTCATCGCAGGGGCCGGAAAGATCCTCAAGACGCCGCACGGAGCCACCTACGCGTTCTCCCAGCGTGCCGACCACATTTGGGAGGGCGTATCCTCCGCAACCACCCGGTCACGCCCCATCATCAACACCCGGGACGAGCCACACGCGGATGCCGAGTTCTACCGTCGGCTCCACGTCATTGTCGGGGATTCGAACATGTCAGAGGCCACAGCGCTCATGAAGGTGGGCACCGTGGACCTGGTCCTGCGGATGATCGAAGCAGGCGTGATCATGCGCGACATGCGGATGGAAAACCCCATCCGGAGCATCCGCGAAATTTCCCATGACCTCAGCGGCAGGGCACTCGTGCGGCTCGCCAACGGCCGCCAGCTTACCGCCCTGGAGATCCAGCAGGAGTACCTCACCAAGGTCACCGCTTTCGTCCAGGAACATGGCGCGCACAACCCGCACGTTCCAGTAATCCTGGACCTGTGGGAACGGACCCTCCACGCGATCGAGACCGGTGATACCAGGAGCATCGACACCGAAATCGACTGGGCCATCAAGAAGAAGCTGATGGACAACTACCGCGAACGCCATGGCCTGGGCCTGGAGGCGCCACGCATCGCCCAGCTGGACCTGACGTACCACGACATCTCCCGCAGCCGGGGCATTTACTATTTGCTGCAGTCCCGCGGTGCCGTGCGCCGGATCGTTGACGATACCGTCATCAAGGGAGCCGTGGACGCGCCGCCGCAAACCACGCGCGCCAAGCTGCGGGGCGACTTTGTCCGCCGCGCGCAGGAGTTGGGCCGCGACTACACGGTGGACTGGGTGCACCTGAAGCTCAACGACCGTGCCCACCAGACCATTCTCTGCAAGGATCCGTTCCGCAGCGTGGATGAGCGCGTGGATGCCCTGCTCGACTCTATGGGCTGACGTCCAGCTTCAGGGTCTATTCTGGATAAGGTCCTTTTAACGGGACCTGCCACGGCATTGTCCGCTGCCATGCGGAATGCCGTATCCATCTTGCCCCGACGAAAGTTTCCTACGTGCGCCGACTACTAGCAATCCTCCTTCCCGGCCTGCTGCTGCTGACCGCCTGTGGAGGCACAGCTTCACAGCCTGAGCCCACCAGCCAGTCCGCCGGGGAGACTGCAAAGTTCGACTCCCTCAAACTCACGGACAACGGGGACAAGAAGGCCCCGGGCGTGGACTTCGACAAGCCCCTGTCCGTCACTGAACCGACCATCAAGGTCGTTTCCCAAGGCAGCGGCGACGCCGTCAAGGCAAACCAGGTAGCCAAGATTTCGATCCTGGCCCTGAACGGCACCGACGGATCCCAGCTGGAGGACACGTTCCCCAGCGAGCCCGAGAGCCTCGAGCTGACCGACGACCTCAAGACCAGCAGCCCGGTCATCTACAACGCCTTCGTTGGCGCGAAGGTCGGATCCAGCCTGGCCTTGGCCGTCCCCGGCCAGCAAAGTGCCCCGTCAGCCAGCCCCAGCCCGTCCGACGGCGCCAGCCCCAGCCCGAGCGCTGCAGCTGATCCCACCCAGTTGCTGATCATCAAAGTCATTTCCGCTGCCGACTCCACGCCCGTCCTGGACAAGCCCCAAGGCGAGACCGTGACGCCGCCTCCCGGCCTGCCCACCGTGACGGAAAAAGACGGCAAGCCGGAAATCAACGTTGCGGGTGCCCCCGCGCCCACATCCCTCGTATCGCAGGACCTGATCAAGGGCACGGGCGCCACCGTCAAGGAATCCGACACCCTGACCGTGAACTACGTTGGCGTCAACCTCGCCGACGGCACAAAGTTTGATTCCAGCTTCGACCGCGGCCAACCGGCAACCTTCCCGTTGACCGGTGTCATCAAGGGCTGGACCCAGGGCCTGGCCGGCAAGACGGTCGGCTCCCGTGTCCTGCTCGTCATCCCCAAGGACCTGGCTTATGGCGACGCCGGCCAGGGCCAGGCGAAGGGTGACCTTGTCTTCGTAGTGGACATCCTCGGGGTCAAGTAGCAACACTTACAAGGAGGCCGCATCCTTTCGCGGCACCCACCAGTACACTCACGCAGAGGAGCAAGCATGTCGTTTGGACAGCGGGAATTCGACCGCCAGAAGCCCGAGATCGATTTTCCGGAAGGCGACGTCCCCACGGAACTGGTCATCACCGACATCATTGAGGGCGACGGCCGGGAAGCCCAGGCGGGCGACACCGTCTCCACCCACTATGTTGGCGTGGCCTGGTCCACGGGCGAAGAGTTCGACGCCTCATGGGGCCGCGGCGCACCGCTGGACTTCCGTGTCGGCGTCGGCCAGGTCATCCAGGGCTGGGACCAGGGCCTGCTGGGCATGAAGGTCGGCGGCCGCCGCCGCCTCGAGATCCCCTCAGAACTGGCATACGGCTCCCGAGGAGCCGGTGGAGCGATCAAGCCCAACGAGGCGCTGATCTTCGTTGTGGACCTCGTCGGGGTCCGCTGACTTTCAGCACACCGCACCAACCACAGGCGCGGCAGCACGGGGATGTTTCCCGGTGCTGCCGCGCTTTCGGTTTAAGGCGGAGGAGTTTAGTAACGTAGCCAAGGTGTCCGTATCCCGCACTGAACGACTCCTCAACCTGTTGATCGCGCTCCTGAATACCCGCTATGGGCTGCGGCGCAGTGAACTGCGGGAGAAGGTCTACCACGACGCCTCCGGCAACGACGTTGCATTTGGACGGATGTTCGAGCGCGACAAAAACGACCTGCGGGCGATGGGCTTCGACGTCGAGACCCTCACGGACACCGGCTGGAGCGAAGACGACCCCGCCACCACGCGCTACCGGATCGGCAAGGAATCCAACAGGCTCCCCGACGTCCAGCTGGCACCAGAAGAATGGACCGTCCTGCTGCTCGCCTCGCAGCTCTGGGAGCGGGCGGCCCTGGGCGCGGCGGCCCAGAGCGCACTTCGCAAAATCCAGGCCTCCGGACAGCTGGCGGACGTTGAACTGCCCGCCGGTGTCCAACCCCGGATCAAGCCCGCCGGACAAGCCTTTGATGACATCGTCACCGCCATGCATGCCCGGCATCCGGTCAGCTTCACCTACCTGGCCGGCAGCACCGGCAAGGAGGAAGAACGGGTGGTGGAACCCTGGGGCCTTGGCAGCCGCTTTGGCCAGTGGTACCTGATGGGGAAGGACCGCATCCGCAACGCGCCCCGGCATTTCCGTCTTTCCCGGTTCACCAGCGCCGTCACGGTACTAAGCAAAGACCAGTACGCCCCGCCCGCGGACTTCAGTATCCGCGCCGCATTGGACCGGCTGCCTGAACTGCCGCTGCGCGCCGCCGTCGTGGACGTCAGGAAGGGGCGCCTCCTCGCCTTGCGGAGCCGTGCCGGAGCCGCCGCAACGCAGGTGCCGGGCGGACCGCCCGCCGACGGCTTTGACCGGCTTGTCCTGGAATACCGGGATCCGGAAGTGCTTGCCGAGGAACTCGCCTCCTACGGGCCGGACGCGCTGGTGGTGGACCCGGAAGACCTCGCCGCTGCCGTGCGCCGCCGGCTTAGGGCCGCCGCCGCCTTCAGCGCCGCACCCATCCCCGCCTACACGTTCGTCGACGTCCACGCCCGGGCCGCCCGCAAGCGGACCTCCGAGGACCAGCTCAAGCGCATGCTCCAACTGGTCCCTTTCCTGGTCCACAACCAGGGCCTGCACATCCAGGATGTCGCAAAGCATTTCGGGATCACCCGCGAGGAACTGGAGGCTGATCTCCAGATCCTCATCTGCTCCGGGCTGCCCGAGGGTTACCCGGATGACCTGCTTGATATCCAATGGGAAGACGGCCACGTCTTCATTTCCCAGGATCTGGACTTGAAGCGTCCCGTCCGATTCACCGTGGAGGAAGCCTGCGCACTGCTGACGGGCCTCGAAACGCTCAACGGCCTGCCCGACCTGCCCGGCGGCGGTGCACTGGAATCGGTCACCCTCAAGCTGCTCGCCGCAGCCGGTGAGGAAGGCCTCCAGGCGGCCTCCATTGCCGGGCCCCAGGTGGCACCAGCAGACGCCGACACCCATGCCACCATCCGGCAGGCCATTGAAACCCGCTCCCAGCTGCGGCTGACCTACCTCTCGCCCCAGCGGGACGCGGTCACGATCCGGGATGTCGACCCCCTACGGCTCTATTCGCTGGACAACACCTGGTATTTCGAAGCCTGGTGCCACAGCGTGTCAGGACTTCGGAACTTCCGCCTGGACCGAATGCAGGAGGTGCACCCCAACGGCGCACCTGCAGGCCGCCACGCCACGCCCGGCGGCGGCGTGCCCGCCAAACTCTTCACCCCCAACGACGACGACACCACAGTGATCATCCAGCTCACCCGGCAGGGGAGGGGCCTGGCGGACGACTATTACGCGGAGCGCACCGCGGAATTGCCCGACGGCGGCCTGGTGGCCGAGATCAGGTTTGGCAGCACTGCGTGGCTGCCCATGTTCGTGGCCCAGCACGGGGGCACGGCCAGGATCCTGGCGCCGGCGGAACTTGCCGCGGCGGCAAGCGAGTGGCTCGCGGCGTCGCTGGCAACCTACGGCGGATAGACTTCCAGCATGCCTTGGTGGTCCTGGATCCTGATATGGATAGCGCTTGTTGCGGTGTCCCTGCTGTTCTATGTCCTGTTGGGCATCCGCCTTTACCGCCAGTTCATGGCTACGGTAAGGGACCTCAGCGAGGCTGCCGCCAGGCTGGGAAGCCTGGGTCCGGCCGGGTTGCCGGAGGAGCCCGCCGCTCCATTAGGTGTCGCGCCAGGTTCGGCCGTTTTTGCCTCGCCCGCTGTCATGAGACATGATTACGAGGCATCCAAATCGGCCAGGCAGGAAGAACGCCGCCGCCGTCGAGTGCAGCGCAAAAAGGACCGGGGCCAGCCGCAGGCGTTCGGAGATCTCGACTTCACATAGAAGTAGGATGTATTTAGAGGAAAGGATTTCCCGTGGGAAGACTCTTTGATGGCCCCTGGCCAATCGTCATTATCATCGTCGTAGCTTTGCTTCTTTTCGCCGCCCCCAAGCTTCCGGCCATGGCCCGCAGCCTGGGCCAGTCAATGCGGATTATCAAATCCGAGGTAAAGGAAATGAAGAACGACGGAAAAGCCGAGCCCCCCGAGCCCTCCGGGCCGGTGGAAGGCACCATCGTGAACCATCCCAAGGCGAAGCCCGGTGAGCCGACAGACGGCACTGACGTTCCGCCGTCGACCCGCGCCTGACCTCCCGTGGCACTGTCGCGGGCCCGTAAAGCCAACCCAGAGGGACGGATGTCCCTCTGGGAGCACCTCAAGGAGCTGAAGAACCGGCTGATCAAGTCGGCCATCGGCGTCGTTATCGGCGGCATTGGGGGCTGGATACTTTACGATCCGCTGTTGAAGGCGCTGGCCGAGCCGGTCAACAGGATCTCCGATGAAACCGGCGGCCTGGCCGCCATCAACTTCGGGACCATCGCCTCACCCTTTGACTTCAAGCTCCAGATGTCGCTCCTCATTGGGGCAGTGATCTCCAGCCCGATCTGGATCTACCAGCTGTGGGCGTTTATCACTCCCGGCCTGACGTCCAAGGAACGCCGCTACACCCTGGGCTACATGGCCGCCGCCATCCCGCTGTTCCTTGCCGGCATTTGGGTGGGGTGGCTGGTGGTTCCCCAGGTGGTGCATGCGCTGACGCAATTCACCCCCGCAGGCTCCTCAAGTGTGATCGATGCACGCACCTACATCGAATTCGTCACGCGCATGGTGCTGATGCTGGGCCTGGCGTTCCTGGTTCCGGTGGTCCTGGTCGGCGTCAATATGGCAGGCCTTGTGTCCGGCCGCACCATCCTCAAAGCGTGGCGCATCACGGTGTTCCTCGTCTTCGTCCTGGCAGCTATCGCCGCCCCGGGCGCGGATGCCATCTCGATGTTCATGCTCGCCGGGCCCCTGCTGGCGCTGTTCTTTGCCGCCATTGGGATCTGCATCATGAATGACAAGCGGCGTGACCGCCGCCAGGCCAAGCAGGTTGCCGAAACCGAGGCCACCGCAGACGTAGCCACCCCGAGCAGTGAACTCAAGAAGCTCTAGCCTGCCGCTAGGCTTGGGATATGTCTTCCAACACCGGGCCGTTCTCCACCGGGCCCACCGATTCAGAAGAACTGTCTCCCGCTGAAAGGTACCGTGCCAGCGCCGAACGCAGGGCTGAAGCCGCCACGTACCTGGGACAGTTTTCCGGAACCCTCGAGTTCGAGCTTGACGACTTCCAGCGGCAGGCCTGCCGTTCACTGCAGGAAGGCAGGGGAGTCCTGGTGGCGGCCCCCACCGGCGCGGGCAAAACCATCGTTGGCGAGTTTGCCATCTACCTGGCCCTGCAACGTGGCCTGAAGGCGTTCTACACCACGCCCATCAAGGCGCTCAGCAACCAGAAATTCAGCGAGCTCGCCGCGAAGTACGGCGCGGACAACGTGGGGCTCCTTACCGGCGACACCAGCATCAACGGCGACGCGCAGGTGGTGGTGATGACCACCGAGGTCCTCCGGAACATGCTGTATGCCGACTCTGCCACGCTTGGCGACCTTGGCTACGTGGTCATGGACGAAGTGCACTACCTGGCCGACCGGTTCCGCGGGGCGGTCTGGGAAGAAGTCATCATCCATCTGCCCAGCGAGGTCCAGGTAGCTTCGTTGAGCGCCACCGTCTCCAATGCCGAAGAATTCGGGGCGTGGCTGGACACCGTGCGCGGCGACACAGACATCATTGTCTCTGAGCACCGGCCGGTACCGTTATGGCAGCACGTCATGGTGGGCCGCCGGATCATGGACCTGTTCGCCGGCGAAACCACCTTCGACGAGATCGCCCCGCCCGGTGGGGACGGAATCGATGAGGCGCCCGCGCAGGCCAAACCCCGCGAAGACGCCAAGGGCCGCGGCTTTGACGTCAACCCTGAACTGCTTGATGTGGCACGCCGCGAAATCCAGCAAAGCTTCCGGAGCCGGCAGGGACCGGGAAAGCGCGGCCAGCGCGGCCGGCGCGGCGATGACCGCCCGGTCCGTGGCAGCGAACCCGCAGGGGTGCGCAGGGCCAGCCGCCCCCAGGTGATCGCCAGCCTCGACCGGATGGACCTCCTGCCGGCCATCACCTTCATCTTTTCCCGTGCCGGGTGTGAGGGGGCAGTCGCCCAATGCGTCGCATCCGGCCTGTGGCTTACCACGGAGACCGAACAGCGGATCATCGCGCAGCGGGTAGACGAAGCCGGGCAGGACATCCCACCGGACGACCTTGATGTCCTGGGCTTTTGGACCTGGCGCGACGGACTGCTCAGGGGTTTCGCTGCCCATCACGCCGGAATGCTGCCCACTTTCAAAGAGGTGGTGGAGAAACTCTTTGCCGACGGACTGGTCAAAGCCGTCTTCGCCACGGAGACCCTTGCCCTCGGCGTGAACATGCCCGCGCGTTCGGTGGTGCTGGAGAAGCTGGACAAGTTCAACGGTGAGGCCCACGTGGACATCACCGCGGGCGAATACACCCAGCTCACCGGCCGCGCCGGCCGGCGCGGCATCGACGTCGAAGGCCACGCCGTGGTGCTGTGGCAGCCCGGGACGGACCCGACGGCGGTCGCCGGCCTCGCCTCCCGGCGCACCTACCCGCTGAACTCGAGTTTCCGGCCCACCTACAACATGAGCATCAACCTGCTTGCACAGTTTGGCCGGTCCCGGGCCCGCGAAATCCTCGAATCGTCCTTTGCCCAGTTCCAGGCCGACCGCTCCGTGGTGGGTCTCGCCAGGCAGGTCCGAAGCAGGGAAGAATCCCTTGCCGGTTACGCCAAATCCATGACCTGCCACCTGGGCGACTTCACCGAGTACGCCCGGCTGCGGAGGGAATTGTCGGACGCCGAGAACGCCACGTCCCGGACCAAGTCCCGTGTGCAGAAGTCGCTGAGCGACGACTCGCTGGCCCGGTTGCTGCCCGGAGACGTGGTCAACGTTCCGGGTGGACGCGCGCCAGGACCCGCCGTCGTCCTCAGTTCCGACCACGGCAGCCGCGAACCGCGGCCGGCCGTCCTCACGCTGGACAACCAGCTCCGGCGGATCGGCACGGACGACCTTGAGGGTCCCATCGCGCCCGTAACCAGGATCCGGATCCCCAAGTCCTTCAACGCCAAGGTGCCCAAGTCACGCCGGGACCTCGCCTCCTCGGCGCGGAATGCGCTGCGGGAGAACCGCCCACCCGCGCCCGGCCAGAACCGGAACCACGACTTCGGCCGCGGAGCGGCGCTGCCCAACCAGGAAAAGCGCATTGCCGATCTCCGGCGTGCCCTCCGGGCGCACCCCTGCCACGGGTGCAGCGAACGGGAAGACCACGCGCGGTGGTCCGAGCGCTGGTGGAAGCTGCGGCGGGAAACGGATGGCCTGGTCCGGCAGATCCAGGGCCGTACCAATACCATCGCCAAAACCTTCGACCGGGTCTGCGACGTGTTGTCCGCTTACGGCTACCTGGAAGACACGGGAGACGGCCGGCTTGTCATCAGTCCCGACGGGCAGCGGCTGCGCCGGATCTACGGCGAGAAGGACCTGCTCATCTCCCAGTCCCTGCGGCTGGGTGCCTTCGACGACCTTGACGCCACAGAGGTGGCAGCGCTGGCCAGCGTCCTGGTGTACCAGGCCAAGCGGGAGGACCGGGGACTGCGGCCACGGATGCCCAGCGTCTCGCTGGAGACCTCCGTGGACATCGTGGTCAGGGAGTGGTCCGCCCTGGAGGACGTGGAGGAGGAGAACAAGCTTCCGCTGACCGGCGAACCCGAACTTGGACTCGTCTGGCCGCTGTACAAGTGGGCCCGGGGACGGCATCTGCAGGATGTCCTGAGCGGGACGGACCTCGCCGCCGGCGACTTCGTCCGTTGGGTCAAGCAGGTTGTGGACCTGCTTGACCAACTGGCCAAAATTCCCGGCCTTGATCCACGCCTGTCCCGGCTGTGCGTTGAAGCCATCACCCTGATCCGCCGCGGCGTCGTCGCTTACTCGTCTGTTCTCTGACCTTTCTACCCCGCCGGCCGGCGTCGGCCTGTTCACACCCCAGGAGTCCTGCCCACCATGCCCAATCCCGCTGCCACGTCCCGCCCCGCTCCGGTCCTGTACCGCAACGGATCCGTCTACACCGCTGCGGACCCATTCGCGACAGCCATGCTGGTGGATGGCGACACCGTCGCCTGGGTTGGTTCTGAACAGGCGGCTGCGTCCATCGCCGACAGCTCGATGGAGGTCATCGACCTCCGCGGCGCACTGGTGGCACCGGGCTTCGTGGACTCGCACATGCACCTGACGGAAACCGGCATCGCCCTGGACTCCCTGCAACTCGGCTCAGCAATGTCTGCCCGGGAGCTCCTGGACGCCGTCGCCGGCGCTAAGGGCGAAGGCACGGTGTTGGGGCACGGCTGGGATGAGACCACATGGGCGGACCCCACGCTGCCCACGGCGGACGAATTGGAGCGGGCGGCCGGAGGCCGGCCGGTCTACCTTTCCAGGGTTGACGTGCACTCGGCGCTCGTCTCACCGTCGCTTGCCCGGTCCGCGGCCCTTCAGGGCCAGGACGGGTTCGACGGCGGAGCCAGGGTCATCCGGGCAGCCCACGCCGCAGCGCGGCTGGCCACACGGAAGCTGCCGGCCGGGGCCCTGAAGCAGCACCAGGCCCGCGCCCTGGCCGAGGCTGCCGCCAACGGGTACGTCGCCCTCGCCGAGATGGGGGCGCCCCACATCGGCGGCCTGGACGATCTCAAGAGCGCCGTCGCATGGAACGCACAGGATGCATCGGCCCGGCCGGTTCCCGAAATCCTGCCGTACTGGGGCGAGGCGGTATCTTCCGAGGAGCAGGCCCGCGCCCTCGTTGCGCAGTTCGGCGGTGGCATCCGCGGGCTCGCCGGGGACCTGAATATTGACGGATCGATTGGCTCCCGGACTGCCGCCCTGCGGGCCGGTTACAGCGACGCGGGCCACGAGCGCGGCGCTGCGTACCTGGACGTCGAGCAGACCGCAGCCCATCTCGCCGCCTGTTCTCTGGCCGGTATCCAAGGCGGTTTCCACGTGATTGGAGACGCCGGGCTGGACGTTGCCCTGGAGGCGCTCGACCGTGCCGCCCAAGTGGTCGGCGCACAGCGGGTGCGTGCCGCCGGCCACCGCTTCGAGCATGTTGAAATGGTGGATGCCGCCGCCGTCGAAAAACTGGCTTCCTATTCGGTGACTGTGAGCGCCCAACCGGCGTTCGACGCAGCCTGGGGCGGACCCGGCGGGCTTTACGAGCAACGACTGGGGGAGCGGAGCCGGTCCATGAATCCGTTCGCCTCGTTCTACTCAGCAGGGGTCCCAGTCTGCTTTGGCAGCGACAGCCCGGTGACCCCGCTGCGTCCTTGGTCCAGTGTCCGCGCGTGCGTGGAGCACCACAACGAGGGCGAAAGAATTTCCGCACGTGCCGCGTTCCTGGGCCACACCCGCGCCGGCTGGAGGGCCGCCCGGCACACCAACCCGATGGCCGGGCAACTCGTCCCCGGAGCCCCGGCAAGTTTCGCCGTATGGGAGGTGGAAGAACTGATGGTCCAGGTGGCTGACGGCCGGGTCCAATCATGGAGTACGGATCCGCGTGCCAGGACCCCGCTGCTGCCGGCGCTGGACACGGGTTCGGATCCCGTGTGCCTCCAAACCGTGAAAGACGGAGCCGAACTGTTTGCCAGCCCGGCCTTGCGTTCCTGAGCCAGGTTTCTACCGCCCTATAATGGGTAGTTGCGCCCACCGCCGGCCAGCCCGGCACCAGGTGCTCCGACCACTTCCACCAGGAAAGGCCCTTCGTGCGCGTCCTTACGATCATTCCCACCTACAACGAACTGGAATCGCTGCCCAAGACGCTCCAGCGCCTGCGGACGGCTGTTCCGGCGTCGGACGTACTGGTGGTCGATGACAACAGCCCCGACGGTACCGGCACCCTGGCCGACGGCTTCGCCGCGGAGGATCCCCAGGTCCACGTCCTGCACCGCAAAGGCAAGGAAGGCCTTGGGGCGGCCTACATCGCAGGTTTCAAGTGGGGACTGGAAGCCGGCTACGACGTCCTCGTCGAAATGGATGCCGACGGCTCGCACCAGCCCGAACAGCTCCCGCAACTCCTTGAAGCCATTGAGCAGGGCGCAGACCTGGCCATGGGCTCGCGCTGGGTCCCCGGCGGCAGCGTGGTCAACTGGCCGCTGTACCGGCAGGCAATCTCCCGTGTGGGCAGCACGTACGCCCGGCTGATGCTCGGCCTCCGGATCAAGGACGTCACCGGCGGCTACCGCGCCTTCCGCCGAAGCACTTTGGAAAAGCTCAACCTGGACCAGGTGGATTCGGTGGGCTACGGCTTCCAGGTGGACCTCGCTTGGCGCGTCGCCAAACTCGGCCTCCGTATCGAAGAACGCCCCATCACCTTCGTCGAACGCGAACTGGGCGCCTCGAAGATGAGCGGCAACATCGTGGTGGAAGCCATGATCAACGTCACCAAGTGGGGACTCGCGGCTCGCTGGAACACGCTCGCCGGCAAAGTGAAAAACACAAACTCGTAGCCCTTACCACGGTTAAAGAAAGGGGGCGTCCCCGCACTGGAAGTGCGGGGACGCCCCCTCGTTTTTGCGTGGCCTAAGCGGAGCGGCGCTCTCCACGGCGTTCGCGCAGAATGGTGAGGCGGTCCTCAAGGATCTGTTCCAGCTCAGGAAGGGACCGGCGTTCCAGCAGCATGTCCCAGTGGGTGCGGACTGCTTTGTCGTTGCTCGTATCCGGCTTTTCGCCGTCTACCAGGAGCGCTTCCTTGCCGGTCTTGGAGACCCATACCGGAGGAATTTCCGCCTCGGAGGAGAACGTGACGAAGACCTGCTCGCCATCCTCGCAACGGTACTCGACCCGCTGGCGCGGAGCCGGCTCAACTCCGGACTCGGTCTCCATGCTCTGCGCACCAAGGCGCATGCCCCGCAGGCTGCGATCGCTCATGATTTCTCCCTCTGGTCGGTTCGCGGATGAAAACTCCGCGACTGCCGGTGGTGACGATGCGCCGCCGGACTCTTGTGTGCACTGTGCTGCATCATTGGATTCAACGCATTGCGAAGCTGTGTTGTTCCAGCTGGTGGTATCCTGCCGGACAAATACACAATTATACGGGCCTTTTGCCGCCGGCACCAAAACAGGGAGGGGCCCGCGGCGCGGGTCCCTCCCTGTTTCCGGGTGTGGTTAGGGCTCGGTCCGCTGGGCCGGTACGTCGTCGAACAGTCCGTTCGCCGCCTGTTCAGGTGCGTTCCCTCCCAAGGCGCTTCCGATTCCCTTCAGGGCCTCACCGACTTCACTGGGGATGATCCACAGCTTGTTTGCCGAGCCTTCGGCCAGTTTCGGCAGCGTCTGGAGGTACTGGTAGGCCAGGAGCTTCTGGTCCGGGTTTCCCTTGTGGATCGCATCGAAGACCTTCTGGATGGCTTGCGACTCGCCGTCTGCCCGGAGGATGGCGGCTTTGGCCTCGCCCTCGGCCTTGAGGATGGCGGCCTGCCGCTGTCCTTCAGCGGTAAGGATGGCGGACTGCTTGGTCCCCTCGGCGGTAAGAATGGCGGCGCGCCGGTCGCGTTCGGCACGCATCTGCTTCTCCATCGAGTCCTGGATGGAGTGGGGCGGATCGATTGCCTTCAGCTCCACCCGGGACACGCGGATGCCCCAGCGGCCCGTCGCCTCATCAAGAACGCCGCGGAGCTGCCCGTTGATCTGGTCACGCGAAGTCAGGGCCTCCTCGAGGTTAAGCCCGCCCACCACATTGCGCAGCGTTGTCGTGGTGAGCTGCTCCACCGCCTGGATGTAGTTGGCGATCTCATAGGTGGCGGCTCGTGGATCGGTGACCTGGAAATAGACCACCGTGTCGATGGACACCACCAGGTTGTCTTCCGTGATCACCGGCTGCGGTGGAAAGGAAACCACCTGTTCGCGCAGGTCCAGCAACGGCAGGAGCCGGTCCACAAAAGGAATCAGGATGGTCAGCCCCGGGTTGAGCGTCCGCTGGTATTTGCCCAGGCGTTCAACGACGCCGGCACGTGCCTGCGGGATGATCCGGACCGACCGGACCAAAACGATGATGACGAACACGATCAGGACCACCAACACAACGGCCAGTGCGGTTCCGCCTGCGTTTTCCATAAAACTCCTTATCCCCCAAATGTCAGGCTGTTTCAGGGCCGGTGGCCGCCGCCGGCGGCACCGAAACCACTGCTGTTGCGCCGTCAATGGCCGAGACGACCACTTTCTGGCCTGCGGGAAGAACTCCCGCGGCGGAGCGTGCGCTCCAAATATCGCCGCCGATTTTCACCAAACCGCCGTCCGAGGTCACGGCCTCCATGACGATTGCGGGTTCGCCGATGAGGCGGTCAACGTTGGTCCGCTGCTCGGACGGGCCCTTTTTCAGGTGCGAGAGTGCCACCGGCCGCACGAACGCGACCATGAGCAGGGATACGATGCAAAAGACCACCACCTGGAGCCACGGTTCGGCGCCGGCAAAGTCAGCTGCCAGGGCGGCAAGAGCGCCGCCACCGAGCATGATGAAGAATAGGTCAAGGGTGATCATCTCGATCACGGCAAACCCCAGGAACGCCGTGAGCCACAGCGCCCACCAGTTCTCCCCAAGCCACTCGAACATCCTGTTTCCCCCTTCGTCACGGGGGAGCCGCGTCTGCGGACCCGCCTGCAACTGTCTTTTCATCCTAGTCCGGGGACCGGGCAAGCGCGCCGGGCGCAGGCGCCGGCCCGGGGATAGTGGCCAAGTCGTTACGCGGCGCCGTGTTTCCTGGGCCGGAACACCATCAGCCTGAACCGTGCGCCGGCCGTCACGGGTTCGGGGCGGCTCTCCAGCCTTTCCGCGATGTGCCCGGGATCCAGGTGGTGTCCCGCCGGTCCCATGAAGGCAAGGTCCGCGGCGGCCGCGCGGGTCAACGTGAGGGCTATGTCGACGTCGGAGGAGCTGTCCAGGTCGAAATTGCCGGCCATGCCCTCCGCCAGGCGGTCATCCTTCCCCTCTTCGATGCCGAGCATCCCGGTGACCGCGGCAAGTTCCGCGAGGTGGCCGGGCCGGGGAGTCACCACCACCAGCGCCCCGGCAGGGCGCAGTACCCGGGCGAATTCGGCCGGGTTCCGCGGGGCAAACACCACCGTGACAGCGTCCACCGAGCCGGTGGCCACCGGAAGGGGCTGCCAGATGTCGCAGACCATGTTGATGGCTTCCGGGTTGAGCCGCGCGGCGCGGCGCAGCGCAAACTTGGATATATCCAGGCCGATGGCCGCCACGTGCCGCCCGCCAGCGTCCGCGGCGTCGAGGATCTCGCGGAGGTAATGGCCGGTTCCGGTTCCGGAATCCAGCACCGCGGCACCTGTTTCCGAGAGATAAGGGACGACGGCGGAAGCTACGGCGCGTGCCAGCGGCAGGTAATGGCCGTTCCCCAGGAAATTGACGCGGGACTGCACCATGGCGGCGCTGTCCGCCTCAAACGACGTTCCCTTGCCAACCAGCAGGTTGAAGTAGCCTTGCCGGGCGGCATCAAAGTGGTGACCGGCAGCGCAAGCCAGCCGGGGTTGCGTCCCGGCGCCGGGTCCGAGGAGTACCAACGGATTCGAGCAGACGGGGCACAGGAGGGGGAGGTCCGCGGATGGCATGGACACCAGTTTATGGTGGCCTGCCCGTCCTGCTGCCCGTTACTGGGCAGAGGGTGGCCCGCCCGAGGTCAGCCGAGGGATATTCCCGCGGGGCCGGCGTCGAACCCCAACCCGGTGCTTGCCCTGCCGATGCCGGGTTCCGCCCAGTGGGCCGCATATTCCGCATTGCTGCTGAGGGAACGGAGCTGGGCACGGTCGATATAGAGGATGCCGTTGAGGTGGTCCGTCTCGTGCTGGACGATGCGGGCCTGCCAGCCGGAAAAAACGCGCTGCTCCGCCGCGCCGTCGGGCGTCAGGTAGTCCAGCAGCACGGTGTCCGGCCGCGACACCACGGCCTGCAGCCCGTTGAGGGAAAGGCATCCCTCGTAGAACGCTGCCTGCCCGGACCCTTGCGGGGTGTAGCGGGGGTTGAGGATTGCCAGGAATTCCAGCGGGCTCCGGTGCCGCAGCGCTGCGGCGCCGGGGTCGACGTCGTACAGGTCTTCCAGGACCGCGAGTTGCAACGGGATGCCAAGCTGGGGCGCGGCCAGGCCGACACCGGGGGCTTCGTGCATGACCTGGCGCATGACCTCGATGAGGCGGCCAAGCTGCTCCGCCGAAAGTTGGCCGTGGAACTCTGCGGCCTGCTGGCGCAATGCGGGGTGGCCGGCCTGGACGATCGGCGGCAGGGAACCGGTCGACAGGATCCGCTCCACGGCCTCGCGGATTTCGTCGGGTCCGGCAGTCGTCGGGGGAGCACTCTGGATCATGATGACAGCCTACTGGGGGACGGCCTGCGGAAACCTCGGCTAGGGTCGATTGCATGGTTGATGAGTTGGCGCACGGCTCGCCGCTGGCGCGTGTCCTGGAGTTTATCCGTGTCCTTGAAGCGGGGGGTGGCGCCGCTGAAATCCGCCCGTTCCTCTCGGACGGATTTGTCCTCACGGAAGCGCCGCACCTGCTGGCACCGGAGGGATCCACCCGGACGCTGGAGGGCGTGCTTTCCGGTGCTGACCAGAGCCGCCAGGTAGTGGAGGACCAGGAGTTCGTGGTCCGTCGGACGACATGCGAGGGCGGCCGCGTGGCCGTGGAAGCCGATTGGTCGGCCACCCTGCTGATGGATCTGCGGTACTGGGATCGCGGCGAGACCATCCGGGCCAGGACGTCCTCCGTCTTTGAGGTGAAAGACGGCTTTATTGTGAGCCAGGACAGCTACGACTGCTATTTCCGCTAGGCACGCCCCGGCCCACCACTGGTTCATTGCATGGTGAACCGCATGGCTGCCCACCGGTTGACTGCCGGAATGGAGGCGGCAGTACCGAGTGCCGCCGTACGGATTCGAAGCAACGGAGCCGGCAGGGGCCGGCCGAGCGCCATGTTGATTTCGGCCTGGCGGCGCGCACGGACCGCTGCCCTTCGCCGGGCCCTTTCGAAGTCACTGAAGTGGCTGTCCGCAGGGCCGCCGGGGAGCGCCTCGAGAACCAGCGGGGCGAGTGCTTCGGCATCAAGCCAGCCCAGGTTCATGCCCTGGCCGCCGATGGGGCTGATTTCATGGGCCGCGTCGCCCAGCAGGATTACCCGTCCGGCCACAGTACGGCCGGCGATGGCCGAACTGACGCTGAAGGCGCTCAGCATGGAAGTGGTGGCCGGGTCGGGAACGATTCCGGTTCGCCGGCCCACCAGGCCGGCCAGGTCGGTGGCCGTTGCGGAACCGGCCGGGCAGTCGAGCCGCACCACCCAGCGGCGGATTCCGCCCGGGAGCGGGAACGATTCCACGATGCCCTGCTGCTCGAGGAAGAGGGCAGCCTTTTCACCCAGTCCGCTGTCGTCGTCGAAATCCCCCATGAGGTAATGGTCCTGATACGTCCTGCGGGCGGCAGCCACGCCCAGGGCGCCCCGGAGCCGGGAGCGGGCACCGTCCGCGGCCACCAGCAGTGCGGCCGTGGCCCGGGCCGGCGCGAGCGATGGATGATCCGGGGACTCGAACGCGACGGTGACCCCGGCGCCGTCGTCAGTGAACCCCGTAACGGTTGCGCCCCTGACCAGGGCGTTCGGGTCCAAGGCCAGCACGCGGTCCGCCAGGATTTGCTCCGTCCTGAACTGGGGCAGCGCAAGGACAAAGGGAAAATTGGCGGACACAGTGCCGAAAGCCATGGTGCCGACTGTCCTTCCCCTGCTCAGGGCGACGCCTTCACGGATCCGGACACCCTCCCGAACCAAGGCTGGTACCACGCCGATCCGGCTAAGTGCCTGCAGCGCCGGCGGGTGGATACCGATGGCCCGGGTGTGCTGGTTCCGTGACGTATGCTGTTCCAGCACCTTGACGGTGACGCCCTCCTGGAGCAGGAGCCCGGCAAGGAACAGCCCAACAGGGCCGCCGCCGGCGATGACAACATCGGCAGCCAGCTCAGCCATGTCGCCACGTCAGGACGTGGTGGAATGCAGACGACCGTTCCACGAACCAGCCCGGGGGAGCGGCGGCGGACAATTCAGCGGGTTTATAGCTGCGCCGGATGGAAGTCAGGCCGTCCTCGCGGATGAAGGAGCGCCGGAACGGCAGCGCGGCAACGCTGAAGAGGGCGAAGGCTGCCGGGCTGCGGATGAGGTCGTTATGCAGCGATGTCCTTTCCGCGAGGATTTCCGAATCTGCCAGCAGGTGCCGGAACTCTTCGGGAGACAGATGGTGCAGGACATGGTTGGAAATGACGACGTCGAACCGGGCCTTCTCGCGGACGAGGTCGCTGCTGTGGGCCTGCCGGAAGTCCACACCGGAGGCAGCAGCACGCTGCCGGGCAAAGCGGGCGGCTCGGGGATCCGGGTCGATTCCCGTGATGTGCATCTCTTTCCCGTCCCGGGCGGCCCAGCGGGAGAGCATGACGGCGAGGTCGCCGCCGCCGCATCCGACATCCAGGATGGTCAGCGGGCGCGGCTGTGGCGGAACGATGGGCCGAAGCTCCCTCGCGTACAGTCCCCGCCACCCGGACAAGACTCTGTTGATGACGCCGAACTGGCGGTAGGTGTTGTCCAAAAGCCGGGCATCACAGTCGGCGCGGTCCATCTGCTCGACGGCAGCAGCAGCGCGGCGGGCCAGCATGAAATCCATCGCCCGGACCCGGTCAGCCGACTGTGGCTGCCTCGGCGGTGGCCGCATCGGACGTTTTTCCGTGTCTTGCAACGGCCTGACGGAGCTTGGTAAACAGGCCTGTTTCCACGGTGAGTCCCGGGCCGAAGGCCATGGAACAAATGCGTTCACCCCCGCCGGTTCCGTCCCGGAGTGGTTGTTCCAGGATGTGCTTGAGGACGAAAAGCACCGTGGCGCTGCTCATATTCCCGTAGTTGCGAAGGATTTCGCGGGCGGGCACCAGCTGCTCCTCCGTGAGGTCAAGCCGGGACTCGACCTTGTCCAGGATGCTGCGGCCGCCCGGATGGATGGCCCAGTGGGGGATTGAGGTGTAGGGGAGTGCCGCCAGTTCCGGTTCCCGTGCCAGCAGGGGCTCCAGGGCGCCCACAATGTGTTCGTCGATGATGTGGGGCACGTAGTTGCCGAGCACCATTTCGAACCCGTTGTTGCCGATGTTCCAGGCCATCGAGTCTTCGCCGACAGGGGTGAGGACCGTTTCGAAGTGGTCCAGGGCGAGCAAAGCGGTGTCGTGGGCTCCGGGCCGGGCCGTGACGACGGCGGCAGCGGCTCCGTCGGCGAACAGCGCTGAACCCATGATGGCATCGGGATCGTTGGACGTGCGCACGTGCAGGGAACACAGTTCCGCGCAGACAACCAGGACGACGGCCTTGGGATCGGCCTCGCAGAACAACTTTGCGGCGCGCAATGCGGGAAATGCCGCGTAGCAGCCCATGAAGCCCAAGTGGTACCGCTGGACGGCCGGGTTCAGCCCCAGCTCCCGGACCACCTTATAGTCCGGGCCGGGGTTGAAGAATCCAGTGCATGAAACAGTGATGAGGTGAGTTATGTCAAGTAAACCAAGATCCGGGACGGCCGCCAGGGCAGCGCGGGCTGCCTCAATGAAAAGCTTCGTGGCTTCCCGGGCAAAGATATCGTTGCGGACCTTGGTGCTGGGATTCAGCAGGAGTCCGGATTCCTGGTCGTAGAACTGCGGGTTGTCCGAGCGGGATGCGTTCGTCATTTCCTCTACGGCGGTAAACCGTGTCTCGATGGCTGCACCGTCAAAGCAGGTGTTCACCAGCCGGGATCCCAGACGCGACAATCCCGGCTGCGCAGCGAAGACATCGCGGGCTTCGGACTGGATCAGCTTGGTCGTCGGGACTGCAGTTTCCAGGGAACACACGTAGGCCGTCATTGGTTCATTCTTGACGCGCGCCGCACCAAAGACAATGGGCCCCGTGCCGATTGACCAGCCGATTCGCGGGATTGGGCCTTGGGGATCCGCCCCGCTCCCGGAGATTCCCAAAGCGCCGATAATCTACATTATGTAAAGTAACGTTTTCGGAGAGCCTGGACTGGAGCGCTTCGCAGCCCTCTCCCGGCTCCCGATTTTGGCGGACGCTCAGTGGCGCCGGCGTATGGAGGCCCCAACCACGCCTCCGAGCGCGAGCCCCACGGCGCAACCCCAGAAAGGGCTCTGAAACAGAGCCAGGCCCAGGCTGAATCCCATAGCGGCCCCGACCAGCGTGCAGATCCATAACGGTTTGTTCACTATCTCTCCGGATGCAGGGAGTGACGTCGATCCCTGCCGACATTACTGCATGCCCCCATAACTGCTTCGAAGAGACAACACCCGCCATTGCAGCAAATAGGTAGCTGCGACTGGTGTGCGGCGGCTCTTTGCGGTCCTATCCTGTTGCACATGGCGGCAAGCCGAAAGGCCTGCTGCGGGCCACACGGTGGAGCGGTTCCTCGGATGCCGTCCTTTTCATGAAGCTGGCGCCGGCGCCCCACACCCCCACGTCTCCCAGGACGCCCGATGCGAGAATTTGCCTGCCTTCAACATTGCCCAGCCTGCCCCGCGAACGGGCAGGCGTGTCATAGCCATTTGCGGGGGGAAGCCCTGAAGCGGGCTCCGGGACGTCCGATCCTGCTACTGCGGCCGGCCCCGGTTAAGGTCCGGTCACTGCGGGCCATCGCCATCGCACATACAGTCACAGACGTCCTCGTTGAGTGGGATGGTGACGCCGGGTACCAGCTCAGCTGGGAGGCGAGCTGGCTTGTCCGCAAGGTGCGCCGAGCGCCTGCCGGCGACCCCCTTCCGGAGGCACCCTGACCACCCCACTCCCCTGGCCCTGCCTACCAGCCCGGCAGCTGCTCATGCTGCCCCGGACAGCTAGAGTGAAAGCCATGGATTCCCTCAAGACGAAGCCTGCACCATCAGTTGTGGCGCGAACCGTTATCCTTGCCGCCGCGGCTGACCTCATCCTCATCCTGGCATTTGCGGCAATTGGACGCGATGCCCACCACCGGGAAGAACCGGTCCTGGGTGTCTTGCTCACAGCGTGGCCATTCCTTGCCGGCGCAGCCGCCGGCTGGATGGCAGCACGGGCATGGAGGAATCCACTGTCAGCACTCCGTGCAGGAGTTCCCGTATGGGTTGGCAGCCTGGTCGGTGGAATGGTCCTCCGGGCGCTCACCGCCCAGACCGTGGTCCTCCCCTTCATCATCGTGGCCACATTGGCCTTGGCAGTTTTCCTGGTGGGCTACCGGCTGCTGCTTGCCGGCGTGGTACGCCTGCGTCGCAGGTGAAGCCTCAGCTCAACGGGGAAATCCCCAGCCTGGAAGGCATCCGGAAGATGCCCGCCCGTGTAATAGGCTGGCAGCAGGGAAACAGCTGCCGGGCTTAGCCGCGGCGGAACTGATTGAAGGGGTTCAAACGTGGTCACCGCATTTGTTCTGATCAAGACTGACGCCGCACGCATTCCGGAGACGGCCGAGGAAATATCGGCCATTGAGGGCATCAGCGAGGTGTACTCCGTCACCGGGGAATGGGACCTTATCGCCGTGGCGAGGGTGCCAAGGCACGAGGACCTGGCAGACGTCATCGCTGACAAGCTCTCCAAGGTGCCAGCAGTGGTCCACACCACCACGCATATTGCCTTCCGCGCCTACTCGCAGCACGACTTGGACGCCGCATTCTCGCTTGGCTTCGAACAGTAGGCGGACCTAGGCGCGGGACAGCGAAACCCAGCGGTCCAGCACCGCAGCGGCTGCACCGGAATCGATTGAGTCCGCCGCCCGTACGAAAGCCGCCTGCATACGGGCCAGGAACGGACCACTTGCGTCGAGATCGAAGGCGACCAGGCCGGCGGCCGCGTTGACCAGGACCGCGTCCCGGGCCGGACCTGGCTTCCCGGAGAGCACATCCCGGACCACACCGGCATTTGCAGTGGCGTCTCCCCCGCGCAGTTGTTCCACGGTGGCCAGGCTGATGCCCAGGTCTTCAGGTGAGAAACGGAGCTCGCTGACGGCACCGTCGCGGAATTCCCACACGGTCGACGGACCGGTTGTCGTCAGTTCGTCGAGGCCGTCGTTCCCCCGGAACACCAATCCCCTGCTCCCCCGCCGCGCCAGGACGCCGGCCACGAGGGGCGCCATCCTTGCGTTGGCAACGCCGACGGCCGACGCCTGTACGTTGGCGGGGTTCGTCAGAGGCCCCAGGAAGTTGAACGCGGTGGGAATCGCCAGCTCGCGCCGGGGAACGGCCGTGTGCCGGAAGGAGGGGTGGAAGACCTGGGCAAAGCAGAACGTGATGCCGGCTTCCTCCGCATTGCGTGCCACCCGGTCGATAGGCAGGTCAAGGCGGACACCGAGCGCCTCGAGCACATCGGCAGAGCCGGACGACGACGACGCCGCCCGGTTGCCGTGCTTGACGACCTTGGCGCCGGCACCCGCCGCTACCAGGGCGGCCATCGTCGAGATGTTGACAGTGTTAAGTTGGTCACCACCGGTGCCGACGATATCGAGCTTCTCCCCGGAGATTGCCACCGGCTTGGCGTGGGCCAGCATGGCTTCCACCAGGCCGGAGAGCTCGGCCACTGTCTCCCCCTTGGCGCTGAGTGCCACGAGGAATCCGGCGATCTGGGCCGGTGTTGCTTCCCCGGACATGATGGTGTCCATGGCCCAGGAGGTGTTCTCCGCAGTGAGGTCAGTGCCCTTGATGAGCGTTGAGATCAGCCGGGGCCAGGTGTTGCCGGACGCTGCAGATGCCTGTGAAGTCACGTGCTGATGCTATCGAGCGATGGCAGGCACTGACCAATGTGAACGGCGGTGGGAACTTTTCCCGGCGATTTCGCGGCTTTGTAGAAAAAGTCCCCCGAAAAGGCGGTTTGCGTTGGGCAGCACGGACTTTTACAGACATAATGTCTATGTGACATCTGCGACCCATGCCCCCAGTACCCCGGCGCACCCCACGCTGAACCGCCCCAACATGGTTTCCGTCGGAACCGTTGTGTGGCTGTCCAGCGAGTTGATGTTCTTCGCCGGTCTTTTCGCCATGTACTTCACGCTCCGCTCCACGAGTGGTGAGATGTGGGCGGAAGAGACAGCCAAGCTCAACTTCCCCTTTGCGCTCGTCAACACGATCGTCCTAGTAGCCAGTTCCTTTACTTGCCAGATGGGCGTATTCGCTGCAGAGCGGCTGCAGCCCCGGCGTACCGGAGGTGCCCTTCAGTTCGCCCGTTGGGGAATGAATGAATGGTTCACGCTAACCTTCCTCATGGGTTCGTTCTTCGTTGCCGGCCAGACCACCGAATACGCGATGCTGGTCTCCGAGCACGTCTCGCTCTCCTCCAACGCTTACGGCTCTGCCTTCTACATGACCACCGGCTTCCACGGCCTCCACGTTATCGGCGGCCTGATCGCCTTCCTGCTCATCATGGGCCGGTCCTTTGCGGCGAAGAAGTTCGGACACTTCGAAGCAACGTCTGCGATCGTCACCTCTTACTACTGGCACTTCGTTGACGTCGTATGGATCGGCCTCTTCTTGGTCATCTACGTACTCAAGTAGCCAGCTTTGATTCTTTTTCTACAAGAGGCAGAATTTCAGGTAGCGGCTCCCGGAGCCGGCGCAGGATCGAATAAAGGAAGCACCACGTGAAGGCACTCTCACAAAAGCGGCGACACCCTCTTGCAGCAATAGCGCTGCTTCTGATGGGGCTCCTCATAACGGGTGGGCTGTACGCCGTGGCAACCTCCATGAATGAGGCCAAGGCGAGCACCACCGCAAGCGCAAGCGACGTTGAAGAGGGCGGCAAGCTGTTCGCCGCGAACTGCGCCACCTGCCACGGCATGGGTGCCAGTGGCTCCAACGCCGGCCCCTCTCTGGTGGGCGTCGGTGCTGCTGCTGTTGACTTCCAAGTGGGCACTGGCCGAATGCCGCTGCAGATGAACGGTCCCCAGGCTATGAAGAAGCCGGCCCAGTTCAACGATGAACAGACCCAACAGCTTGCAGCCTACGTGGCTTCCCTGGGAGCCGGCCCGGCGATCCCTGAGACGGACCTGACAAGCGGTGGCGGCAACGCCGCGGCCGGTGGCGAGCTCTTCCGTACCAACTGCGCTATGTGTCACAACGCCGCCGCTGCCGGTGGCGCACTGACCCGTGGTAAGTTCGCTCCCGCCCTGGCCGGCGTCTCCGGCAAGCACATCTACGAGGCCATGGTCACGGGCCCACAGAACATGCCCGTCTTCAACGATGCCAACATCACCCCTGAGGGCAAGAAGGACATCATCACCTTCCTGAAGCAGATCGAGTCCACCGGTTCACCGGGCGGCGCCAATCTGGGATCGCTTGGTCCCGTCGCTGAAGGGCTGTTCGTCTGGGTGGCCGGTCTGGGCGTCATCATCGCCTTCACTATCTGGCTGACCTCCAGAACATCCTGACATCGCAGGCGAAGCACAAGAACTTCTGCTGCGCAGCCAGCAGCATAATATTGGAAACTAATCCGGCGAAAGCCGGGACGAGAGAAGGATGAGGCGAATCATGGGCAACCATAGTGACGGCAGTCCGAACCACTCGGGCACCGTAGCTACGGCTGGTCAGAATGAGGTGGAGAAATTCCAGGACCCTGGAATTCCCCCGCATCGTTTGCGCCTGGCTGACACGGACCCGAAGGCCGCAAAGCGGGCAGAACGGCAGGTCGCCTTACTATTTGGCATTTCTGTTGTTGGAACCCTGATCTTCCTGGTGGCGTACTTCGCCATTGATCTGGGAGATGACTCCAGCATCGCCACCATCCGGCTCCAGAACGCCCTGCTCGGCCTGGGCACTGCCTTCGCCATGCTCGGTATCGGTACCGGCATCGTGCACTGGGCCAAGGCCCTGATGCCCGATCACGAAGTCTCCGAAGAACGCCACGCGATCCGCTACGAAGAGGACCGTCAAGCGGCGGTCCGCATCGTCGACGACATCGTGGAAGAGACCGGCATCAAGCGCCGTCCGCTGATCCGCAACACCCTGCTCGGTGCTGTGGCGCTTGCCCCGCTTCCCGCCGTCGCCATCTTTGCTGACCTTGGACCCCGTCCGGACGACAAGCTGGCACACACCATGTGGGCTCCCCAGGACGGAAAGCGCAAGCGCCTGACCCGTGACCCTGACGGAACTCCCATCAAGGCCTCGGACGTCACCATTGGTTCGGCCTTCCACGTCATCCCGGAAGGCCTGAACGAACTCGAGGAAGGCAAGCTCAACGAGAAGGCAAAGTCCGTTGTGCTGCTCATGCGCCTGGACCCCGCGTCATTGAACCCGTCCAAGGGCCGCGAAGAGTGGGGTTACAACGGCATAGTTGCCTACTCGAAGATCTGCACCCACGTTGGCTGCCCCGTTGCTCTGTATGAGCAGCAGACGCACCACCTGCTGTGCCCGTGCCACCAGTCCACCTTTGACCTCACCCAAGAGTGCAAGGTGATCTTCGGCCCCGCCAGCCGTCCTCTCCCCCAGCTGCCCATCGCAGTTGATGACGAGGGCTACCTCGTCGCTACCAGCGACTTCCATGAACCCGTAGGACCAAGTTACTGGGAGCGTGATTCGCATGAGCGCAGCATCAACAGCTGAGCCGGCTTTCGTCGCCAAAACCAAGACAGGCCGGATCACCGACTTCGTCGACTCACGTGTCGGCGGGTCAGGGATCCTCCGCGAGTTCGGCCGCAAGGTCTTCCCGGACCACTGGTCGTTCATGTTCGGTGAAGTGGCGCTGTACTCGTTCGTCATCCTGCTGCTGTCAGGCACCTTCCTGACGTTCTTCTTCGATCCTTCCATGGCGGAGACCCGTTACGACGGCGGTTACGTCCCCCTGAAGGGCGTGGAGATGTCCGTGGCGTACAGCTCCTCGCTGAACATCTCCTTTGACATCCGCGGCGGACTTTTCATGCGCCAGGTGCACCACTGGGCAGCTCTGCTGTTCGTGGCATCAATCGCAGTCCACATGCTGAGGGTCTTCTTCACCGGCGCGTTCCGGCGTCCCCGTGAAATGAACTGGGTCGTCGGCAGTGTCCTGCTGATCCTGGCGATGGCCGCAGGCTTCACCGGCTACTCACTCCCCGACGATCTCCTGTCCGGCAACGGCCTGCGCATCATCGACGGTGTCATCAAGTCGATCCCGGTCATCGGAACGTACATCTCGTTCTTCCTGTTCGGTGGGGAATTCCCCGGCACCGCCATCATCAGCCGCCTGTACATGCTGCACATCCTGCTGGTGCCGGCACTGATCCTGCTCATGATCGTCCTGCACCTGTTCATGGTCGTCGTCCACAAGCACACGCAGTACCCCGGCCCGGGACGCAACGACAACAACGTCGTCGGTTACCCCCTGGGTCCTGTCTACGCAGCAAAGGCCGGCGGATTCTTCTTCATCGTCTTCGGCGTGATCGCATTGATGGCAGCGTTCTTTACCATCAACCCGATCTGGAACTACGGTCCGTACGACCCCTCCCCTGTGTCCGCCGGAACCCAGCCTGACTGGTACATCGGCTTTGTGGACGGCGCGTTGCGACTGATGCCGGGTACCCTGGGCAATTGGCGCGTCGAGCAGGTCTTCTTCGGATACGTCTTTACGTTCAACGTCCTGCTGCCGGCCCTGGTACCGGCCGGAATCCTGTTCACCGTGATGTTCATGTACCCGTGGATTGAACGCTGGGTGACCAAGGACGACCGGGAACACCACGTCCTGGACCGTCCAAGGAACGCCCCGACGCGTACCGCCATCGGCATGGCAGGTTTCGTCTGGTACTGCGTTATGTGGGCCGCTGCCGGTTCCGACCTCATCGCGACACACTTCGGTGTTTCGCTGAACGACGTCACTTACTGGCTGCGCGCACTGTTCTTCATCGGACCGGTTATCGCGTTCGTGGTCACCAAGCGGGTCGCCCTTGCGCTGCAGCGCAAGGACCGTGAGATTGCCCTCCACGGCCGGGAGACGGGCCGTATTGTCCGGCTCCCCCACGGTGAATTCATTGAGGTCCACGCACCGCTGGATGAGTACAAGCGCTACAAGCTGGTTGGCTTTGAGTCACCTCAGGTCCTTCCGGCCTTACCCAACGAGCACGGCGTCGTCACCCGCAAGGAAAAGCGCCGCGCACTCCTCTCCCGCTGGTTCTTCGAGGACCGCGTCGCCCCGGCCACGCCTGCTGAACTTGAGGCCGCTCACGGCCACGGCCACGAAGCTGTTGAATCGGCAGAAGGAAGCAAGAGCCTGACGCACTAGGTTTCCCGCCCAAACGGGAAAGGCCCGATCCATACGGATCGGGCCTTACCCGTTTCCTGGGCTGTTGCCTGCCCCAGCCCACGAAAGGGGCCTTCGGGCTGCCGGCTGGTGGAGGGGTTGGCCAAGGGCGGTTTGGTTAGTGGTTGCGGGCCCGCCGGGCTCCGGGCCGCTGCAGTGGCACCCACAGCTTGTACCGGTCAGCGCGGTAGTAGGACACCGAGTAGTCAACCATCGCCCTGGCGACAAAGGCATGCCGCTGGATCTTCAGTAATGGGGCCCCGACTTCCACGTTGAGCAGGCGCGCCGTGGAGGGTGATGCGGCAGTCGCCTCGATCATGTCCTCGCCCCACTCCATAACCAGCCCGTACTGCTCGCTGAGGACGTTGTAGAGCGACGTGGGCGGCTCGCCGTCGAGCAGGCCCGGGACCCGATGCGCCGGGATGAAGTTCTCGTCCACGCTCATGGGCTCCCCGTCCGCAAGGAGCAGCCGGCGGAAGCGGACCAGCGGGGTGCCCTCATCAAGCTGCAACTCGCGGGCAAGGAAGGCGCTGGCGCCAATCTGTTCGAAGCTGAGGACCTTGGCGGCAGGCACCATGCCACGCCGCTGCATTTCTTCGCTGTAGGACGTGAGCTTGACCTGCAGGTCGAGTTTCGGCCGGCGGACGAATGTCCCCAGGCCAACCACCCGCTCGATGACCTCCTCCCCCACCAAGGCATCGATGGCCTGCCGCACTGTCATCCGGGCCAACCCAAACCGCTCTGCCAGGTCCCGTTCCGACGGCAGGGCCGAACCTGGCGGGCACGACTGCGAGATGTACGTACGAAGGATCTCGCGAAGCTGCACGTAGATGGCCGTTCCGCTGGTGCGGTCGATTTCCCCCGTGATTGCGGCGGCGCCGGCTGCCATGATCGTTCTCCTGCCGTTGGGTGTCCCCTCAATTTTAGGACGGTCTAGACCAGCCCCGGACCGCGGCAGTCTTTCGCGCAGCAGCCGGACTGGAAGCTATATTTGGTCTGGAAACTTGCCAATTGACGGAGGGGGCCGTCGTTCGAAAAAGGAGTCCCTTTGCCAACAATGAAGGCCGTGGTGGCAGCGCCCGTGGGCCTGCATGCACGTTCTGCGGCGGTATTCGTTCGGGCCGTCACGGACACGGGGCTGCCGGTCAGCATCAGCAAGGCCGGTGCCGGCAGGGTGGACGCGCGTTCCCTGCTTCAGGTGATGACCGCTGACTTCCCCCAAGGTTGTGAAGTGGAACTGTCAATCAGCGAGAACGAACTGGAAGACGCCGTGGGGCGCGAGAAGGCCGAGAACGCCCTCCGGCAGCTTCGGGCGTTTTTAGAGTCGCAGGGGGCCGCGTAGAGGTCCCTGGAACGCAGATAACGACGTCGGGCCCCACCAAACTGGTGGGGCCCGACGTCGTTATTCGTTTGCTTGCTCAATGAGCGTGGTCGCCGCGGCTGTACTCGTACACCCAGCCAACAAGGGCCACAACGGCGATGCCGCCTGCGATGAACGTGATCCAGATGCCTACTGCCAGGCCCAGGAAGCCCGTGGCGCACGCGATGCCCAGGACCAGGGGCCACCAGCTCCAGGGGCTGAAGTGCCCCTGTTCGCCGGCACCTTCGTGGATTTCAGCGTCGCTGCGGTCCTCGGGACGAAGGCCCACACGCTTTCCAGTGAAACCAAGGTATGCCCCGATCATGCCGGCAAGTCCACCGACAAGCAGGATGCCCAAGGTTCCTACCCACTCACCCCAGTTGGTCAGGAAGCCGTAGACCAGAGCGACGGGGACGAAGAAGAAGACTCCAGAGCCAAAGATCCAAGATTCGATTTTCACTGTGCGGTGTCCTTCTGGTCAGCGTTTCCGAGGGTCGCTGCTGCGGGTGCCGGCGAATCGACGGTATGAACCTGGCGGAGTTCCGGGTGGTGCAGGTCCAGCGCGGGGCGCTCGGAGCGAATCCGGGGGAGCGAGGTGAAGTTGTGGCGCGGCGGCGGGCATGACGTGGCCCATTCCAACGAAGCACCGAAGCCCCACGGGTCATCAACCTGGACCTTTTCAGCATTCCGCCAGGTGATGTAGACGTTCCAGAAGAACGGAATCAAGGATGCGCCAAGGACGAAGGACGAGATGGTGGAGAACTGGTTCATCCAGGTGAAGTTGTCCTCCACCAGGTAGTCGGCGTAGCGCCGCGGCATCCCGGATACTCCCAACCAGTGCTGGATCAGGAAGGTGCCGTGGAAACCCAGGAAGAGCATCCAGAAATGGATCTTGCCCAGGCGCTCATTGAGCATCTTGCCGGTCCACTTGGGCCACCAGAAGTAGAACCCTGCGAACATGGCGAACACCACGGTGCCGAACACCACGTAGTGGAAGTGCGCCACCACAAAGTAGGTGTCCGAGACCTGGAAGTCCAGTGGCGGGGAAGCCAGGATGATCCCGGTGAGACCGCCGAAGAGGAACGTGATCATGAAGCCGATGCTCCACAGCATGGGAGTCTCGAAGGTCAGCGACCCGCCCCACATAGTGCCGATCCAGTTGAAGAACTTCACGCCCGTGGGCACCGCGATGAGCATGGTCATGAATGAGAAGAACGGCAGCAGGACGGCGCCCGTGACGTACATGTGGTGGGCCCACACCGTCACAGAGAGTGCTGCAATGGCAATCGTGGCGTAGACCAGGCCCTTGTAGCCGAAGATCGGCTTGCGGCTGAACACGGGGAAGATCTCCGACACGATGCCGAAGAACGGCAGCGCGATGATGTACACCTCAGGGTGGCCGAAGAACCAGAACAGGTGCTGCCAGAGGATGGCGCCGCCGTTTTCCGGATCGAAGATGTGGGCACCGAACTTCCGGTCCGCGCCCAAGGCAAACAGGGCGGCGGCCAGCGGCGGGAACGCCATGAGGACCAGGATCGCCGTGATCAGGGTGTTCCAGGTGAAGATGGGCATCCGCCACATGGTCATGCCGGGCGCACGCATGCAGATGATGGTGGTGATGAAGTTGACAGCACCCAGGATGGTTCCGAAACCGGACAGCGCCAGGCCAAAGACCCACAGGTCACCGCCAATGCCGGGGCTGAAGGTGGTGTTGGACAGTGGCGCATAAGCGAACCAGCCAAACGAGGCAGCGCCCTGCGGGGTGATGAACCCGGACACCGCGATGGTGGAGCCAAACAGGAAGAACCAGAAGGCCAGCGCGTTCAGGCGCGGGAACGCCACGTCCGGGGCGCCGATCTGCAACGGCATGATCACGTTGGCGAACCCCGCGAACAGCGGGGTGGCGAACATCAACAGCATGATGGTGCCGTGCATGGTGAACAGCTGGTTGTACTGTTCCTTGGTCTGCAGGATCTGCATGCCGGGCTCGAACAGCTCGGCGCGGATCAGCAGCGCCATGACACCGCCCAGGCAGAAGAACACGAAGCTCGCGATCAGGTACATGTACCCGATGGTCTTGTGGTCGGTGGACGTGATCCAGTTGACGACGATGCGTCCTTTGGATTTCGGAACCACGGGAGCTGTCAGGACCCCCGCTGGTGCGGATTGAGTGTACGTAGCCACGTCGCTCCCCTTACTTCATCTCGTTCACGTTTGGGTTGCGGTCATACTCGTTGCCGAGTAGACCAGTGTTGCCGGCCGCCTTAAGTTCGTCCATGTGGGCCTGGAACTCAGGTTCAGACACCACCTTGACGCGGAACAGCATTTCGGAGTGGTACTCCCCGCAGAGCTCGGCACACTTGCCGTCGTAGGTGCCCTCTTTAGTGGGCGTGAAGCGGATGTAGTTGGTCTTGCCGGGAATCATGTCACGCTTCTGCAGGAAGGCTGGAACCCAGAAGGAGTGGATGACATCGCGCGAGTTGAGTTCCAGGTCGACAGACTTGTTCACCGGCAGGTACAGGGTGGGGAGTTGTTCCTTGTCAATGGTGTTGCCGGTGAGGTGGGCCTGGACGCCGGCCTCGTACACGTCTTCCTGGATGACCTCGCCGGACTTGTAGTTGAAGTCCCAGGCCCACTGCTTGCCGCGGACGTCCACGACGACGTCGGCCGGCTGCGAACGGTCATCGATCGCCTGCTGGTCGCGGTCGGTGAAGTAGAAGAACACCAGGACCATGAAGATCGGGATGGTGAGGTAGAAGACTTCCAGCGGGAGATTGAAGCTGGTCTGGCGGGGGAAGCCAACCGTTCCCTTGCGGCGCCGGTAAGCGACCAGGCACCAGATGATCAGGCCCCACGTAATGGTGCCCACCACGAGCGCAGCAATCCAGGAGTTGACCCAGAGGTCCATGATGCGGTCGGTGTTGCTGGTGGTGCCACGTTCAGTGGGCATCCACCCTTTCTCTACCTCTGGCGAACATCCGGTCAAAACCAACGCGCCGGCAATAGCCAAGCTTGAGATCGTGGTGATCGTTTTGCGTCGGCTGCCGGTTCGGTTCTGCGAACTCACAGACGGCCCTTCCTACTTGTTGCTGTTGTCCGGGCAGCTATCGGCGCTCCGGGCACAAAAAAGTTTTACTACTCGATGTAGAGCTTACCGCTCCGCCGGGCGTTTCGCCCACATGTCGGCGCCGAGCCCCCGTGCCGTTTTAAACGGCTGGAAGCCCGGCGCCGACATCAGGCGAAATAACCGGCTTAGTGGAATGAATCGCCGCAGGCGCAGGAGCCGCCGGCGTTCGGATTGTCGATGGTGAAACCCTGCTTCGAGATGGTGTCCTCGAAGTCGATGCTTGCACCGCTCAGGTACGGCACGCTCATCTTGTCGACGACGACTTCCACTCCGTCGTAGTCGCGGACAGCGTCACCATCGAGGAGCCGTTCGTCGAAGTAGAGCTGGTAAATCAACCCTGAGCAGCCACCGGGCTGCACGGCAACGCGCAGGCGCAGGTCCGTGCGGCCTTCCTGCTCGAGGAGGCTGCGCACCTTGCCGGCGGCGACATCGGTCAGGTTGACCTCGTGAACGGGCAGTTCGTCGCTGGCCACGGTGGTGGCGGTGCTGTTTTCGTTGGTTGAGGTGCTCATTGGCCTACCTTCTTAGGACGGTCTGGCGGCGTCGCCGTAACGGCGCCTGCCCCTACAAATACGGTATGGGCTATAGCTACATGCTACGCGCGGCAGTCCTGTAGCTCTAACTCCTGACGTAACCGTCAAAACCTGCCGGTTGTTCCCTGGGAGCGCCGCCTAGGCCAGGCCTTCGCTGTTGAGCCGGGCCAGCATCAAGGCTTCAGCCAGGACGGCGTTGCGGAAGTCCCCGATGTGCAGGGATTCGTTGGCGCTGTGGGCGCGGGAATCAGGGTCCTCCACACCCGTCACCAGGATCTGCACATCAGGGTAGACCTCCGTCAGGTCGGCGATGAACGGGATGGAACCGCCTATCCCGGTTTCGACGGCGGGAACTCCCCAGGCCTCGCCCAGGGCCCACATGGCCAGCGAAGCGGCGGCCGAAGAGGTGTCGGTGCGGAATGGATTCCCGGCCTCCCCCGGCGTGAAGACCACCTTCGCGCCGAAGGGGGCGTTCGCTTCCACGTGGCGGCGCACCGCTTCCATGGCCTCCGCCGGCGCCTGCCCCGGCGCCAGCCGGAGGCTGAACTTGGCCCGTGCCCGCGGAATCAGGGTGTTCGAGGCAACATCGACGCCGGGCGCGTCGAACCCGATGATTGACAACGCGGGTTTGGTCCACAGCCGTGAGGCGATGCTTCCGGTGCCGGCGAGGCGCACTCCGTCCAGGACCGACGCATCGGCGCGGTAGTCGGCCTCGGGCATCTCGACGGACGCTGTGTCGGTGGCGACCAGCCCCTCGATGGCGACGTTCCCGTCGTCGTCGTGAAGGGTGGCGATCAGGCGGGACAGCAGGGTCGGTGCGTCGAGGACGGGGCCGCCGAACATGCCCGAATGCACGGCATGTTCGAGGACCTGGACCTCGATGACGCCGTCAACCAGTCCGCGGAGGCTGGTGGTCAACGCCGGTATCCCGACTTTCCAGTTGCTGGAATCCGCAACAACGATGACGTCAGCGCGCAGCAGTTCGCGGTTGGCCTCCAGGAAGGAACGGAACGTTGGCGAGCCGGCTTCCTCCTCGCCTTCGATGAAGAAGGTCACGCCGAGTCCGAGGGAGTCGGAAAAGACCTCGGAGACGGCGGCATAGGCGGCAATGTGCGCCATGATGCCGGCTTTGTCGTCGGCGGCGCCGCGCCCGTACAGCCGGCCGTCCTTTTCGACGGCGGTGAATGGCGCGGTCTCCCACAGGGCTTCGTCACCCACAGGCTGGACGTCGTGGTGGGCGTAGAGCAGGATGGTCGGCTTCCCTTCCGCCGCAGGGCGGCGGGCGACGACGGCGGGGCCGCCGGGGGTGCCGTCCTCTTTGTTAACGGTCAGGACCTGGACCTCGGGCAATCCTGCTTCACGGACCAGGGCGGCGACGGCGTCCGCGCTGCGTTCGAGCGGGGTGCGGTCAAAACTGGGCCAGGCAATGCCTGGAATGGCCACCAGATCCTTGAGCCGGGCGACGGTCTGGTCGAAGGACCGGTCCACCGCCGAACGGAGATCGTCCGTCCAGCTGGCAGCGCCCTGTCCTGATGTATCTGCAGTGGTGTGCGGGGTCGCCGCAGGTGATGAAGTCATGGCCAAAACATTACCCCCGTCACATTAGGCCGCAGGCTGCCTGCAGCCGGGCGGACAGGCGGCGGGCGTGTTCCCGCAAGGTATTCTTGTCAGGTGTTCGGACGTAGAAAAGAAGCGCCCTCGGCGCAGGAAACAGTAGACCAGCAGGCAGCGGAAGCGGCAGCCCGGCAGAACAGCGCGGTGGGCAAGGGTGCCCCGACCCCCACCCGGAAGGCCCAGGAAGCTGCCCGTAAGCGTCCGCTGGTGCCGGAGGACCGCAAGGCGTCCAAGGCCGCCGAACGCCAGGCTGTCCAGGACCAGCGCTTGAAGATGCGCCGCGCGCTGGACACCGGAGATGAGAGGTTCCTCCCGCTGCGGGACAAGGGGCCGCAAAAGCGTTTTGCCCGGGATTTCGTGGATGCGCGCTTCAATCTCGGCGAATACCTGATGTTCGGCGCGCTGCTCTTCGTCCTGGTGTCCTTGGTGGTTCCGGCCTCAAGCGACATGATGGTCTACGTGCTCGGCGCGTTCTGGGTGATGTTCCTGGCCGTCTTCGTTGACGTTTTCATCCTCTCCCGCAAGCTCCGGAAGAACCTGGCCCAGAAGTTTGGTGAGGTGGAACGCGGAACCGTCTGGTACGGCTCCATGCGCTCCCTGCAGTTCCGCAAGCTGCGCCTGCCCAAACCGCAGGTTGGCCGCGGACAGTACCCGTCCTGACGCGCGGGACCACTTAAACGCAGGAACCCCGGTGGTCAGCCCACCGGGGTTCCTGCGTTTAACGCTGAGGGTCAGCGGTGCCGGCGCTTCGCCAGCTGCCTGTTGATCCGTGCGGCCCAGAACGGTCCTTCATACAGGAACGCGGTGTATCCCTGCACCAGAGTGGCCCCTGCGTCGAGCCTGTCCTGGACGTCCTGGGCGGACTCCACGCCACCAACTGACACCAAAGCCAGCGCATCATCAGTGGCGTTTTTGAGCCGCTTCAAGACCTCCAGTGAGCGTTGTTTCAGGGGAGCCCCGGACAGTCCGCCGGCTCCGCACTTTTCCACGTCGCCGGCCGCCGAGGAAAGCCCCGTACGGGCGATCGTTGTGTTGGTGGCGATGATGCCGTCCAATTTCAGGTCCAATGCAAGCCGGGCAACGTCGTCGATGTCCTCATCGCTCAGGTCCGGGGCGATCTTCACCAGCAGCGGTACGTGCCGCCCGGCGGCCCGGTCGGCTTCCTGCCCCACGGCGACCAGGAGCGGGCGGAGCGTTTCCACGTCCTGGAGCAGCCGCAGCCCCGGAGTGTTGGGTGAACTGACGTTGACCACCAGATAGTCGGCGGCGGGGGCCAGGCTGCGTGCGCTGACGAGGTAGTCGTCCACGGCGTCGGCCAGCTCCACCACCTTCGTTTTGCCGATGTTCACACCGATGACGGGACGAACGTCCGGGTACCGGCGCTGAAGCGCTGCGCGCGCGGCCTTGAGCCGGGGCGCGACGGCTCCGGCGCCGTCGTTGTTGAATCCCATCCGGTTGATCACGGCCCTTTCCTGGACCAGGCGGAAAAGCCGGGGCTTCTCATTGCCGGGCTGTGCCTGGCCGGTGATGGTTCCCACCTCCACGTGGCCGAATCCAAGCTCGCTGAGGGCTTCGATGCCAAGCCCTTCCTTATCGAACCCCGCGGCAAGGCCGAAGGGCGAGGGGAAAGTCACGCCAAACGCGGTGGTCCGCAGTGACGGCGCGGGAGCGGTGAGCTTCTGCAGGACCCTTCCCGCGCCTGTGGCATGCGCGAGCCGGATCCCCTTGAATCCGATTTTGTGGGCGCGCTCGGCGTCCATCCATGAAAAAGCCAGCTTGAAGAAAGTGGGATAAACGCGCATGCCTCCAGTTTCCCGTCTCGTGGCGTCCCACACCAAAACGGAGAAGCACCCTGGCAGGCGGCCGTACCCGCAGCGCCGGATTAGCATGATGGCATGCACTGGCAGCGGGACATCCTGGGCGGGGACTTCGAGTCCTGTTCCTTCGTGGCGACCAGTGCCGACGGCGTGGAGCGGACGGCAACCTTGGTCCGGCTCCGGCCGGCCGGCGATGTGGCCGCTTCGGATGGCCCGCGACGGTCAGTGCTGTTCCTTCACGGGTGGAGCGACTATTTCTTCAACGCAGACCTGGCCTATTTTTGGGCGCGGGCCGGGTACGACTTCTACGCGCTGGACATGCACAACCACGGGCGCAGCCTGCGGCCGGATTTCCCGGGCGGCTATGTTGGCGACCTGGCCGCCTATGACGCGGAAATACAGGAGGCGTGCAGGCTCATCGCCCGTGCCGGCGGGCCCGGGCCCATGGCACTGATGGGCCACTCCACGGGCGGGCTGGTGGCGGCACTCTGGACGAGCCGCCACCCTGGCGCCGTGTCGCAACTGATCCTCAACAGCCCCTGGCTGGAGATGCACGGGAGTGCACTGGTACGCCGCGCCGCGTCAGGCATGGTGGGGCCGGTGGCCCGGTTCCGGCCCCAGGCGGTGCTCCGGCTTCCCCAGCGGGGCCACTACTGGCGCACCATCAGCAGTGCGGCCGACGGCGAGTGGCCGCTTGACGAGCGGTACCGCCCACGCATGGCGTTCCCGGTGCGTGCCGGCTGGCTGAGGGCTGTCCTCGCCGGTCACGCCCGGGTGGCACGGGGACTGGGGATCCAGGTGCCCATCCTGGTGCTGCTGTCCGCGGGAAGCGCCAACGGGCTCCTCTGGTCGGAGGACATGCGGCGGACCGATGCGGTCCTGGATGTGGCAATCATCGGCGCGCGTGCCCTGACCCTGGGCACCACGGTGACCGTGGAACGAATCGACGGCGCGCTGCACGACGTCTTCCTGTCCCCTGAGGCGGTCCGAACCGACGCCTACGCGCGGCTGGCACGCTGGCTGCGGGCTTACGGCTGAGGCCGTTCCGCTTCTGACCCGGCCGGTGCGGCGGCGTCGACAGCCCCACCGTAGCGGCGGTCCCGGCGCGCATATTCTTCGACGGCGGCCCACAGGGTGCGCCGGTCCACGTCCGGCCAGAGCGTGTCCATGAAGACGAACTCGGCGTAGGCGGACTGCCAGAGCAGGAAGTTGGACAGCCTTTGCTCACCCGAACTGCGCAGGAAGAGATCCACGTCCGGCAGGTCCGGCTCGTCGAGGTACTTCTGGATGGTCCGTTCAGTGATGGAACCCGGTTTGAGCCGTCCCGCGGCCACATCCGCGGCTATCGCCGACACCGCGTCCGTGATCTCAGCACGGCCGCCGTAATTAACACACATGGTCAAATTACAGGTGCTGTTGGCCGCCGTGAACTCCTCGGCTTCCTCCAGTTCGCGGATCACGGACCCCCACAGCCGGGGCCGCCGGCCTGCCCAGCGGATCCGCACGCCCCACTCGTCCAGCTGGTTCCGCTGCCTGCGCAGCACATCCTTGTTAAATCCCATCAGGAAGCGGACTTCTTCCGGAGACCTGCGCCAGTTTTCCGTAGAGAATGCGTAAACACTGACGTACTCGATCCCGAGTTCGATGGCACCGGCCATGACGTCAAGGAGGGCCGGCTCCCCCGCCTTGTGCCCTTCGATCCGGGGAAGGCCCCGCTGGTTGGCCCAGCGGCCGTTGCCGTCCATCACGATGGCCACGTGGCGGGGTATGAACTCCGCCGGGATCTTGGGCGCCACCTCGCCTGAAGGATGCGGGTAGGGTGCCGTTACCGGATGGGTCCGCCTGCGGGCTGCATTGTTCTTCTTACCCAGGGCCACTGTCAGGTACGCTCCACGTGTTTGAGGGATTTCAGGACTCGTTCCAAATGCCATTGCAGGTACGCCGCCACCAGGCCCGCCGCTTCCTTGCGGTGCTGGGCCAACGATGCGTCCGCCGTCGTCCAGTCACCGGTCAGCAGGGCAGCGAGCAGGCCGACGGTCTCGGGCGCCGGGGCAGGGGAACCGGGGGGCCGGCACCGGGCACACACCATGCCGCCAAGGGGCGCCGAAAACGCCGAATGCGGCCCCGGCGCGCCGCAGCGGGAACAATCAGTGAAGCTCGGCGCCCATCCGCCAGTGGACAACGCACGCAGGAGGTAGGAGTCCAGAATCAGGCCGGCAGCATGTTCATCCCGGCTCAACGCAGCCAGGGCACCCACGAGCAGGTTGTACTGCGCCGTGCCGGCCTCGCCGTCGACGTCTGTCAGCTTCTCCGCCGTCTCGGTCATGGCGGCGGCCACCGTGTACCGCCCGTAGTCCGCTGCGATGCTGCCGCCGTAGGCACCCTTGGCCACCGCCTGGGTGACGATATCAAGGGTGCGTCCGGATACGAGTTGCAGGTCAGCCACCATGAACGGTTCAAGCCGGGCACCGAACCGGCTGCTGGTGCGGCGTACGCCCTTGGCCACCGCGCGGACCTGCCCGTGGTGCTTCGTCAGGAGCGTGATGATCCGGTCCGCCTCGCCCAGCTTGTGGGTGCGGAGCACCACGGCGTCGTCCCGGTACGCCCGGGAGGCAAAAGACTGTTGGACCACGCTCTATCTTCCCATTCTGCCCGGCCGTAGGTCGCCAGGACGCGGTTGTGCCGCCGGCGGAACCGGCGGCACAACCTCGCAGGCGTCAGGCCTGGGCGTCGCGGATGGCGCGGTTGACGGCCGAAATGACCGCCTTCAGCGACGACATGCTGGTATTGGCGTCGATGCCGACACCCCACAGGACCCGCTCCCCCACTGCGCACTCGACGTACGCGGCGGCCATGGCGTTGCCGCCTTCGGACAAGGCATGTTCGCTGTAGTCCAGCACCCGGACGTCCACGCCGTCGTCGTGCAGGATGCTCAGCAGCGCGGCGATCGGACCGTTGCCGGTACCGGTGCGCCGGACCTGCGCGCCATCAATGGTGAGCGAGGCGTGAAGCGTCATGCCGCCGTCGTCATCTGTTTCCGTCTTGACGGCACCCAGCGAGTAGCGGCCCCACTGCCCGTCCGCCTGGCCGGAGGGCAGGTACTCGTCCTGGAAGATCTGCCAGAGCTGGGCCCCGCTGACCTCCCCGCCGACAGTGTCGGTGCGCCGCTGGATGACGCCGGAGAACTCGATCTGGGCACGGCGCGGCAGGTCCAGGCTGTGCTCGTTCTTGAGCAGGTACGCAACGCCACCCTTGCCGGACTGGGAATTGACCCGGATCACGGCTTCGTAGCTGCGGCCCAGGTCCTTGGGATCCACCGGCAGGTACGGCACCTGCCAGGTGAAGTCGTCCACGGCCTTTCCGGCCGCAGCGGCATCGCGCTCCAGGGCTTCGAAACCCTTCTTGATGGCGTCCTGGTGGGAGCCGGAGAACGCGGTGAACACCAGGTCGCCGCCGTAGGGGGACCGCTCCGGGACGGGCAGCTGGTTGCAGTACTCCACGGTCCGGCGGACGTCGTCAATATTGGAGAAATCGATCATGGGATCGATCCCCTGGACGAACAGGTTCAAGCCCAGCGTCACCAGGTCCACGTTGCCGGTCCGCTCGCCGTTGCCGAAGAGGCAGCCTTCGATGCGGTCGGCACCGGCCATGTATCCCAGCTCCGCGGCGGCGACACCGGTGCCGCGGTCGTTGTGCGGGTGCAGGGACAGGATGATTCCCTCGCGCGGGTGCAGGTGGCGGCTCATCCACTCGATGGAGTCGGCGTAGACGTTGGGCGTTGCCATTTCCACCGTGGCGGGGAGGTTGATGATGACCTGGCGGTCGGCGGACGCCTCGAAAACATCGGCGACGGCGTTGCAGACGCGGACGGCGTACTCGAGTTCCGTGCCGGTGAAAGACTCCGGCGAATACTCGTAGGTCACGTGCGTGTCAGCGAGCGTTTCCTCGTACTTTTTGCAGAGCCGCGCACCCTGCAGGGCGATGTCCAGGATTCCGTCCTCGTCCTGGTTGAACACCACACGTCGCTGCAGGACCGACGTGGAGTTGTACAGGTGCACGATGGCCTGCTTGGCGCCCACCAGGGACTCGTAGGTCCGCTCGATCAGGTGCTCGCGGGCCTGGGTCAGGACCTGGATGGTGACATCGTCAGGAATATGGTTTCCCTCAATGAGCTGGCGGACAAAGTCGAAGTCCGTCTGCGACGCAGACGGGAAACCGACCTCGATTTCCTTGTAGCCCATGCGGACCAGCAGGTCGAACATCTTCATCTTGCGGGCCGGGCTCATGGGATCGATCAGGGCCTGGTTGCCGTCGCGCAGGTCCACCGCGCACCAGCGCGGGGCTTTGGTGATGACCTTGTCCGGCCAGGTGCGGTCCGGCAGTTCGACCTTGATCTGGTCCTGGAACGGGGTGTACCGGTGGGCAGGCATTCCGGAGGGCTTTTGTGCGTTACGCATGATGTTCGTGGCCTTTTCTATCGATCTTCAGTGAAAGGGTGGCCGGGCAACACAAACTCCGCAGCGAGGGTGGGCCGTGCGCTAGATAGCGTCTGTGGCCTCGCCGCGGCAGCTAAGGAGAAGGAGCTCTGCACGCACACTTTGAGCGTAACACGGGTGCGTAAGATGAAAGGGCACTACCGTCCGTAAAGTCCAGCATGCAGACGCCTCCGTGTTCGCCCGGCAGCGGCGTCGCAGCAAAAAGGAGTTTCAGTGCCCATTTCGGGGATCGATCTGTCCACCATTGATCACACAGTCCGGCCGCAGGATGACCTGTACCAACATGTGAACGGCGCCTGGTTGAAAGCCACCGAGATTCCCGACGACCGGCCCCTGGAAGGTACGTTCACTGCCCTCCGTGACGGGTCCGAGATCGCCGTCCGGGACATTATCGAGGAAGCGGCGGCCAAGGGCGCGGATGCCACGGGGATCGAACGGAAGATCGGCGACCTCTACAACAGCTTCATGGACGAGGCAACTGTTGAGGGCAAAGGCCTGGAACCCATCCGGGCCCGGCTGGCCGAAGTCTTCGCCACCGCGTCAGTCGAAGAGCTCATGGCGCTGGCAGGCCGGCTCTTCCGCGCCGACGTCGGCGGCCTCTTCTACATCTACCCGGCACCGGACGCGGGTAATCCGGACCGGGTCCTGCTCTACACCGGCCAGGGCGGCCTGGGCCTGCCCGACGAGTCCTACTACCGCGAAGAGAAGTTCGCTCCCATTGTCTCGGCATACACCGGACACGTGGGGAAGATGTTCGAACTGGCCGGCGTGGCTGATCCGAATGGTGCGGCTGACCGGGTGGTCCAGCTGGAAACGAAACTCGCCGCCCACCACTGGGACAACGTCACCCTGCGGGATCCGCAGAAGACCTACAACCTGAAAACGGCAGATGAAGCCACTGCGCTCTTCCCGCTTTTGGGTACCTGGTTTGAGGCAGCCGGGATTGAGCCGGCCAAACGGGCCGAAATCGTGGTGAGCACGCCTGACTTCTTTTCGGGGGCCACCGCGCTCCTGGACGAAGTGCCGCTTTCCACGTGGCAGGAATGGCTGGCGATGCGCGTCGTCAGCGCCGCCGCACCCTACTTGTCCTCGCCTTTCGTGGACGCCAACTTCGCGTTCTACGGCACCACGCTCAGCGGCACCCCGCGGAACAAGGACCGTTGGAAGCGGGGGGTCGCGGTGGTCGAATCCGGTCTGGGCGAGGCCGTGGGCCAGATTTATGTGGCACGGCATTTCCCCGAAACCCACAAGGCCCGGATGCAGACCCTGGTGGCAAACCTGACCGAGGCCTACCGCCGGAGCATCAACGATGTCGCCTGGATGGGTGAGGACACCAAGGCGGAGGCCCTCCGCAAGCTTTCGGCCTTCCGTGCCAAGATCGGCTTCCCGGACGACTGGATCGACTACTCAGCCGTCGAAATCAAGCCCGATGACCTGCTGGGCAACGTGGAGCGCGCCCACAACGCCGATGTGGACCGGCACCTGGATGAAGTGGGCAAACCCGTGGACCGCAACAAGTGGCTGATGACGCCGCAGACGGTCAACGCCTACTACCACCCGATGATGAACGAAATTGTGTTCCCGGCAGCCATCCTGCAGCCGCCCTTCTTCACGGCCGACGCCGACGACGCCGTCAACTATGGCGGCATTGGTGCGGTGATCGGGCACGAGATCGGCCACGGTTTCGATGACCAGGGTTCCCAGTTCGACGGCGGCGGGGCGCTCCGCAACTGGTGGACGGACGAGGACCGCCAGGCATTCGAGGCCCTGACGGCCCGGCTCGTGGCGCAGTATGACGCCCTGTCCCCCACCGCGGCACCTGGCCACCACGTCAACGGCAGGCTCACGCTGGGCGAGAACATCGGCGACCTGGCAGGGCTCACCATCGCCTACAAGGCTTACCTGATCAGCCTGGACGGTAAGGAACCCGAGGTCCTGGACGGCTTCACCGGGCAACAGCGCTTCTTCGCCTCCTGGGCCGCGGGCTGGCGCCAGGTCATCCGCCAGGAGGAAGCTGTCCGTCGCCTGGCCACGGACCCGCATTCCCCGAACGAATTCCGCACCAACGCGATCGCCAAGAACCTTGACGCATTCCATGAGGCGTTCGACGTGACGGAGGCTGATGGCATGTGGATGCCCGCCGCTGACCGCGTCAGCATCTGGTAGCGGCCGCGCGGGATTCCGGGCAAACAGCAGGCCCCGCCGGTACCGGCGGGGCCTGCTGTTCGTCTGCGGGCGCCTTCGCCTGCTCCGGGCAAAGCGCTGCCTGCTACTGCCGGACGATCAGTGCAGGGTTGGCCTGCTGGCAGACCTTGTCCCCTGCGGTCTGGTTGACGATGTCAGACGGCAGCGCGGGCGCGCCGGAACCGAAGGCAGTGCCGGTGGTGAAGTCACTGCCCACGTACACCTGGACGCCCTGGATGGCCGGCAGCGGAATTACCTGTTCGGCTGGAATGCCCAGCAGGGCGGCGACGTCGGTGGCCACGTCGGCGAAGTTGGGGCCGTAGTAAACGGCCGTCTTGGCCACCGGCTGTGCCTGGAACTGCGACGTTGCGGCGAAGCCGCCGCTGACCAGGGCCTGCACAAGTTCCTGCGCCCTGCCGGGGACGCCACTGCCATTGGCAACGGTGACGGGCTGGATCGCCTTGTTGTACGGGGGTACCGGCGCCGCTGTCTCCGTCGGCGAGGGCGTTGGCGTGGCAGACTCGCCAGGGGCCGGTGCTGTGGTGGTGGGTGCCGTCGGGTCGGTCAGGTCGACGTTCTTCCGGAGCGCGGAGAAAAGCTGGGCGCCCGCAGGTTCGGCGATCACCAGGCGGTTGAGGTCGGTGGGTGCCGGCGTGGTGGGCACGGCCACGAACGCAACCTTGCCGATGTCGATGTTCTTCAACCGGTTGCCGATGGTGAGGAGGGCCGGAACGGAGGCCAGGCCATCGTCCACTGTCAGGTTCTGGGTGACGACGTCAGCGATCTTGAGCATCCTGGCGGGGTCGGACAGCGTCCCCTCGTCCTTGATCTTGCGGGTCAGCGACGACAGGAACCCCTGCTGGGCCTTGATCCGGCCCAGATCGCCGCCGTCGGCGAACGCGTGCCGGGTCCGGAGGTAGGAAAGGGCCATCTCGCCCTGGACGGACGATGTCCCGGCGGGGAGGCGAAGCCCCGAGTCGGGGTCGAAGACGGCGTCGCTGATGCATACCTCCACGCCACCGACGGCGTTGGAGAGTTCCTTGACGGCGTTGAAGTCGGCCATCATAAAGTGGTCCACCTGCATGCCGGTGAGTTTGTTGACGGTATCCACGGCACATCCGATGCCGGCCTCACCCATGGCCTCATTGATCATCACGCCACTGCGGGCAGGGTAGACCTTTTTGGTCTTCTGGTCGGTGCACTGCGGGATGTCGACCAGGAGGTCACGCGGGAAGCTGATGACGTTGACGCGCTTGTTGTCCTCGGAAATGTCCATCAGCATCATCACGTCCGACTTGCCATAGCCGGTGGAATCGTCAGCGGACCCGTACTGGGAGTTCTTCCCGTCCCGGGTGTCCGAGCCGAGAATCAGGATCTGCATCCGGCCTGTGGCATCATTGGCAGGCGATTCGGTACTGCCACCGCCGGCGTTCAGTGGGGCCTTGGAAATGTTGCCCTGCAGCCGGAAGAACCAGAAGCCGGCAAAAGCGATCCCGCCCACCAGGACTGCGGCCACCACGCCGGTGAGGATCTTCAGCCAGAGGGGCATGGTGCGCAGCGGCCCCAGGTGGCGCGCCGCCCCTGCGGCACCGCCGTCCGCGTGCCGGGATACCGGTCCCGGTCCGGCTGAGAGGTCAGCCTCGTTGTCGCGTTCGTCGCGGCCTCGACCCACGTGGTGAACCTTCCTCTTAGTACAAAGTCCGGTCCATTTTAGTGGTCCAGTCTGGAGATGCGGCAGGACGGCTTCATTGGGCGCCCTGTGAGCTGCTCAGAAACCCAGTTTGACCAGTTGCTTCGGGTCGCGCTGCCAGTCCTTGGCTACCTTGACATGGAGGTCGAGGTAGATGCGGGTTCCCAGGAGCGCTTCGATACCCTTTCGGGCGTTGGTGCCCACTTCACGCAATCGGCTGCCGCCCTTGCCGATAATGATGGCCTTCTGCGAGGGCCGTTCCACGTATAGGTTGACCCGGACGTCCAGCAGCGGGTTGTCATCGGGACGGTCTTCCCGGGGGACGATCTCCTCGACGACGACAGCCAGGGAGTGTGGAAGCTCATCCCGGACGCCTTCCAGCGCCGCCTCGCGGATCAGTTCGGCCACCATGACGGCCTCGGGCTCGTCCGTGAGCTCACCGTCCGGGTACAGCGGAGGCGACGGCGGCATGTGGCTGATCAGCACGTCGGCCACGGTTTCCACCTGGAAACCGTCAGCGGCTGAGACGGGCACGATGTCTTTCCAGCCGTCCTCCCCCATCACCTCGCGGCCCAGGGCCGCAACGGCGAGGAGCTGCTCAGTCAGAGCCTGCTTGTCCACCAGGTCAGCCTTGGTGACGATGGCGATGACGGGTTTGCGCCCGACGGCGGCAAGCTGTGTGGCGATGAACTTGTCACCGGGGCCGATCTTCTCGTTGGCCGGCAGGCAGAATCCGATGGCGTCAACTTCGGACAGGGTGTCGGCGACGAGGTCGTTGAGGCGCTTGCCCAGCAGGGTGCGTGGCCGGTGCAGTCCAGGGGTGTCCACAAGGATCAGCTGGGCGTCTTCACGGTGGACGATGCCCCTGATGGTGTGCCGCGTGGTCTGCGGTTTGGCCGAGGTGATGGCCACCTTCTTGCCCACCAGCGCGTTGGTCAGGGTGGACTTGCCCGCGTTCGGCCTGCCGACGAGGATCGAAAACCCTGCGCGGAAGCCGCCGAAATCGTCCGGCGCCGCGTCCTTATTTTTCTTGCTCACGTGGAACTCCCTGCTGGGTTGTTTCGGCCTCTTCCAGGAGGCCTTCAAAGTCAGTCTCTACTCTTGGTACGGGCGCCGCAATGATGTGGCTGACCCTGTTGCGCCGGCCTTCCAGCCGCTCCGCGCGAAGGGACACTCCCTGTACTTCCACGCTGCTGCCCACGATCGGGACCCGGCCAAGTGCCTTGGCCAGCAAGCCACCGACGGTGTCCACCTCGTCGTCGTCGAGCTCCAGGTCGAAAAGTTCGCCGAGATCGTCGATGCCCATCCTGGCGCTGACCCGGTAGGAGCCGTCACCCAGCGCCACAGCCTCGGCACTTTCGGTGTCGTATTCGTCCACGATCTCGCCGACGATTTCCTCGATCAGGTCTTCCAGCGTGACGAGGCCTGCGGTACCGCCGTACTCGTCGATCACGATTGCCACGTGGGTGGATTCCTTCTGCAATTCGCGCAGGAGGTCACTGACGGGTTTGGACTCGGGCACGTAGCGCACTTCCCGGGCCAACGCCTCAACGACGGGTGGCTCCTCACCGGTTTCCAGCTGGTGGATGACCGCGGCGACGTCCTTGAGGTAGATGATGCCCAGGATGTGGTCGGTGTTTTCGCTGATCACCGGGATCCGTGAATATCCGGAGCGGAGGAACAGTGACATCGCTTGGTGAAGGCTGGAACCGGCGTCGATGCTGACAATGTCGGTCCGCGGCACCATCACGGCCCTGACCAGGGTGTCGCCGAAGTCGAAGACCGACTGGATCATCTCCGCCTCGGTGTCCTCGATCATGTCCGATTCACTGGCCCGGTCCAAGAGCTCACGGAATTCCTGCTCACTGAAGAATGCGTCGTCCCCGCCCGGGGCTCCCGGGGCGGCGGAACTGCCGAGGGCCACGAGCCAGCCGGGAATGGGGCCCAGCACACTGGTGAGGAAACGGACCATCGGGGCGGTGAACCGCACCACGGTCGTGGAGTGCAGTCTCCCGAGCTGTCGGGGTGAGACACCTACGATCACGAACCCGAGAACGGCCATGATGCCGGTGGCTACGAGGCCTGCCAGCCAGACGTTGTCCAGGAGGCTGGCCACCAGGACGGCCACTGCCACGGCCGAGGCCATCTCGAACCAGACACGCCAGAACCGGAGGGCCCGGGTGTGTGCCACCGGCTCCGCGAGGATGCGGCGCATGGCCGTGCCGCGGCTTTTGTGCAGTGCCGCTTCCGCGTCGTGCCGGGGAAGGAAACTGAAGGCGGCTTCGGCCGCTGTCAGCAGTGCCGCGACGGCAAGGAAGACCAGTGCCACCGCGACGAGGAGCAGTTGCGTCACTGGGTCGTCTCGGCGGGTGCTTCTTTGCCGGTGAATCCGGTCAGGAGTTCGCGCTGCAGGCCGAACATCTCCGCTTTTTCCTCCGGTTCCGCATGGTCGTAGCCCAGCAGGTGGAGGATTCCGTGGGTGGCCAGGAGCAGCATTTCGTCCTGCAGCGAGTGGCCGGCGTTCCTGGCCTGGACCTTCGCCACCTGCGGGCAAATTGCGATATCGCCCAGCATGCCCTGGGGCGTGGGCCGACCCGGGGTTCCGGGCGTGAGTTCGTCCATGGGGACCGAGAGCACATCCGTGGCGCCAGGTTCGTCCATCAGTTCAATGTGCAGCTTTTCCATGGCCGGTTCGTCCACCAGGAGGATGGACAGCTCGGCCTGGGGATGGATGTAGAGCTGTTCAAAGATGTACCGCGATAGTGCAACGAGTTCGGCTTCTTCGACGTGGACGCCGGACTCGTTGTTCACCTCGATGCTCACGCGTGTTCCCCCCGCTTTTCCCTGTTGACTGAGTGCTTGACGCGGTTCCGCTGGGCTTCGTCCCAGACGCTGTAGGCGTTGACGATGTCGCCGACCAAGCGGTGACGGACCACGTCCGCGGCGTCAAGGACGGAGAAGTTCACGTCCTCGATGCCCTGCAGGATTTCCTCCACGATCCGCAGCCCCGAACGCGTTCCAAACGGCAGGTCCACCTGGGTGACGTCTCCGGTGACCACCATCTTGGAGCCGAACCCGAGACGGGTGAGGAACATCTTCATCTGTTCCGGCGTGGTGTTTTGCGCCTCGTCGAGGATGATGAAGGCGTCGTTGAGTGTCCGGCCGCGCATGTAAGCCAGTGGTGCCACCTCGATGGTCCCGGCGGCCATCAGCCGAGGGATGGACTCGGGATCCATCATGTCGTGCAACGCATCGTAAAGCGGCCGAAGGTACGGGTCGATCTTGTCGCTCAGCGTTCCGGGCAAGAAGCCAAGGCGTTCCCCTGCCTCCACCGCAGGGCGGGTGAGGATGATGCGGCTGACCTCTTTTTGCTGCAGGGCCTGGACGGCTTTGGCCATGGCCAGGTAGGTCTTGCCGGTGCCTGCGGGCCCGATCCCGAAAATCACCGTATTGGCGTCGATCGCGTCGACGTAGTTCTTCTGGTTCAGCGTTTTGGGCCGGATGGTCCTGCCGCGGCTGGAGAGGATGTCATGGGTGAGGACGTCCACCGGGTTCTGCAGTGACTGGGTGCGCAGGAGCGCCACGAGCTGCTGCAGCACAGCAGGGGTGATCACCGTGCCGCGGGCCACGAGGCCACGGACCTCCTGGAGGAGCCGCATGATCCGGGGGACGTCGCTGGCCGGACCGCTGATGGAGAGCTCGTTGCCGCGCACGTGGAAGTTGACGTCCGGGAACTGGACTTCGATGAACCGCAACGCCTCATCGTGGCTGCCAAGTGATTGAACCATCTGGTCCGAATTCTCAAACAGGACAACTTCGGTCCTGGTGCCCGGCAGTGAGTGGGGAAACTCCCCCGGGCTGCCGTCGCCTGTGTTGAGCCGGCGCTTACCATTCGCTGATTCAGTCATGGTGCTGGCCCGCAGGCCTGTGGTCCCCTCGAAGTTCTTCAATCCAATTTTCCGTGCCGGAAAGGGGCGCCCGTTGCACGGTGCTCCTTGCCCAGCGATCCCATCATCTTACGCCAGCAGCAGGCGTCTGCGGGCACGGCGGGCTGCTGCCCATCACACAGGCGCGGCCGTTTGGTATCAACTTCATATCGGCCTCATATCGTTCCCGTTGCAGTTGGGGCGTGAGGGCCACAGAACCGCTGCTGGGCTGCACCGCTGTGCAATGCTGGAAATCCAGCAACTGCTGGGACTCCAGGCCGTCAGGGGATCGGCCCGCCACGCCACGAAAGGACAAGGGCAGGACAGTGCCGGATACCTCTGTGCCCAAAAGGGCAGGCCGAACGATGGGCCCCTTGCGCCCGGCGGTCCTGGCAGGCGTCCTGGTGCTCGTTCCCATACTGGCAGGCTGCACCGCTGAGGGCGGCCCATCGCCCACCGGCACCCTCGCCTCGGTCCCGGCGTCCGGCGGGACCATGCCGGACGCACCGTCCACCAGCGCTCCGCTGGAGACCACCCAATCCTCCAACAAGGCGCCCGTGTACTGGATCGGCCGCAGCGGCGGCAACATTTTCCTGTACCGCGAATTCCGCGATGTCCCGGAGCAGGACAACCCGGTAACGCGTGCGTTGCGGGCCATGATGTCGGAGAAGCCGCTCGACCCCGATTTCTTCACGCCATGGCAGAATCCGGATAAGTTGGCCACCTCGATTTCAGGCAAAGACGTCATTACGGTGGACGTTTCGGCTGACGCGTTCAACAGCAACCTCGACGCCGACATGGCTGCCCGCGCCATCCAGCAACTGATTTATACGGCCACCGCGGCGGCCGCCAGTTCGGGGCTGATCGACACCAGCCAGCAGGTCCGGGTCCGGATCCTCGTGGACGGGCACACCGACTACGTCGCTTTCGGGAAGGTCCAGCTGGGCGCCCTGATGACCCGTGCTGCCGGCCTGGTGGCGCCGGTCTGGATCATTGATCCGCAGGAAAATACCGAAGTCCCGGCAGGAAGCGTGAAGATCACGGGCCGCAGCACGTCGCCGGGAGCCAAGCTCCACTGGCAAATCCTGCAGGTTGCGGACAACGGTGGCGGCAAGACGCCTTTCCTGAGCGGCGAAACGACGGCGGCCGCGGAGCAGGGCCAGGCGGGGGTCTTCACACTGGCCCTTAACCTGCCGGCCGGTGACTATGAACTCCACGTGGCGCAGGCCGGATCCGGTGGAGAACCGGACCGGAACGAGGACACCCGGTCCTTTAGGGTGCGGTAGCCCAGCGTCCCAGGATATCGCTGGCCAGCACGACGGCGGCCGGGCCGGCAGTGGAGGACCGCAGGACGTGGTGCCCCAGCAGGGCCGTCACCGCGCCGTTGTCACAGAGCTTCGTCACCTCGCGGGGACTGATGCCGCCTTCGGGGCCAACAATCAGCAGGATCTCGCGGGGCCCGGTGCCCGCGCTCCCCTGCCATCCTTCCAGGACGGTGCGCAGGGGCCTGACAGCGTCTTCGTGCAAGATCACGGCCAGGTCCGCGGCGGCCACGGCGTTGCAGAGCCCGGACGTTTCAACGGCGTCCCGTACCTCGGGAATCCAGGCGCGGCGGGCCTGCTTGGCGGCAGCGGCAACGGCCGACTGCCACTTGGCATGGGCCTTGGCGGCCCGGTCCCCCTTCCAGCGGACGATGGACCGTTCCGACTGCCAGGGTATGACGGCATCGATGCCCAGTTCCGTTGCCGTCTCAATGGCCAGTTCGTCCCTGTCGCCCTTGGCCAGCGCTTGCGCCAGCACCAACCGGACCTCGGGCCTGTCTTCGGCCACCACGGTCCCGCACTCCACTTCCAGCGCGGAGGACGATGCTGATGCCACCTTGCCGGTCATGCGGGCGCCGGCGCCGTCCACGATGTCCACGGCCTCCCCCGGCGACAAGCGCTTCACGGTGACTGCGTGCCGGGCTTCAGGGCCTTCCAGGACAAAGACCTGGCCGGGCGCCAGGCCGTCCAGCGAGCCGGGGCTGGCAAAGAATACGGGGTTGCTCACCGCTACAGGTTACCGAGCCGGTCCCGGAGCTTGGCGAACATCCCGCCGCTGGCAGCGAGCTTACCCTCGGTGATCTGTTCCCCACGGAGCTTGGCCAGCTGGCGCAGCAGGTCCTCTTGCGCGGCGTCGAGTTTGGCGGGAGTGTCCACTTGGAGGTGGACCTTCAGGTCTCCGCGCCCGTAGCCCCTCAGGTGGGTGACGCCCAGACCGCGGAGGGTAATGACCTCGCCGGACTGGGTGCCGGGCTTGACGTCGATCTCCTGGCTGCCGTCGAAGGTTTCCAGGCTGACGTCCGTGCCGAGGGCAGCCGCTGTCATGGGGATGTGCAAAGTGGCGTGCAGGTCATCGCCTTCGCGGACATAGGTGGCGTCGTTGTTGACCCGGATCTCCACGTAGAGGTCGCCTGCGGGGCCACCGGCGGGGCCGGCTTCGCCTTGCCCGGAGAGCTGGATGCGGGTTCCGGTGGCAACACCGGCAGGAACCTTGATGGTCAGTGAGCGGCGGCTGCGGATGCGGCCCTGGCCGCTGCATTCGTTGCAGGGATCCTTGATGACCGTGCCGAAGCCTTCGCAGGTGCCGCAGGGGGCCGCCGTCATGACCTGGCCAAGAATGGAGCGGACGGCACGCTGGACCTGGCCGCTGCCGCCGCAGATATCGCAGCGCTCGGGGTGTGTGCCGGGGCGGCAGCACGATCCGTCGCAGGTGGGGCAGACGACGGCGGTGTCCACTTCGAGCTTCTTGTTGACGCCAAAGACGGCGTCGCGGAGGTCGATCCGGACGCTGATGAGCGCGTCCTGGCCCCTTCGCACCCGGGACGCCGGACCGGACGTGCCGCCGGCGCCGAAGAAGGTGTCGAAGATGTCCTGGAACGCGAACCCTTGGCCCGCGTAGCCCGCACCGCCGAAGCCGTTGTCCGTTCCGTTCTCATTGCCGGTGGTGTCGTAGATGCGGCGCTTCTGGGGGTCGGAGAGGACCTCGTAGGCGTGAGTGACTGCCTTGAAGCGTTCCGACGCGTCCGCCCCGGGGTTTACGTCCGGGTGGAGGGTGCGGGCCAGTTTGCGGTAGGCCTTTTTGATCTCTTCGCCCGTAGCTTCGGGGGAGACTCCAAGGACGTCATAGTGGCTGCTCAAAGTTCGTATCTCTTCCTTGTTGTACTGCGTGCCGTTGGGCCCGGTGTCCGGTCCCGTTGCCGGACGTGGTCCGGCAACGGAGGATCAGGGCCCCAAAATCCTGGAAAGGTAGCGGGCCACGGCCCTGACGGCGGCCATGGTGGTGGGGTAGTCCATCCGTGTGGGGCCAAGGATCCCTACCTTCGCGGCGCTGTCAGGGCCGTAGCCTGTGGCCACCACCGATGCCTCCGCGAGGCCGTCGTAAGGGTTCTCCCGTCCGATGCTGACGGCCACGCCACGGTGGTCCTGTGCCATTTCGCTCAGCAACCGCAGCATCACCACCTGCTCCTCGAGTGCTTCGAGCACCGGGCCGATGCTGAGTGGAAAGTCTACGTTGGACCGGGCCAGGTTGGCCGTTCCGGCCATGACCATCCGGTCTTCCCGGCTGCTCTGGGCCAAAACCTCCAGCCCAAGCGCGAGTGCGTGCGCGGCCTGGCGCTGAGGGTGCGGCGCGGCGGCGACGACGGCGGGCAAGGCCTGCGCGAGGTGGCTCAGCGACGTGCCGCCCAAGGCCCCGAGGAACCGGGTCCGCAACTCCGCCAGCGCCTCGTCACCGAGGTCCTGGCCGACGTCGATCACGCGCTGCTCGACTTTGCCGCTGTTGGCAATCAGCACCACCAGTACTTTGCGCGGTGCCAGCAGCACGAATTCGATGTGGCGGACCAGGGCCCTGCTCAAGTGCGGGTACTGGACCACGGCCACCTGGTTGGTCAGCTGGGACAGGAGGCGGACCGTGCGGTCCAGGACGTCGTCGAGGTCGTCCGCTCCTTCCAGGAGTGATTGGATGGCCCGCCGCTCTGCGGCCGACAGGGGCTTGACCGCCGAGATCTGGTCCACGAACAGGCGGTAGCCCTTGTCCGTGGGTATCCGCCCTGCGCTGGTGTGCGGCGCGGTGATCAGGCCCTCATCCTCCAGCGCCGCCATGTCGTTGCGGATCGTGGCGCTGGACACACCGAGATGATGGCGCTCCACCAGCGCTTTTGAGCCGACCGGCTCGCGGGAGTGGACGTAGTCCTCCACGATCGCCCGCAGCACTTCCAGTTTGCGTGGCTCGCTCACTCTCCACCTCCATCCACGGTCCGGGGCGCGTGCCCCGTCCGGTGCCGCCCAGGGGTTAGCACTCGACATGCCTCAGTGCTAACAGTCTATTATGCCTCGGCCCGTTGTTAGCATTGGTACCGCTCCGGGCGAAACTCCGGGGGTGAGGACCTAATGCGAGGCGGATCGAATCCATGGACTACCAGAACTGGGGCCCCCGCGGGATTTCCGCCCCTGCCCGGACCGAACTGCCGGAGGTTCCCGTGGAGCGCGGCATGGTGCTTGAGGAAGTCCAGTCCGGCTGGGTTGGGGCTGTCACCCGGGTGGAGAAGTCCGGCGGAATGCACGTGGTTGCCCTCGAGGACCGGCGCGGAAAATCGCGGTCCTTCCGGCTGGGCTTCGGCTTCCTCCTGGAAGGACAGCCGATCCGCCTGATGCCGCCGGCGCCCGCCCGCGCTGGGGCCGGTCCCGCCGCAGGGCGGACCGCGTCCGGGTCGGTTCGGGTGGCAGGGCAGCGCGCCCAGGTCGCAAAGGCGAGCCGGATCTGGGTGGAAGGCAAGCATGACGCTGAACTGGTGGAGAAGGTGTGGGGAGACGACCTTCGGGTGGAAGGCATCGTCGTCGAACCCCTGCACGGCATCGACGACCTCACGGCCGCCGTGGCGGACTTCAGGCCGGGACCTGGGCGCCGCCTCGGGGTCCTCGTGGACCACCTGGTGCCCGATTCAAAGGAATCGCGCATCGCCGAGGCTGTGATGGCCTCCCCTGGTGCCGCCGGAAATGTCCTGATCGTCGGCCACCCCTACGTGGACGTGTGGCAGGCCATCCGCCCCGCGGTGCTGGGCATCCAGCAATGGCCGGCGATTCCCCGCGGCCAGGACTGGAAGACCGGCATCCTGAAGGCCTTTGGCTGGCCCCACTCCTCGAAGGAAGATATCGGGCTGGGGTGGCAAAAGCTCCTCGGCGCCGTCCGCACGTACGCCGACCTGGAACCGTCGCTGCTGGGGCGGGTTGAGGAAGTGATCGACTTCCTCACCGTGCCCTGAAAGCCGCTCCCGCCCCGCGACCCAGTATTCTGGATACTGCGATGCCTTGCTTTTCACAGCATGGCACCGAGTCCTTATTAGTCGTCAGCACCACTTGCACCCCAGAAGGAAAACAGACTGTGGCAGAAAACGCACGTGATCACAGGGATGGCCAAGGCCGTTCCGAGTACCATGGCGTCCCCGCCAATGCGCTGCCGCTCACGGCCAGCGAAGACCGCCAATGGGCCACGCTGGCCCACTTCGGCGGGATCCTGGGGTGCATTCCGTCCCTGCTGATCTACCTGATCTTCCGGGACCGCGGACCGTTCACCGCGCAGGAGTCGAAGGAAGCGCTGAACTTCAGCCTGCCGCCCACCATCGCCGCGGTCCTGGCCAACATCCTGGTGTTCATTCCCTACGTGGGCAACATCTTCGCCGTTATCGCCACGCTGATCTGGGTGGCGCTAACCTGCTTCTCGGTGGCCGCAGGGATCCACGTCAACCGGGGCCAGCCGCACCGCTACCCGTACAACCTGCGCTGGATCAAATAGTCCCCAGCGGCTCCCAGCCCTCGCAAGCTCAGGCCGGGGCCCTCGCCGCTGTGGGCCCACCCAGCGGCTCCCAGCGCAATCAAGCCCCCACAAGCCCCGCCGGGTTCGTGCTGCGGTTAGTCGGGCAGGATCCTACGGACCACGGCGTCCGCCAGGAGCCGGCCCTTCAGGGTGAGGACCAGCCGTCCGTGGAACGCCGCGGCCGGTTCCACCAGTTCGTCCGCGATCAGGGCCGCCACCTCATGGCGGCCCAAGGTGCTGAGCGTCGAGACGTCGAGCCCTGACTGCAGCCGCGCCTCAAGCATCACCCGCTCCAGTCGCCTGGTGTCCGAATCCAGGGTTTCGCGGCCCGCAGCCGGCGAATAGCCCTGCGCGAGCCGGTTGGCGTAGGCCACAGGGTGCTTGACGTTCCACCAGCGCACGCCGCCCACGTGTGAGTGTGCGCCAGGCCCTATCCCCCACCAGTCGTCGCCCCGCCAGTAGGCCAGGTTGTGCCGGCAGGCCTGGTCCGGGGTCCGGGCCCAATTGCTGACCTCGTACCAGCCCAGCCCGGCTTCGGTGATCAGCTGGTCGGCGAGCTCGTACTTGTCGGCGTGGTCGTCGTCGTCGATTCCGGGGACCTCGCCGCGCCGCATCTGTGCGGCGAGCTTGGTGCCCTCCTCGACGATCAGCGCATAGGCGCTGATGTGGTCGGGCTCGTAGGACAAGGCTGTTTCGAGGGAGTACCGCCAGTCGGCAAGGGATTCACCGGGCGTGCCGTATATCAGGTCCAGGCTGACGGCAAGTCCCGCCTCCCGGGCCCACCGGACCACCTGCGGAACCCGGCTCGGGGTGTGGGTGCGGTCCAGGACCTTCAAGACGTGCGGGACAGCGGATTGCATGCCGAACGACACCCGGGTGAAACCGGCTTCCTTGAGGATCGCGAGGGATTCGGGCGTGACCGAGTCGGGATTGGCCTCCGTGGTGACTTCCGCGCCCTCCTCCATTCCCCACTGGTCGATGGCGGAACGAAGGATCATGGCGAGGTCATCGGCCGGCAGGAGCGTAGGCGTGCCGCCGCCGAAGAAAACGGTGCTGAGCTTGCGTGCCGGGACGCCTGAACGCTGCAGTACCTCCGCGGCCAGCCCCACTTCCGAGACGGCCGTGCCCGCGTAGGCATCCTGGGAAGCGCCGCCGCCGAGTTCAGTTGCCGTATATGTGTTGAAGTCGCAGTACCCGCAGCGCACGGCACAGAACGGGATGTGGACGTACAAGCCGAAGGCCCGGGCCGCCGCACCCTCTGCTGCCTGCGCAGGCAGCAGACCGTCCGACGGCGCCGGGTCGCCAAGGGGAAGGACGCTGGGCATCAGCGGGTCCCCCGCTGCGCGCTGGTCACTTCTTCTTGGCCTTGTCCTTTGAATCGTCCGTGGTGAGGGCCGCGATGAACGCTTCCTGCGGAACTTCCACCGTGCCCACCATCTTCATGCGCTTCTTGCCTTCCTTTTGCTTCTCCAGCAGCTTGCGCTTACGGGAGATGTCGCCGCCGTAGCACTTGGCCAGGACGTCCTTGCGGATGGCGCGGATGCTTTCACGGGCGATGATCCTGGAGCCGATGGCCGCCTGGATGGGCACCTCGAACTGCTGCCGCGGGATGAGTTCCCGCAGCTTGCCGGTCATCATCACGCCGTAGGCATAGGCCTTGTCCTTGTGCGTGATGGCACTGAACGCGTCCACCTGTTCGCCTTGGAGCATAATGTCGACCTTAACCAGATCGGCTGCCTGGTCGCCGTCGGCCTTCCAGTCCAGGGACCCGTAGCCGCGGGTCTTGGACTTCAGGATGTCGAAGAAGTCGAACACGATCTCGGCCAGCGGGAGGCGGTACCTGATCTCCACCCGGTCCTCGGACAGGTAGTCCATTCCACCCAGGACGCCGCGGCGGGCCTGGCAGAGTTCCATGATGGCGCCGACGAATTCGTTGGGCGCCAGGATGGTGGCGGACACCATGGGTTCGCGCACCTCAGCGACCTTGCCTGTGGGGTACTCGCTGGGGTTGGTCACCTGGACCACCTTCTTGTCCTCCAAGGTGACCTCGTACTCAACGTTCGGTGCGGTGGAGATGAGTGCCAGGTTATATTCGCGCTCCAGGCGTTCACGGGTGATCTCAAGGTGGAGCAGGCCCAGGAAACCGACACGGAAACCGAAGCCAAGGGCTGCGGAGGTTTCCGGCTCGTACACCAGGGCTGCGTCGTTGAGCATGAGTTTTTCGAGGGCGTCGCGGAGGACCGGATAGTCGGCGCCGTCCAGCGGATACAGGCCGGAGAACACCATGGGCTTGGCGTCTGCGTAGCCGGGCAGTGACGTGGCCGCCGGCTTCGCCAGGTTGGTGACGGTGTCGCCCACCTTGGACTGGCGCACGTCCTTAACGCCGGTGATGAGGTAACCCACTTCACCGACGCCCAAGCCCTTTGACGGCGTGGGTTCCGGCGAGCTGACACCGATTTCCAGCAGCTCGTGCGATGCCCGGGTGGACATCATCTGGATGCGCTCACGGGGGTGCAGCATGCCGTCCACAACGCGGACGTAGGTGACCACGCCACGATAGGTGTCATAGACGGAATCGAAGATCATGGCACGGGCCGGCGCATCCGGGTCGCCCGTCGGGGCGGGGAGGTCGCGGACAATCTTGTCCAAGAGCGCCTCCACACCGACGCCGGTCTTGCCGGACACGCGCAGGACGTCCTCCGGATCGCCGCCGATGAGGTTGGCGAGTTCGGCTGCGTACTTCTCCGGCTGCGCTGCCGGAAGGTCGATCTTGTTCAGCACCGGGATGATGGTGAGGTTGTTCTCCATGGCCAGGTACAGGTTTGCCAGTGTCTGCGCCTCGATACCCTGCGCTGCGTCCACCAGGAGGATTGCCCCCTCGCAGGCGGCCAGCGATCTGGAGACCTCATAGGTGAAGTCCACGTGGCCGGGCGTATCGATCATGTTCAGTGCGTAGCTGACCCCGTCCACTTCCCATGGCATGCGCACGGCCTGGGACTTGATGGTAATGCCCCGCTCACGCTCGATGTCCATCCGGTCCAGGTACTGGGCCTTCATGTCGCGCGCCTGGACAACCCCGGTGGACTGCAGCATCCGGTCAGCCAGCGTGGACTTGCCGTGGTCAATATGCGCGATGATGCAAAAGTTCCGAATAATGGCCGGATCTGTCGCGGCGGGCACCGGTGCGGTGCGGGCCATGGGAGACACGCAGGGTCCTTACTGTTGGCATTGTTCGCAGCCAGCCGGCAGGCAACCCCGAAGGTGCCGGGCGGTATGGCCGCACATCTTGAACTCCCAGTGTCCCACGTCCCGGGCCGCGGCACCGCATCCTGCCGCGCCACAGTGGGGGCGTTCCGCCGGCCGCGCAGGGCGATAGGGTTTCAGCATGGCTATCGACCTCCGCTCCGTGGCTAACGCCGTCCGCCGCGGCCTGCGCATGCTGCAGTTGCGAGGCCCCGTCGAGGGTGCTCCCAAGTCCGCCTATCCGGGTGACTTCACCGGCCGGTCTGCCGTGCGGTATGCACCCCGGCCCGACGGCGACCCGGACCCCGGTGAGGTGGTGTGGACCTGGGTCCCTTACGAGGAGGACCACAGCAGGGGCAAGGACCGCCCCGTGCTGCTTGTGGGACATCACGGGACATATCTCCTGGGACTGATGATGACCAGCAGGGACCGGGTGGCGCCGGGTACGGCCTCCGACCTCTACGTGGACCTGGGCTCCGGCGCCTGGGACAAGCAGGGCAGGGCCAGCGAGGTCCGGCTGGACCGGGTCCTGCAAATCAGGCCGGACAGCGTTCGGCGGGAGGGCGCCGTCCTGGACAAGGCGCGTTTTGAGAAAGTTGCCTCCGGGCTGCGCCGGCGGCACGGTTGGACATAGGCACCGGAAATGGCCAGTCCCGTCCCTGACCTGCTATTCTTTATTGCTGTGTGTCCGTGCAGGTCGACGGTCACTGATGGTTGGCCGCCATAGGTATCCCCACGCCGCTCAGTCAAGGCCAGCCGGAAAGCCCTCTAGACCATTTCCGCATTACAAAGAGAGTTCACACGTGGCGAATATCAAGTCCCAGAAGAAGCGCATCCTGACCAACGAGAAGGCACGCCTGCGCAACAACGCAGTCAAGTCTGAGCTGAAGACGGCCATCCGCGCCGTCAACACCGCCGTTGAGTCCGCTGACAAGGAAGCTGCTACTACTGCGCTCGTTTCTGCCAGCCGTAAGCTGGACAAGGCTGTCAGCAAGGGTGTTCTGCACAAGAACAACGCAGCGAACCGCAAGTCGGCGATCTCCAAGAAGGTCAACGCACTCTAAGGTTTCCAGTTCCCGCGAACTGATGGTGTGGCCGGTACCGGAAGGTGCCGGCCACACGCGTTTAAGCGGCGGCCTGCCAGGCAGCGGGCACAGTGATACGCAGCCGACCCTGGACGCCGGCAGCAGGATGCCCCGGGCGCCTCGCCGGCAGTCGCGTCTGCCGGCGTTACCTGCCCTGGACCGACATGGCGATCACCGTCACGGCATGTTCGACGGCGTAAACCGGATCCCGTGACAGGCCCTTAACTTGGGCATCAGCCTCTGCCGTGGCCTGGATGGAGCGCACCAGGCCCTCGGGGGTCCAGCGGCGGACGTCCCGCTGGGCCTGTTCAACCAGCCAGGGCTGCATTCCGAGTTCCGCCGCAATCTGGGCGGACGATCCTGATGCGCCGGCCACCCGCGCCACAGTCCGCAGCTTTGCGGCGAGGGCGGCAACCAGGGGTACCGGATCCGCGCCAGTGGCGAGGGCGTGGCGGAGGGTGGACAGCGCCAGCGGCGCGTTTCCCGCCATGGCGGCGTCCGCCACCTTGAAGGCCGTGGCTTCGATGCGCCCTCCGTAGTACCGGTCCACAGTCTCGGACGTGACGGTAGTGGTGGCGTCAGCGATCAGCTGGCTGCAGGCGGCAGCGAGTTCGGACAGGTCTGCACCCACGGCGTTCACCAGGGCCTGGACGGCGTCCTGGTTGATTCGGCGTCCCGCTGCCTTGAATTCCGAGGTGACGAAAGAGATTTTGTCAGCGTCCTTCTTCAAGGGCTGGCAGTCAACGACTGGCCAGCCGCCCTTCTTGACGGCGTCGAGCAGCTTTTTTCCGCGGGCGCCGCCGGCGTGTCGAAGCACGACGACGGCATCCGGCTCGGGGTGCTGCACGTAAGCCAGCGCGTCGGCCAGGAAGGCTTCGTTCATGGCTTCCACAGATTCGACTTCAATGAGTTTGCTCTCGCCGAACAGCGAGGGGCTGACCTGCATGGTCAGGGCCCCCGGCTCATAACCGGCGGCGTTAATGCGGCTGAGTTCCACGTCCGGCGCCGCCGCCCGGACTTGCGCCCGGACCCTGTCCATGGCCCGGATGCCAAGGTATTCCTCCGGCCCGGTGACCAGCACGATCTGCGCCGGGGTCACGTCCCGCCAGGAGGCAGCGTTCGACGCTGGAGAGCGGGTTTCACGCTTTTGCGCAGCGGCCATCGAAGGTCCCTTCCGGAGGTTTTGGTGCAGTATCCCAGCCTGCCATGTCCGCGCCCGGGCTCCAAGCTGCCCGCAGCGCGGACCCGATGCATCCGGATCTCGAGCAGTTCGATCAACGCTTCAGTCCCCGTGTGCGCCTCCTGGATCCGACGGATGAGGTGCCGTGGCCGGGCAGCCGCCCACACCACGGCGAAGGTAAGGGCCGACAGCAGCAGCATGGAAAGCAGGCCGGGTACCCCTTCCGGCCATGGCAAAGCGGACCCGGGCAGCTGCGCCGCGAACCTCGCGGTGGCGGCCACCCCTGAACTGAAGGCCCCCGCCACGGCAATCAGGACCGTGGCGGCGCAAGGAATGAGGGCCACCAGGGGCACTGCGGCGGTCCCCAGCAGGGTCACAGGCGCAACCAGGGGCGCGGCCACTACGTTGGCCGGCAGGGCATATGTGGCGAACTGTGGCTGCAACAGGACGATGACGGGCCCGCACAGCAGCTGGGCGGACAGCGGGACGGCTACCGAAGCAGCCAGCCACCTCGGCACCACCACGGGAATCCAGTCGATGATCGGCCGGCCCAGGAGGATGATGCCCAGCGTAGCCAGCACTGATAGAAGAAAGCCGAAACTGCTGCCAAGTGCTGGATCTGACAGCAGGAGACCGATGACGGCCAGGCAGAGGAAGCTCAGCCCACGTCCCGAGCGTCCCCCGGCGAGGCTTGCAACCCCGATGGCTCCCATCAGGGCCGCACGCAGGACGCTGGCATCCGGACCCACAAGGACCACGAACAGCGCCAACCCGGCAAGGGCCACTCCCGCAGCGGGCGCACGGGGCAACCGGAACCGCCGGCACAACACCAGCAAAGCCCCCAGCACCAGGCTGCAGTTTGCCCCGCTCACCGCGGTCAGGTGTGTCATGCCCACCGCTTTCATGGCGTTCCCCAATCCCTGGTCCAGGGCGCTGGTGTCTCCGGTGACCATTCCCGGCAGGAGACCGCGGGCGTCCGGCTCCAGGAAGGACGCGGCCGATACGAACCGGTCCCGAAACTCACGTGCAGCCTCCTGCAGGACTGGACCGGCCGTTGTCCGTGCGGGCGCAGTGGAGGCCGCGAGGCTTCCCGCTTCCGTGCGTCCCGGTTCGGCCGGCCGCAACGTGCCGGCCGCACGCACCGTTTGTCCCGGGACCAACGAGCCCCAGTCCTGTCCGCCCATGACAACCAGCGGGGCATGCGTGCGAATTCGCGCCCCGCCGGTCGAGACTTCCTGGGTCACCACCGGCACCGACCACCGTTCCGCCGCTCCCCCCGGTCCCGTCACCGCCCGTGGACTTCCGGCTACCTCCACGATGGCCACGACCGACCTGCCTGCTGCGATCGCCTCTGCCAGGGGTCCGTCGAAGCGCTGTGCTGAGCCCGCCGCCGACTGCGCGGCAGCGGCAGCGGCAAGCATCAGGGAGACCCCGACAGCAGCCATGAAACTCCTGGCCCGGGCCTTCCGGCCTGGTGTGGCCCGCGGCCCTTGGACGGGTTCACGTGTTCCCCGGCGGCTGCCTCTGGCGGCGCCGGAAATGAACGCTGCCGCAACGGCCGCCAAGACGGCGCACAGCAAGCCCAGGGACGGAGGCGGCAACCAGATCCCGGCCACGGCGCCTCCCCACACCAGTGCTGCCGGAAGGGCGAGACGGAGATCGGTGCGGCGCCGGGGCGCAGTAACAGGAGAATCCGCGGCTGCCGGGGCGTCCGGCGCTTCCGCCGCGTGCTTGCGCACAAAGCCGGCGCACCATATCAGGCAGCCCTGGAGGAGCCGGCGTGGACGTGAACCAAGCGGAACCGTTCGTGAGTGTCCCGCGGTTCTTGACGGTACCGGACCCTGCCCGTTCCCTGGCCGCCCGGGTGCTTCTCCCCGGACCGCTGACTCCACGAATTTGCTCCATGAGTTCTGCTGCGGGCCCCGGGCATAGCGGTCCTGCTCAGGCAATCCCGGCCCGGTGTCACCACCACGCGGCGCCATTTCAGACCGTCACCAGGGGCAGCAGGGACTCAAGCATCTTGGGCCCGACGCCATCCACCGCGTCCAGTTCCTCAACACTCTTGAAGGGGCCATGGTCTTTTCGCCAGTCGACGATCCGCTGCGCGAGCACGGGGCCGACCTTGGGAAGGGTGTCCAGTTCCGCCACACTTGCGGTGTTGAGGTTGATCTTCCCGCCGGGCTGGCCTGATCCGGCAACCGGACCGGCGGTGTCCGGGCCACCTGCGCTTCCTGTCCCTTGGGCGGACGGAAGCGGCTCCCCCACCTTCGGGACCTGGATCTTCTGTCCATCTTCCAGGACAAGTGCGAGATTGAGCCGGTCCACGTCAGCATCGGCTGCAGGACCGCCCGCTGCAACAATGGCGTCGTCAACGCGGCTGCCCTGCCGCAAACGGATGACCCCGGGGCTGCCCACGGCCCCGGTCACATGCACCACCACCTGGCCGCCGCCGGACACGGGCTCCCCCTGGGCCTGGCCGGAATCCGCTGGCGAGTCCGGGCGGCCCTCCGCTGCACCGGCAACCGGGTCCTTGGAGGACGCGTGGCTGCCGCCGGAAATGCCTGTGCCGCCCAGTGGCAGGATTTCGGGGGCGCCGGCTCCCGCCTGCCACCAGAACCAGGCTCCGGCAGCCAACGCCAGCGCGGTGAGCAGCGCGGCAACGCGCAGTCCCATCCGCCACCGGAGGCCCAGGCCCGCATCTTTCCTGCCATCCGCGGCGGGCCCCGTGCCGTCCTCGTCCGGTTGTCCCGGGCCATGGTACTCAAAGCCACCCGGGCCCGGACCGTCCAGCAGGAGGCCCGGGCGTCCCCCGCCCAGCGTGGACTGGAGCCGGTCCCTCGCATGCCGCGCCTGCTGACCTGCTGCTCCAGCATCCCGGCGTGACATAGCTCCACCCTAGGGATCCCTGCCACCGGTCGACAGGCAGCGAGGCTCCTATGTGGAAAGGCTGGCGCCGCCGGTTCCCCTGCCGACGATGACGGCAAGCACTCCGAGCCCGGCGTGGGCCGCAAGGACAGCGGGCAGGGCGCTGATCTGGGCAGGAGGGCAGTCGGGCAAAGCCGCTGCCAGCCTGGCGGCCAGGCCGTCCGCTTCCGCCTGGTTTCCAAAGTGGTGTACGGCCAGGCGCACGGTTTCTCCCGGGCGGGGCACCGCTTCTGCCGCAACGATCTCTTCCAGCCGGGCCACGGCTCGCGCCGCGGAACGCACCCGTTCCAGCGGAACGATCCTGCCGCCGTCGACCGCCAGGATGGGTTTGATGGCGAGCATGGTGCCCACCAGCGACGCTGCGGCGCCGATCCGGCCGCCGCGGCGCAACTGTTCCAGGCTGGGAACGTAGAAGTAGACCCTGGTCCGGGTTGCCTGGGCGTGGGCGGCCGCGGCGACGTCGGCGCAGCCTGCACCGGCTGCCGCGGCTGCGACTGCAGCTTGGACGGCCATTCCCTGGGCCATGCCGACAGTTTCCGTGTCCACCACCTCGACCGGGATTCCAACCCGTGCCGCAGCGAGCCTTGCGGCGTCCGCCGTACCGGAGAGTTCACCGGAGATGTGGACTGACACCACCGCCTCGAAGCCGCGCTGTTGGGCTGCGCGGTACGCCTGCTCGAACTGCCCGGGTGAAGGACGGGACGTTTTGACGGCGGTTCCCGAAGCGAGGGCCACGGCGATGGTTTCCAGGATGTCGTCTTCGCCTTCGCCATAGATCTCCGCGCCCACCATGACGGGCATCGGCACCACGGTGAGGATTCCGTCGTGCGGAAGCCCCGCCAGATAGCTGGCCGGCAGGGCGGCTGCAGAGTCTGTGACGACAGCGGTGCGGACCGCGGCGCCGGGGCCCTGCCGCGTGGTCCCGGGACGGGCAGAGGGCCTGAGCGCCGAGAGCCGGGACCGTACCCATGGCCAGGCGGCGGCGTTACTGTCAGGCAAGGGGCCTCCTGGATACGGTGTCCGGCTCAGGCGGCACCGACCGCCGGAAAATATCCGACGGCCGGTGGATACTGCGGGTGCAGCGGTCAGGCCGGAACGATGTTGACCAGCTTAGGCGCACGGACAATCACAGTCCGGATGCCGCGGCCGTCGAGGGCACGCTGGACATTTTCGGAGGCCAGGGCCAGCTCACGCAACTGGTCCTCGGAAACGTCCGGAGACACCTCCAGGCGGTCGCGCACCTTGCCCTGCACCTGGACAACGGCGGTGACCGTGTCCTGGACCAGGAGGGCGGGATCGTGTGCCGGCCAGCCCGCATTGGCCACCGATGCCGGGTGGCCCAGCAGGTTCCACATGTCCTCGGCCGTGTACGGGGCGAACAGGCTGAGGATCACGGCTACAGCCTCTGCGGCCTCCCGGACGGCCGGGTCCGCGGCGCCGGCCCCGGAATCGATGGTCTTGCGGGTGGCGTTGACCAGTTCCATCAGCTTGGCCACCACCACGTTGAACTTGTTGGCATCCAGCAGTTCGGCGGCGTCGGCAATGGTGCGGTGCGTTACCGAACGCAGGGCACGGTCACCGGCTGCGGCGTCCACCCCGGGGTCGCTGGCAACATCCTGTGCGAGGCGCCAGGCGCGGGCCAGGAACTTGGCCGAACCCGACGGCGACACGTCGGCCCAGTCCACATCGTCCTCGGGCGGGGAGGCGAACACCATGGTCAGGCGGACGGCGTCCACACCGTACTTGTCCAGCTGTTCACCGAGGTCCACACCGTTGCCCAAGGACTTGCTCATGGCCTTGCCGCCGTTGAGCACCTGCCCCTGGTTGAGGAGGGCACTGAACGGTTCGTCGGCGTCGATCATGCCCAGATCGTGGATGACCTTGGTGAAGAACCGGGCATACAACAGGTGCAGGATGGCGTGCTCCACGCCGCCGACGTACTGGCCAACAGGCATCCAGTCGTTGATCTTCTGCGGGTCGAAGGGGCCCTCGGTGAACTGGGGCGAGACGAAGCGCAGGAAGTACCAGGACGAGTCCACGAAAGTGTCCATGGTGTCCGTGTCGCGCTTTGCCGGGCCGTGGCAGGAGGGGCACTCGACATTGACCCACGCTTCGGCAGCCGCCAGCGGGGACGTGCCCTTCGGCGACAGGTCCTCGCCACGGAGGTCGGACGGCAGCGTCACCGGCAGCTGCTCGTCCGGAACGGGCACTTCCCCGCAGGACGGGCAGTGGATGATGGGGATCGGGGTGCCCCAGAACCGCTGGCGGCTCAGCAGCCAGTCGCGGAGCCGGAAGTTGACGAACTTCTCGCCAGTGCCCTGCTCTTCGAGGATCTTGATTGCGGCCGGGATGGCCTCGGCCTTGGGCAGCCCGTCCAGGGCCCCGGAATTGATCAGGGTGCCCTCGCCGGCAGTCGCCGTGCCGGACACGGCCGGATCCTCCTCGCCGGTGTCCAGGACCGCCCGGACAGGCAGGTCAAAGGTCTTGGCGAAGTCCAGGTCGCGCTGGTCGTGGGCGGGCACGGCCATGATCGCGCCGGTGCCGTAGTCGGCCAGGACGTAGTCGGCGGCCCAGACCGGGAGTTTCTCCCCGTTCAGCGGGTTGATGGCGTACCGGCCGGTGAAGACACCGGTTTTCTCCCGTTCCGTTGACTGCCGTTCTATTTCCGAGAGGGCCTTGACCTTCTCCCGGTAGTCCTCCAGGGCGGCGGCGTGTTCGTCGGTGACGAGTTCGACGGCGAGCGGCGCGTCAGCGGCCACCACGAAGAACGTTGCCCCGTACAGCGTGTCCGGACGGGTGGTGAAGACCGTGACGTCCTTGGCGGGCTTGCCGCCGTCGGCCTCGATCACGAAGGTGACGTGGGCGCCCTCGGACCGGCCGATCCAGTTCTTCTGCATGGCCAGCACGCGCTCGGGCCAGTGCCCGCGGAGCTCGTCCATGTCGTCCAGCAGCCGGTCGGCGTAGTCGGTGATCTTGAAGTACCACTGGTTGAGGGACTTCTTGGTGACAGTGGTGCCGCAGCGCTCGCAGGCACCGTTGACCACCTGTTCGTTGGCCAGCACGGTCTGGTCCTTGGGGCACCAGTTGACCGGCGAGTCCTTGCGGTAGGCCAGGCCGCGCTCGTAGAAGCGCTTGAACAGCCACTGCGTCCAGCGGTAATACTCGGGGTCGGACGTATGCAGCCGGCGCGACCAGTCGGCGGAGATCGCGTACCGCTTGAATGAGGCTGCCTGGGTGTCGATGTTGGCGTACGTCCACTCACTGGGGTGGGCGTTGCGCTTGATGGCTGCGTTCTCCGCGGGCAGGCCGAACGAGTCCCACCCGATCGGGTGCAGGACGTCGTAGCCCTTTTGGCGGAGGTAGCGGGCCACCACATCGCCCATGGCGAACGCTTCGGCGTGACCCATGTGCAGGTCGCCCGAGGGGTACGGGAACATGTCAAGCACGTAGCGGCGTTCCCGGGACCCGTCGTCCACCGGGGTGAAGACCTTGAGGTCCTCCCACACCTGAGGCCATTTGGCCTCCATGGCGGTGAAACTGTAGGTGCCCTCTTCGGGCCCTGCCGATACTGTTGCTGTTCCGGTCTCTGTCTCCGGCTGAACGCCCACTGCTGGCCTCTTCTATTCTTTTCGATCTTGTCCGATCAGGACGGGTCGCGCCTGATCCTTCGGTCCCCTGCTCCGGGCCCGCACTTCGTCCCGGACACACAAAAGCCCCTCACACGGAGGGGCTGCCGCTCGACAATCCGGGAGTCTGGCCGGGATGCCGGGCGGCTAGCTAAGAAGGAGGATCGCACGCATACCACCACTTTAGCGCACGGCTTGCCAGCGTTATGTAAGTCGCCACGAGCGGCTGAATCGGCCGGCCCGGAAATGCCGAACTGTTGAGGGGGCCCGGGAGCGGCTTCGGGCGTCCGCGAAGCGGGCGGGGCCCCCTCAACAGTGAAGGCATCGGCTCGTCGGCCTACTTCACGTCCTCGTCAACCCAGTCCATGGACTTGGTCACGGCCTTCTTCCAGAGGCGCAGCTGGCGCTCCTGCTCCGCCTTGTCCATTTGCGGCTCCCACCGCTTGTCCTCGGACCAGTTCGCGGACAGTTCGCCCAGGTCCTTCCAGAAGCCCACGGCGAGGCCGGCCGCGTAGGCGGCGCCCAACGCCGTGGTTTCCACGACCTTGGGCCGGATCACCGGAACACCCAGGATGTCGGCCTGGAACTGCATGAGGGCATCGTTGGCGACCATGCCGCCGTCGACCTTCAGCTCGCTCAGCGGCACGCCGGAGTCCGCGTTGACGGCGTCGAGCACTTCGCGGGTCTGGAACGCGGTGGCTTCCAGGGCAGCCCGGGCGATGTGGTTCTTGTTGACGAAGCGGGTCAGGCCGACGATCGCGCCACGTGCATCCGAGCGCCAGTAGGGAGCGAAGAGACCGGAAAACGCGGGGACGATGTACACGCCGCCGTTGTCCTTTACGGCCGCGGCCAGGGTCTCCACCTCCGGCGCGCTGCTGATCATGCCCAGGTTGTCCCGCAGCCACTGGATGAGGGAACCCGTGACGGCGATGGATCCTTCGAGGGCGTAGTGCGGCTTGGCGTCGCCGAGCTTATAGCCAACGGTGGTGAGAAGCCCGTTCTTGGAGTGGACGATCTCCTCGCCGGTGTTGAAGATCAGGAAGCAGCCGGTGCCGTAGGTGTTCTTGGCTTCGCCGGTGTCGAAGGCTGCCTGCCCGAAGGTTGCCGCCTGCTGGTCGCCCAGGATCCCTGCTACCGGTGTCTCGCGGAGCAGCTGGGATCCGTGGACCTCGCCGTAGACCTCGGAGGAGGACTTGATTTCCGGCATCATGCTGCGCGGCACGCCGAAGATGCCAAGGATTTCGTCATCCCACTGGAGAGTGTCAAGGTCCATGAACAGCGTGCGGGACGCGTTGGTGACATCGGTGACGTGAACGCCGCCGTCCACGCCGCCTGTCAGGTTCCACAGGACCCAGGCGTCGGTGTTGCCGAACACCAGGTCCCCGGCCTCTGCCTTTTCGCGGGCGCCGTCGACGTTGTCCAGGATCCATTTGATCTTGGTCCCGGAGAAGTAGGTTGCCAGCGGGAGCCCCACTTTTTGCTTGAACCGGTCTCCGCCGCCGTCCTTGGACAGTTCATCGACGATGTCCTGGGTCCGGGTGTCCTGCCACACGATGGCGTTGTAGACCGGCTTGCCGGTGGTCTTGTCCCACACCACGGCGGTTTCGCGCTGGTTGGTGATGCCGACGGCGGCAATATCGTGCCGTGTCAGGTTCGCCTTGGAAAGCGCGGAGCCGATGACCTCACGGGTGTTGTTCCAGATTTCCGTGGCGTCGTGCTCCACCCAGCCGGCTTGCGGGAAGATCTGTTCGTGTTCCATCTGGCCGGAGGAGACAATGGCGCCGCTGTGGTCGAAGATGATGGCGCGGGTGCTGGTGGTGCCCTGATCGATAGCGATTACGTACTGGTTCATGATGACGTCCTTGTCCGGTTTGTTGATCTGTCGTATGGGTTCAGGATGCTGCTGTGACGATGATGGGGACAACGCGGGCCACGAGGCCACCGAGTGCGCCGCCGATCAAGGGTCCGACGACGGGCACCCAGGAGTAGGCCCAGTCGCTGGAGCCCTTGCCCTTGATGGGAAGCAATGCGTGGGCGATGCGGGGTCCAAGGTCCCTCGCGGGGTTGATGGCGTAGCCCGTCGGGCCGCCGAGGGAAACACCGATGCCTACCACGAGCAGGGCAACGGCGAGCGGGCCGAGCCCGGAGGGGGTTCCGCCGAGGGTCAGGATGACCAGCACCAGCACGAAGGTGCCAATGACCTCGGTAATGACGTTCCAGGGCGTGGACCGGATGGCCGGCCCGGTGGAAAACACGCCGAGCTTGCCGGCGGGCTCAGGTTCGTCGTCGAAGTGCTGCTTGTATGCCAGCCAGCAGACCACGGCGCCGAGGAACGCGCCCAGCATTTCGCCGCCAAAGTAGGTCAGGGTGGAGGCGAAATCCACGGTGACTCCCGGGGCGTACTCGGCTTTGCCGTTAAGCAACAGGCCGAGCGTGACGGCGGGATTCAGGTGCGCGCCCGACTTGGCGGCAACGAAGACACCCGCGAAGACGGCTATTCCCCACCCCCATGTGACCATGAGGAACCCGCCGTTGTTGCCTTTTGTTCCCCGCAAAGCCACGTTGGCAACGACGCCGCAACCCAAGAGGGTCAGCATGCCGGTACCAAAGACTTCGGAGAGGAAAACTATTCCTAGAGACATCTTTGACTCCTTCTGTTTTTAGTTGTCGGCCCTCCGCGGGTGGAGGGCCGTTGGGCCGGGGTAACTCGCTCCCCCGGCCCCGCCCGGCCTCAGGAGACCAGGCTGTGCGTTTCCACCCGGTGGAAACGCTGCAGCACGTCCTGGGCGTGCTTGATCTCTGCGGTGCGCGTCGCAGCGTCCCAATTGAGCGGTCCGGAGAGCACCTCGGCGAGCTCGTTGAGCAGCTCGCCGGTGACGAGTCCCCGGAAGGCCAGGGAGGTGCGCCGGATCAGGACATCCACCAGATGGCCCACTTGTTCGTGTGCCGCCATGTATTCCAGTTCCCGGACGCTGAGCTCACGGGTGGAACGCAGCGCCTGGTCAGGGGCGGCGTCGAGGTACCCGATCACTTCTTCGGCCCGCGTTCCGTAGCGGGTCAGCAGGCCCGCCGTGCGGTCCGCGTCCCGGCCGGCCGACATGTGCGCCTTGATCCACTGCTGGACGCCGTTATCGTCAGCGGGGAATCCGGCACCGCCGCCGATGGGCAGCTGCGCGGTTGAAACCTTGCGCTGCATGCCGAGTTCGGCGAGGACGTCGTTGGCGAGGTGCTCTGCGAGGGCGCGGAACGTTGTCCACTTGCCGCCTACCAGGCTCAGGACGACGGCGGAGCCCGCGTCCTGTCCGGAGGTGCGGCGTTCGATGCGGTAGTCGCGGGAGACGAAGCCGGGCTGGGTGGCGTCATGGCGTGGCAGGGGGCGGACCCCGGAGAACGTATACACGATGTGTTCAGGAGTCACGTCGACGGACGGGAAAACGTGCCCGATCAGGTCGAAGAAGTACGCAATCTCGTCGTCGGTGCAGACGGCGTCCTCGGACATGTCGGCGTCGACGTCGGTGGTACCCACCAGGACCCGGTCACCCATCGGGTAGATCAGGACGATCCGGCCGTCAGTGTGCTCAAAGAAGATTTCGCGGCCCCGGCACGCGGCAAGGAGGCCCGGGTGGTCAAGCACGATGTGCGAGCCCTTGGTGCCGCCCATGAAGGATGACGCGGCACCCATGGCTCCGTTGGTGAGGTCCACCCACGCGCCGGTGGTGTTCACGATGACGTCCGCCGTGAAATCGAACTCCTCGCCGGTGAGTTCGTCACGGAGCCGGACGGTGCTGCCCCGCCCGGTCCCCGGGTTGGGTGCCGGAGACATGGACTGCAGGGACAGGTAGTTGCTGGCACGCGCCGTGTTGCCCTGTGCGTTGTGGGCCTGCTCCGTCCCCGCGGGGCGGCCGGCCTTCACGCCGTCCTGCAGGACGTCGAGGGTGAGCCGCTCCGGGTTGTGCACGGAGGCATCAAAGTAGGTGGCAGTGTATTTGACGTCCGGACGGAGGGCAGGCAACTCCTTGAGGGCGGCCTTGTGCGTGCGGAACTGGTGCCGCGGCACGGTGCCGCCGTCGCGGGAGAACGAATCGTAGAGGCTCAGCCCGACTTTGATAAGGAACGCGCCGCGCTCCTTCGGCTTGCCCTGCTGCTTGTGGGTCAGGAAGCGCATAGGCGCGGACAGGATGCCCGAGAACGTGCTGAAGATGGGAATGGTGGTCTGCAGCGGCTTGACGTAATGCGGCGCGATCTTCAGCAGCCGGTTGCGTTCCACCACGGATTCGCGCACCAGGCGGAACTCGCCGTTTTCGAGGTAGCGGATCCCGCCGTGGATCATGTGCGACGATGCGCCGCTGGCGCCCTGGCAGTAATCTCCGCGCTCCACGAGCGCGACGTCGACGCCCTGCAAAGCCAGGTCGCGGAACGTACCTACCCCGTTAATGCCGCCGCCCACCACGAGTACTTTGGCGTGCGGCCTGCGCCGGAGGCTGTGTACCGATGAGCGTTCGGCTCCGGACCGGGGCGCGCCGGCAGACAGATGGACAGTTGGTTCCTTGGGTCCCAAAACAAACTCCCTTGGGGCTTTGAGTGATGCGGCTGCCACCGTGGCGTGCCGCCGTTCTGCTCTATTCTTTGGAGATATGGAAAATGGAGTCAAGCACTATGCACAAACGTGCAGATGGGAAATGAGATGACTCTCTCCAGGGACGCAGATGCCCTCCGAGCTGCACAAATGTACTATCTGCAGGACCTCACCATGGATGCGATCGCACGCGAACTGCGTACCTCCCGGTCCACCGTTTCACGCCTCCTGTCCGCCGCCAGGGAATCGGGGCTGGTGCAGATCCAGATCCGCAATCCGCTCGATACCGGCCCGGAGTTGGAAGGCATGATCCGGCGCCGGTACAACCTTGACGTGCACGTTGTTCCCGTCCTGGGGACGCTCAACGAAGCCGAAACCCTGGACCGCGTGGCCATGCAGGCCGCACGCACCATCGGTCCCCTGGTGGACTCCAATGCCATCATCGGCGTTGCCTGGGGATCCACCCTCAGCGCGGTCAGCCGGCACCTCACCCGGAAGATCACCCACGACAGCGTTATCGTCCAGCTCAACGGCGCAGGAAACATGCACACCACGGGCATTACCTACGCCAGTGACATCATGCGAAGGTTTGGCAGCGCCTACGGCGCACGGGTGGAGCAGTTTCCCGTCCCGGCATTCTTCGACCACGCCGCCACCAAGACGGCCATGTGGAATGAACGCAGCGTGCAGCGCGTCCTGGAACTCCAGGCCAAGATGAGCATTGCCATCTTCGGTGTCGGTTCGGTGCACGCCGACTACCCCAGCCACGTCTACGCGGGCGGATACCTCGACGAGGAGGACCTGAACGCGCTGGCCAACTCGGACGTGGTGGGGGACGTAGCCACCGTGTTCTTCCGGGCCGACGGTTCCTCCAACGGGATCGTCCTGAACGAACGCTCCACCGGGCCGGCACTTGCCCAGTTGCGCCAGGTGCGCCGGAGGATCTGCGTGGTCTCAGGTGTCTCCAAGATCAACGGCCTCCGCGGGGCCTTGGCCGCGAGGCTGGCCACGGACCTGATCCTGGACGAAGCCACCGCCCGCCGGCTGGTCGATTACGAGGGCCTGACAAGCTGAAGTGGGTAGAGTCGTTTCCATGAGAACCTCACCCCGGCTCAGCCTGAACAACGGCGTGCTGATCGACCAGCTTGGCTTTGGGCTGTATAAGGTGCCGGCGGCGGACGCAGAAGGCCTGGTGGCCACGGCGCTCGCGGCAGGCTACCGCCACTTCGACACCGCGGCCATGTACGGAAACGAGACCGGCGTCGCGCGCGGCATCAGTTCCCAGCTTGGCGACGGAACCGGAAGCGGCGGGTCCGGGGAGCTGTCCCCTTCCCTGACCCGGGAGGACGTTTTCATCACCACCAAGGTCTGGAACGACCATCACGGCTACGACTCCACGCTGCGTGCCTTCGACGACTCCATGGTCAACCTGGGCCTGGACTACGTGGACATGTACCTGATCCATTGGCCATGCCCGCGGCGCGGGCTGTTCCCGGAAACGTACCGCGCACTGGAGACCCTCTACCGCGAAGGCCGTGTCCGCGCCATCGGCGTCAGCAACTTCCAGCCCGCCCACCTTGACCGGCTCCTGCAAAGCGCCGAAGTGGTTCCTGCCGTGAACCAGATCGAACTGCACCCCTGGCTGCAGCAGGAAGAACTGCGCAGCAAGCACGCTGACCTGGGTATCCGGACCGAAGCATGGAGCCCGCTGGGCCGCGGCCAGGTGCTTGCGGATCCGGTCATCGAAGCCTGCGCCGCCGAGCACGGCAGGACCCCGGCGCAGGTAATCCTGCGCTGGCACATGCAGCTGGGCAACATTGCCATCCCCAAGGCAAGTTCGGAGGCCCGCATCCGGGAGAACCTGGACGTCTTCGGGTTCGAGCTTTCCGAACGGGACCTGGCCGCGATTACTGCGTTGGACCGCGGGCAGCGCACCGGTTCGCATCCGGACAACGTCAACTAGGCGCGGGCATGGATACCGTGAACCCGGGGACCTCCCCTGCGCCGGCATACGTGAGTGCCGCACTGGCAGCGCGGACTTCGGCCGGCACCGTAACCCTCGACGGCGGCAGCGTGGCGTTCTGGACCTACGAGCCGCTGGAGGAAACACCGGAAACCCGCACCATCCTGGTGATCCACGGTTTCCGGGGCGACCATCACGGGCTCCTGCGCGTCGCGGACCAATTGCCGGACATGCGCATCATCATGCCCGACCTGCCGGGCTTTGGCAGGTCCGACGCCTTCGGGCGGGACGAGCATTCGGTGGAACGCTACGGACAGTTCGTCAGCGACTTCATGGCGGCCCGCGGGCTGGGACCGGACACCGTCCTGCTGGGCCACTCTTTCGGTTCGATCGTGGCAGCGCACTTTGTGGCCGGCCACCCCGGCGCAGTCCGTCCCCTGATCCTCATCAACCCCATTGCTGCCCCGGCGCTGGAGGGGCCCAAAGGCGTGATGACGCGGCTGGCAGTCCTGTACTACCGGCTGGCGGCAAGGCTCCCCCGCAAACCGGGGCTGGCCCTGTTGCGCAACCGGCTGATTGTGCGCGTCATGAGCGAGACCATGGCCAAGACACGCGACAAGGAACTGCGGGCATTCATCCACGGCCAGCACCACGCGTACTTCAGTTCCTTCGCCGACCGCGACAGCCTGCTGGAGTCCTTCACGGCGTCGGTCAGCAACCACGTGGCCCAGGTGGCCGGCCGGCTGGAGCTCCCCGTGCTGCTGGTGGCCGGCGAAAGGGACGAAATAGCCACGCTTCCCAGCCAGCAGCGCCTCCTGGCACTGCTGCCGGACGGGGAGCTGAAGGTGATTCCCGGCGTCGGACACCTGATCCACTACGAAACGCCGGAGCCCGCCGCCCGCCACATCCGCAGCTTCCTGAAGGATCATCCCGCGTGAAGATAGTTATCGACGCCCGCTTTACCCGCACCGACCACCATGACGGCATCAGCCGCTACGGGGCCAGCCTGATCGCCGCCACGGCGAAAATCGCAGACGTCTCCATGCTGGTCTCCGACGTCCGCCAGCTCGCCCTCCTGCCGGATGTTCCGTACACGCTGATCAACAGTCCGCTCTCACCGCTGGAGCTGTTCGTGGCCCGCAAGGTCAACGGCCTCGGCGCCGATGTGGTGGTGTGCCCCATGCAGACCATGGGCACCTGGGGCAGGAAGTACGGCCTGATCCTGACGCTGCACGACCTCATCTACTACGAGCACCCCGCTCCCCCGGGATTCCTGCCGGCCCCGGTCAGGCTGCTCTGGCGCCTCTACCACAAGGCGTTCTGGCCCCAGCGGCTGCTGCTGAACCGGGCCGACACGGTGGCCACCATCAGCCGGACCACGGAGGCGCTCATCGCCAAGTACCGCCTGACCCGCCGGCCGGTGCGCATCATCGCCAACGCCCCCCAGCCGGCCCAGGTCCACCGCACCCCGGGTGACGGCGCGGACAAGACGCTCATCTACATGGGCTCGTTCATGCCCTACAAGAACGTGGAAACCATGGTGGCCGGCATGTCCGGGCTGCCCGGCTACACCCTGCACCTGCTGAGCCGGATCAGTCCACAACGGCGCGCGGAACTCGAAGGCCTGGTGCCGCCGGGCGCCGCCGTGGTGTTCCACAACGGCGTCACCGACGAGGAGTATGACGGGCTGCTGCGGCGGGCCACCGCACTGGTAAGCCTGTCCAGGGCCGAGGGCTACGGGCTCCCCCTGGTGGAAGCCATGGCTGTGGGGACGCCGGTGATCGCCAGCGACATCCCGATCTTCCGCGAGGTGGGCGCGGACGCAGCCCTGTACGTGGACCCGGGCTCCCCCGAACAGTTCGCGCACGCGGTGGCGCAGTTGCAGGATGACGGGCATTGGCAGGACATGTCCCGGCGTTCCGTGGCGCGGGCCGCCGAATTCAGCTGGGACGAATCGGCGAGGCAACTGGTGGATGCGGCACACGAAGTGGTGGCGAACAGGCGGCGCTGAGCGCGTCTCCAGTCCGGTGACGCAGGCGCGGCAACAAGCACCGTGCTGCCAACCCGTTACAGGACGTCCACGCCGTCCAGGCGCAACTGTACCGGCTCCACGGTCCGCTTGGCGGCCGCGGCCGCCCGGGTGGCCCGCAGGACACGGACGACGGCGGCCGCCTGGCCATACGGGAAGAACAGCAGGGTCCGGACGTCCTCGGCCGAGCGCCTCCCGGACGGCGGAGCGGTCAGCACCAGCGGCGCCGGGCCTGCGGTGCGCACCGTTATTCCGGCGCTGCCGAGCCCGGCCTCCACGGCGGCCGTGAAGTGTTCGACGGCGGGTCGCGGCCCGGTGACAGATGCGATCCGGACCGCCGGGGGCAACTGGAGTTCCATCCTCAGGGCCAGCTCCCGCTGGGCATAGCCGGCAGGATCCCAACGGAGCAGGGCGCCTGTGGCAGCGGTGTCCGTGGCCGTCACCACCACCAGTCCGCCGTCCGGGGCAGGGCGCACCAGTGCCGCGGCGTTCAGCCACCGCCTGACCGTGTCCTCGCCGGCGCGGAGGGTTTCCCGCCGCAGCAGGGAGTCGCCGTCCAGGAGCAGGGCCGCTGCATAGCCGCCGGCCGCGACCGGCTCCGCCCCCACCGTGGCCACCACCAGGGCCTTTGCCTCCCCCACCCTGGCCTTTACCTGGTCACCGGAGGAGGTAACGACGGTTTTGCCGGGAAAAGCCCTCCCCAGCTCCTCCGCAGTACGCAGGACCCCGGTGGCCCCTTTCCGGAGCCGCCGGCCGCCGCAGTGGGTGCAGCTCCAGTCCGGTGCCGGCGTCGAACACCAGCGGCACTGAGGAAGCGCCGACGTGCCTGCCAGCGCCAACGGCCCCTGGCAGGTTCCGCAGCGTGCCGGCTCGCGGCACGTTTCGCAGACCAGTGACGGCGCGTAGCCGGACCTGGCCACCTGCACCAGGACAGGTCCGCGCTCCAGGCCTTCCTTGGCGGCCTGCCAGGCCGCGTGCGGAAGCCGGGCGACCGTTGCGAGCGGGTCGCGGGCCTGCTCGAAGGTATCGGCGGTGCTGACGACCCGCGGAACGGTGGCCCGCAGGGTGTTACGCGGGGTGCTCACGGGGATGGCCCACCCGGACTCCACCAGCCGCTGGACCTCCGTGCTGCGCGAGTGCCCGGCCAGGAGGCAGGCGGCGCCTTCCTGTTCCGCCCGCAGGAGCAGGACTTCCCGGGCGTGCGGGTAGGGTGCGCGTTGCTCGATGTGGAGGTCGTCCCCGTCGTCCCAGCAGGCGACCAGGCCGAGGTCCGGTACCGGTGCGAAGGCGGCAGACCGGGTGCCGATGGCCACTTTGGCGGTGCCGGCCAGCAGGCGAAGGTAGTTGCGGTACCGGGGCGTGGGGCCGTCGTCTGCGGTGAGCCGTGCCACGGCGTCATCCGGCAGCACGTCCTTGAGTGCTGCCTCGAGGCGGTCAAGGTCGCGGTAGTCCGGCACCACCAGCAGGGCGCCGCGGCCCGAGGTGTAGGCGGCGGCAGCGGCTTCGGCGAGGAGGTGCGGCCACCCGGCGGGTCCGTAGCCTTGGAGCGGGTTGACCACCGCGCGCGGCGCTCCACCGGCGGCCAGGTGCCGAAGGAAGGCCGCACCGGTGCGGTAGTCCGCCCAGGCTGAGGGGCCGGCGGCGGCGGGAGTGGTTCCGACTTCCGCTTCCGCGTAGGCGCCCGGGTATTCCTTCTCCAGCCTGGCGACGCGGGGTGGAACGGCGAGGCGGAGGACATCGCTGACGGTACCGGCGTACCGGGCGGCGACTGCGGTGGCCAGGTCCCGGACGGCGGGCGTGAGGACCGGAACCGGTGAAACGACCTTGGCCAGGGGCACCAGGGCATGTCCGGCGTCGGACTCCGCCACCCGTTCGAGGAGGAAGCCGTTGAGGTCCTGGCCGTTGAACTTGACCTTGACCCGCACCCCGGGCCGGGCCTCCCGGTCAAGGGAGGCCGGGACGGCGTAGTCGAAAGGCCGGTCCAGGTGCGGGAGGGAGGACTCCACGAGAACCCGCGCCACCGGCAGCTGTGCTGCCATGGCTCCGGCGGACGGAGTCCGAACCGGAAATCCCTGCAGCAACGATGGCTGGACGGAACTGTCAGCAACCATGGCGGTTACCTCCGTTCAGCTACCGGGTTGGACAAGGACAGCCAAGCACCGGGCACTGACATTGGTCTTCCGGACGCCTCACGGGGACTGTCAGGCGTTGAAGAATGCCTTCAGGTCATCCACCCGGTCCAGGCGTTCCCAGGTGAAGTCAGGATCGTCGCGGCCGAAGTGCCCGTGCGCGGCGGTCTTTGCGTAGATGGGCCGCTTCAGGTCAAGGGCGTCAATGATGGCGCGCGGGCGGAGGTCGAAGATCTCGGCGATGGCGGCGCTGATCCTGGCCGGGTCCACGGTCTCGGTGCCGAACGTCTCCACGTACGTTCCCACGGGCCGGGCCTGGCCGATAGCGTACGCGATCTGGATCTCGGCGCGCTTGGCCAGTCCTGCGGCCACCACGTTCTTGGCAACCCAGCGCATGGCGTAGGCAGCAGAGCGGTCCACCTTGGACGGGTCCTTGCCGGAGAAGGCGCCACCGCCGTGGCGGGCCATGCCGCCGTAGGTGTCCACGATGATTTTGCGGCCGGTGAGTCCGGCGTCCCCAACCGGTCCGCCGATAACGAACTCACCGGCCGGGTTGAGGATGTTGGCGGTGCGCGAGAGGTCCAGGTTGGCGCCGGCAAGAACGGGTTCGATCACGATGGCGGCGAGGTCCGCGCGGAGCTGCTCGAGGCTTGCGCCGTCGGCGTGCTGGCTGGAGATCACTACTGTCTCCACGGAGACGGGGACGTCTTTGTCGTAGCCAACGGTCACCTGGGTCTTGCCGTCCGGGCGGAGGTAGGCCAGCTGGCCCGTCTTGCGGACCTCGGTGAGTCGTTCGGACAGCCGGTGGGCGAGCCAGATCGGCGTCGGCATGTAGGAAGGGGTCTCGTCGCTGGCGTAGCCGAACATCAGGCCCTGGTCCCCTGCGCCCTGGAGGTCGTAATCGTCCTCCTGGCGGCCCTCGCGCGCCTCGAGTGAGTTGAACACACCGCCGGCAATGTCGTTGGACTGCTGTCCGATGGAGACGGAGACGCCGCACCGGGCGCCGTCGAAGCCGTTGGCCGAGGAATCGTAGCCGATTCCCAGGATGGTCTCACGGACGATCTGCGGGATCTCGACGTAGGCGTCGGTGGTGACTTCGCCTGCCACGTGCACCAGGCCCGTGGTGGCCATGGTTTCCACGGCCACGCGCGACTCGGGGTCGGCTGCCAGCAGCGCGTCCAGGATGGCGTCGCTGATCTGGTCGCAGATCTTGTCCGGATGGCCCTCGGTGACCGACTCGGACGTGAAGAGCCGGAGCGCGGCGGGCGTGGCCCCGTGGGCCTGGGGAAGGTGCAGCGGTAAAGTCACTCAACTACCTTACTGGTTGGTGTTGGTTGCCAGGCGGGAGATGTCCCCGTGCTAAGCAAACGTGGCCTGAAACACTTCAGGCGCGGGGCGAAACGTGGTTCAGTTCAAAGCTGATGCGCCTGATGATGGCTTCCGAGACCTCGGTTTTGGTCCCGGACGCCTCCTGTGGTTCGGAGCCGGCCCGGGAGAGGATGACCACCGCGTTGGAGTCCTGGCCAAAGACCTTGTCGATCCCCACGTGGTTGACCACCAGCAGGTCGCAGCCCTTGCGCTGCAGTTTGGCTTGGGCGTAGGCCAGGACGTCGCCCTGGCTGTCTCCGGTTTCGGCGGCGAAGCCGACCACGAGCTGGCCGCTTCCGGCACGGGATGCGTTGCGCTGCTCCACGAGTTCCTGCAGGATGTCCGGGTTGCGGACCAGGGTGATGACGGGGTCGGCGGTGTCGTCCCGCTTCTTGATTTTGGTGTCCGAGACTTCTGCGGGCCGGAAATCGGCCACGGCAGCGGACATGATGATCACGTCGGAATCGGCTGCTGCAGCCAGTGCGGCCTCACGGAGCTCCAGGGCCGTCTCCACACGTTGCACCTCAACCCCTGCCGGCGCCGGGACCTCCATGTGGGCTGCCAGCAAGCGCACGGTGGCCCCGGCATTCCGCGCGGCAACGGCCAGCGCCACGCCCTGCTTGCCGGAGGACCGGTTGCCGAGGAACCTGACCGGGTCCAGGGGTTCCCGGGTTCCGCCGGCGCTGATGGTGACGGTGCGTCCTGCCAGCGGAAGCTGGTAATCGGACCGGCCCTGCACCAGCGCCATGGCGGCGTCGAAGATGGCCTGGGGTTCCGGGAGCCTGCCCGGTCCCGAGTCTGCCCCTGTCAGCCTGCCGGAGGCGGGTTCAAGGACTGCAGCACCACGCCCGCGGAGAGTTTCCACGTTGGCGCGCGTGGCGGCATGTTGCCACATCTCCGTGTGCATGGCCGGGGCAAAGAGCACCGGGCCGTGGGCCATAAGCAGCGTGTTGGTCAGGAGGTCGCCGGCCTGGCCGGTGGCTGCCTTGGCCAGGAGGTCGGCCGTGGCGGGTGCGACGACCACGAGGTCGGCCTCGTGGCCCAGCCGTACGTGGTTGACCAGGTGCACGTCATCAAAAACGCTGTTGCTGACCGGGTTGCCGGACAAAGCCTCCCAGGTGGCGGTACCGACGAACCGGGTGGACGCCTCGGTGGGGATCACCGTGACGTCATGGCCGGCTTCAGTAAAAAGCCGGAGGAGCGATGCCACCTTGTAGGCGGCAATCCCTCCCCCGACTCCGAGGACTATGCGCACGTGACCTCCGTCAACAGCAAGTCAGTTCGGCTGCAGGATTACTCTGCGGCTTCGATCGGCGTGGAAACCAGCTTGCCTTCGTTGATCTCGCGCAGGGCGATCGAGAGCGACTTCTCGTTCAGCTTGGTATCGACCAGGGGGCCGACATATTCGAACAGGCCCTCGTGCAGCTGGGCGTAGTAGGCGTTGATCTGACGAGCACGCTTGGCACCGAAGATCACCAGGCCGTACTTGGAATCCGCTACCTTCAGCAGATCGTCGATCGGCGGGTTGATGATGCCTTCAAGGTTCGTAGACACGAATTCCTCCAAATTCCTAGCGGGCTGACGGTTCCGGCAGATGTGGATGCGGGGTCAGCCCCATGAGTGAAACAAGCTCGTCCGCTGCCCGGCGGACGTCATCATTGATGACGGTGTGGTCGAACTCCGGTTCAGCAGCAAGTTCCAGTTTAGCGGTTTCCAGCCGGCGCTGCTGTTCCTCGGGGGTTTCGGTCCCCCGGCCCACCAGCCGCCGCACCATCTCGTCCCACGTCGGCGGCGCCAGGAAGACGAACTGCGCGTCCGGAACTGCCGCCTTGACCTGCCGGGCGCCCTGCAGGTCGATCTCCAGCAGGACTGAGCGGCCCTCGGCGATAGCCCGGTTCACGGTGCTCTTCAACGTGCCGTAGGTGTTCTGGCCGTGGACCACGGCCCATTCCAGCAGTTCACCGTCGGCGATGAGCTGCTCGAATTCTTCCTTGGACTTGAAGAAGTAGTGGACGCCATCCTCTTCCCCGGGCCGGGGGGCGCGGGTGGTGGCCGAGACGGAAAGCCAGACTTCGGGGTAGTTGTCCCGGATGTAGGTGGACACGGTGCCTTTGCCAACAGCCGTCGGACCTGCGAGGACTGTCAGTCCGGGTTTCTTGCTCACGTATTCCTTTTGCTGGAGGTGGGGAAGCGCAGGCGGCCGGCCTGCGCTAATGCTCGTCAATAAAATCTACCAGCGCCCGCCGCTGGTGGACGCCCAGCCCGCGGACCCGGCGGGAGGCCGCAATGCCCAACTGCTGCATGATGGCCGCGGCCCGCACCTTCCCGATGCCGGGAAGGGCTTCAAGGAGTTCGGACACCTTCATCCGGGCCAGGGCGTCGTCCTCAAGGGCTGAGCCAATGATGTCCGCCGCGGACCTGTCCCCGTTTCGAAGGCTTTCCTTGGCCGCTGCCCGGGTGGCCCTTGCCGCCGCCGCCTTGCCCAAGGCCTCGGCCCGTTCAGTCGCAGATAAAGGTCGCAGGACCATCACGGACACCCCCGGAGTCGGCGGATTTCATCCAAGGGCGGCCGCCCTTGGACCTGTCCTGAAAATACCCTTTGGTGCAGCCTGAAGCAATGCATCCGGGGAATTGGCGGACTATTGTCCCCGCAGCCCGTCCAAGGTGCGCTGGGCAGCTTCCCTCAATCCGCCCGGCCGGGGTCCCGCCGAGAGGATGTCCCGGCTGGAGGTTCCCAGGACCAGCGGGTACGCGGCGCCGAACGTGGCCCGGAGGTCGGCAGGGGTAGCTCCCTGGGCGCCAAGGCCCGGCGCCAGGATGGGGCCACGGACTGCTGCGAGGTCCAGCTCGAGGTCCGTCAGCGCTGTGCCAACGGTGGCGCCCACCACCAGGCCCACGGACCCCAGGTTTCCTGCGTAGCGGGCATTCTCCGCGGCTGCGGCGGTGGTGATCCTGCGCGCCACCGAATCGCTGCCGCCAACGTGCTGGACGGAGGCGCCCTCCGGGTTGGACGTCAGGGCGAGGACGAACACGCCCCGGCCTGTGTCCGCGGCAAGGTCCAGCGCCGGCCGCAAGGACTCGAACCCCAGATAGGGGCTGAGGGTGACCGAGTCCGCCGCCAGCGGGGAGCCGTCACGGAGCCACGCGTCGGCGTAGGCGGCCATGGTGGATCCGATGTCCCCGCGCTTGGCATCGGCGATGCTGAGCACCGACTGCTCGCGGGCCCCGGCCAGGACCTCTTCCAGCACGGCAATACCGGCGGATCCATGCCGTTCGTAAAGGGCCACCTGGGGCTTCACCGCGGCAGCGAGCGGAGCCACGGCCTCAAGGACCGTCAGCGAAAACCGCCTCAGCCCGGCGGCGTCGTCGTCCAGGCCCCAGCTTTCCAGCAGCGCCGGGTGCGGGTCGATGCCCACGCAGAGCGGACCGCGGGATGCCATGGCGGCGCCCAGCCGGGATCCAAAAGACTCCCGGCCGGCGCCCGGTACCTGCTCAGGCATGCTGCAGGGCCGCCTTCGCCTTCTGCTGCGACTCGGCGAGGGCAGCCGCGTGCTCCTGCAAGCTGGTGACGGACCACTCGTAGGTGCGCATGGCTTCGATGGCCTGGACGGCGGCGTTGAACTCGGCCACCGTGGTGATGCACGGAATGCCGATGGACGTGGCCGCGGCCCGGAGCTCGTAGCCGTCGCTGCGGGCTTCGCCGCCGGACGGGGTGTTGAAGACCATGTCGATCTCTCCCGCGACGATGAGGTCGGCGATGGTGCCTTCCCCTTCGGCGCTGCTGCCCTCGGCCACCTTGCGTACCGGGGTGGCCTGGATGCCGTTGCGGCGCAGGACATCGGCGGTGCCGCCGGTGGAGACGATCTCGAAACCGAGGTCCGAGAGCCGCTTGACGCCCATGATCACCGAGCGCTTGTCCCGGTTGGCCACGGACACAAAGACCTTGCCTTCGGTGGGCAGGGCGTTGTTCGCGCCCGCCTGGCTCTTGGCGAAGGCGGTGTCGAAGTGCTTGTCGATGCCCATGACTTCGCCGGTGGAACGCATCTCGGGCCCGAGCAGGGAGTCCACCACCTTGCCCTCGAGCGTCCGGAACCGGCTGAACGGCAGCACGGCTTCCTTGACGGCCACGGGCGCGTCCAGCGGGAGGGTGGATCCATCGCCGGTTTCGGGCAGCATCTTGTAGGCGCTGCGCAGCTGGTTGATGGTCACGCCGGTGCCGATCAGCGCGGCGGCCTTGGCCATCTGGACGCCGGTGGCCTTGGACACGAACGGCACGGTCCGGGAGGCGCGCGGATTGGCTTCCAGGACGTACAGGACGTCCGAGGCCAGCGCGAACTGGATGTTGATCAGGCCGCGCACGCCCACGCCCTCGGCGATGGCGCGGGTGGCCACGCGGACCCGATCAATGACATTGCTGCCCAGGGTGATGGGCGGCAGGACGCAGGCGGAGTCACCGGAGTGGATGCCGGCTTCCTCGATGTGTTCCATGATGCCGCCCAGGTACATGTCGGTGCCGTCGAAGAGGGCATCGACGTCGATCTCGACGGCGTCTTCCAGGAACCGGTCGATCAGGACCGGGTGGTCCGGGGTGATCTCGGTGGCGTTGGCGATGTAGCGCGAGAGGTTCGGCTCGTCGTAGACGATTTCCATGCCGCGGCCGCCCAGCACGTAGGACGGGCGGACCAGGACGGGGTAGCCAATCTCATCGGCAATCTTCTTGGCGTCCTCGAAGGAGACGGCCGTACCGTTCTTCGGCGCCACCAAGCCGGCCTTGTCCAGCACGCGGGAGAAGGCGCCACGGTGCTCGGCGAGGTCGATGGCCTCCGGTGAGGTACCCAGGATGGGCACGCCGGCGTCGGCGAGCTGCTGCGCCAGCTTCAGCGGGGTTTGGCCGCCGAGCTGGACGAACACGCCCATGACGCCGCCCGTGCGTTCCTCCGCCGCGATGACCTCGAGGACGTCCTCCAGCGTAAGGGGCTCGAAGTACAGCCGGGTGGAGACGTCGTAGTCGGTGGAGACGGTTTCCGGGTTGCAGTTGACCATGACGGTCTCATAGCCGGCCTTGCGGAGCGCCATGGACGCGTGGACGCAGGAGTAGTCGAACTCGATGCCCTGGCCGATGCGGTTGGGGCCTGAGCCGAGGATCAGGATGGACGGCTTGGAGTGCAGCGCGACCTCGTCCTCCTCGTCATAGGCCGAATAGTGGTACGGCGTGTAGGCGGCGAATTCGGCGGCGCAGGTGTCAACGGTCTTGTAGACGGGGCGGATGCCGAGGGCCTGGCGGACGCCCCGGACCACTGCCTCAGGGTTGTGCGTGAGGGAGCCGATCTGCTCGTCAGAGAAACCGTGGCGCTTGGCGCGCTTGAGCATGTCCGCTGTCAGAGCACCGGCCTGCCGGATTTCGCGGGAGATCTCGTTGAGCAGCTGGAGCTGGTCAAGGAACCAGGGATCGATCTTGGTGGCCTCGAAAAGCTGCTCCACGGTGGCGCCGCCCAGGAGGGCGCGCTGGACCTGGTGCAGGCGCTCGGTGGTGGGGCGTTTGGCCTTTTCGATGAGTTCGGCCACTTCCCATTCAGGGACGCTGCTGAAGTCCAGCTGCGAGCCCTTCTGTTCCAGGGAGCGCAGTGCCTTCTGCAGTGCTTCGGTGAAGTTGCGGCCCATCGCCATGGCCTCGCCCACCGACTTCATGGTGGTGGTAAGGGTGTTGTCCGCCGCAGGGAACTTCTCGAAGGCGAAGCGCGGGACCTTGACCACCACGTAGTCGAGGGTGGGTTCGAAGGACGCCGGGGTCTTCTGGGTGATGTCGTTGGGGATCTCGTCCAGGGTGTAGCCCAGCGAGAGCTTGGTGGCGATCTTGGCGATCGCGAAGCCGGTGGCCTTGGAAGCCAGTGCGGAGGAGCGGGAGACGCGCGGGTTCATTTCGATGACCACCACACGGCCGGTGGCGGGGTCGATGGCGAACTGGATGTTGCAGCCGCCGGTATCGACGCCCACCTCGCGGATGACGGCGATGGCGACATCGCGCAGCTTCTGGTACTCGCGGTCAGTGAGGGTCAGCGCCGGAGCAACGGTGATGGAGTCACCGGTGTGCACGCCCACGGGGTCGAAGTTCTCGATGGAGCAGACGACAACCACGTTGTCGTTCTTGTCCCGCATCATTTCGAGCTCGTATTCCTTCCAGCCCAGGATGCTCTCCTCGAGCAGCACCTCGCTGGTGGGGCTGTACTGCAGGCCCTGGCCGACAATGCGGCGCAGGTCGTCCTCGTTGTAGGCCAGTCCGGAGCCCAGGCCGCCCATGGTGAAGGAGGGGCGGACCACCATGGGGTAGCCCAGGTCGTCGGCTGCCGTGAGGGCTTCATCCATGCTGTGGATGATGTGGCTGCGGGCGGATTCCGCGCCGCAGCGCTCCACGACGCCCTTGAACTTTTCCCGGTCCTCGCCCAGCTCAATAGCGGCGATGTTGGCACCGATCAGCTCGACGTTGTACTTCTCCAGTACACCGTTCTTGTCCAGGGCGATGGCGGTGTTCAGCGCGGTCTGCCCGCCCAGGGTGGGCAGGACGGCGTCCGGCCGTTCCTTGGCGATGATCTTCTCCACCACCTCAGGGGTGATGGGCTCAACGTAGGTGGCGTCGGCGAACTCGGGGTCGGTCATGATGGTGGCCGGGTTGGAGTTCACGAGGATGACGCGAAGGCCCTCCTCCTTGAGGACGCGCAGGGCCTGCGTGCCGGAGTAGTCGAATTCGGCGGCCTGGCCGATGACGATCGGGCCGGAACCAATGACGAGGACGCTTTTGAGGTCTGTACGTTTTGGCATTACTTCTTGTCCTCGGTCTTGTTGTCGTTGGCAGTCTTGGTTTCAGCGTCCTTGGTGTCCGCCATCAGGTCGATGAAGCGGTCGAACAGGTACGCGGCGTCGTGCGGGCCGGCGGCAGCTTCGGGGTGGTACTGCACGGAGAACGCCGGGATATCCAGGCAGGCGAGGCCTTCCACAACATCGTCGTTCAGGCTGATGTGGCTGACTTCCACCCGGCCGTACCGTGATTCCGGCGCCTGGGTGGCGCCGTCGAGCGGGGCGTCCACGGCGAAGCCATGGTTCTGGGAGGTGATTTCGACCTTCCCGGTGCGGCGGTCCATCACGGGCTGGTTGATGCCGCGGTGTCCGTAGCGGAGCTTGTACGTGCCAAAGCCCAATGCCCGGCCCAGGATCTGGTTGCCGAAGCAGATGCCGAAGTACGGCAGCTTTTCGTCCAAGACTGAGCGGAGCAGCTTGACCTGGGCGTCTGCGGTCGCTGGGTCGCCAGGGCCGTTGGACATGAAGAAACCGTCCGGGTTGACGGCCTTGACATCCTCAAGGGTGGCGGTGGCCGGCAGCACATGGACGCGGACGCCCCGCTCGGCGAACCGTACCGGGGTCATGGCCTTGATGCCGAGGTCGATCGCCGCGATGGTGAAGCGGGGTTCACCTTCCCAGCCGTGGTCCTTTGGTTCCACGACGTAGGCTTCGTCGACGCTGACCTCCTCGGCCAGGCGGGAACCTTCCATGGGCGCACTGGCCAGGACGGCGTCGAGCAGTTCCTTGTCCGTGGCCTCTGCCGCCCCGCCGGAGAAGATGCCGGCGCGCATGGTCTTGTGCTCGCGCAGGTGGCGGGTGATGGCTCGGGTGTCCACGCCCTGGATGCCGACGATGCCCTGGGCCACCAGCTCCTCGTCAAGGGAGCGCTCGGAGCGCCAGTTGGAGGGCCGGCGGGCAGCGTCCCGGACAATGTAGCCGGCCACCCAGATCCGCCGGGACTCGGCGTCCTCGCTGTTCACACCGGTGTTGCCGATGTGGGGTGCCGTCTGTACCACGAGTTGGCGGGCATAGGACGGGTCGGTAATGGTTTCCTGGTAGCCGGTCATGCCGGTGGCGAAGACGGCCTCGCCCAGGGCGGTGCCGGTGGCGCCGTAGCTGGTGCCTCGGAAAATGCGGCCGTCTTCGAGAACCAGCGCAGCGGGGGCTGACACAGGAGCGGAGGTGGTTGCTGTCAATGTATTCGCTTTCACTGTCTTACTTTCCACTGGTGGCACCAGCCGCTGGGGCTGACGAAATCAATTCCTGAAGGGCCCGGTAAAGCACGTCTTTGTCGGCGGCGCGTCGGGTCCGGAAGCCGGTGTCAAGCTCATGCGCGCCGAGCATCCAGGCCAGCACGAGCAGGCCGTCTTTCTCGACGAACTTCCCGGCCATGCCGCTGTCCTGCCGGACACCGGTCAGGGAAGCGGCAGGGATGTAGAGCGCCGGCGCTCCGGCCCGTTCGTAGAGGACGCCGTGCGGGTAGACCGCGAGGGTTGCGTTGGTGCGGATCCCAAGGCCGTGGACGGCGATCCGGTCGAGCCAGTCACCGGCGGTGGTGGTGGCAACGTACTGCCCTTCGGCGACGGCGGCGGGTTCACCGGGTGCCGCAGGCACCTCGGGCAGCTGTTCGACGTCGGCCTGGCGCCTGAGCCGGTTGCGCCAGCCGATGCCCAGGAGGACAAAGACGACGGCGACGACCGCCAGCATGGCAAGTCCGGGGAGGATTTTGTCCATCAGGCAACGCCCGCCGTGGTGGCTGCGGCGTCGGGGTGGGGCGTGTTCAGTGCACCCTCGAGCACCGTGGGGTGTCCCTTGTAGAAGGTGGCCACCACCTTGCCCGGCAGTTCCCGGCCCTTGAACGGCGAGTTGCGGCCCATGGTGGCCATCGTGGACGGATCGACGGTCCAGCGGGCTGCCGGGTCCACCAAAATGAGGTTGGCGGGCTCACCGGCTTCGATGGGCCGTCCCTGGTCGGACAGCCGCCCGATCTTCGCCGCGGCCGTGGAGGTGACGCGGGCGAAGTCCCCCCATGTCATCAGTCCGGTTTCGATCATGGCGTGCTGCACGACTGAGAGGGCCGTTTCAAGTCCGGTCATGCCCATGGCGGCCTGCGCCCATTCACATTCCTTGTGCTCGCTGGGGTGCGGTGCATGGTCGGTACCCACAACGTCGATCGTGCCGTCTGCGAGCCCGGCACGCAATGCCTGGACGTCGGCATCGGTGCGCAGCGGCGGGTTGACCTTGAAGACGGGGTCGTAGCTGCGCACGAGGTCATCGGTCAGCAGCAGGTGGTGCGGGGTCACCTCGGCGGTGACGTCGATGCCCCGTTCCTTGGCCCAGCGGATGATTTCCACGGAGCCTGCCGTGGATACGTGGCAGACGTGCAGCCGCGAGCCAACATGCTGGGCCAGCAGGACGTCGCGGGCGATGATGCTTTCCTCGGCGACGGCAGGCCAGCCGGTCAGGCCGAGAACCGCGGAGACGTCGCCCTCGTTCATCTGTGCCCCGGCGGTGAGGCGGGGTTCCTGCGCGTGCTGGGCCACGACGCCGTCGAACGCCTTGACGTATTCCAGCGCCCGGCGCATCAGGACGGGATCGTGGACGCAGATGCCGTCGTCGGAGAACATCCGGACCCGGGCGCGGGAGTCGGCCATGGCGCCAAGTTCCGCCAGCTGCTCCCCCGCCAGTCCGACCGTGACGGCCCCGACCGGACGCACGTCCACCCAGCCTGCGGCCCGGCCCAGGGTGTAGACCTGCTCGACGACGCCGGCGGTGTCGGCGACGGGGGTGCTGTTGGCCATGGCATGGACAGCCGTGTAACCACCCAGGGCCGCTGCGCGGGTTCCGGTTTCGACGGTTTCGGCGTCCTCGCGGCCGGGTTCGCGCAGGTGGGTGTGGACATCCACCATGCCGGGCAACGCCACGCAGCCGGCGGCGTCGATCACCGTGGCTCCGCCGGCCTCCAGGCCGTGGCCGATCTCGGCGATGATGCCGTCACGGATCAGCACGTCCGAGGCTTCGCCGCCCAGGATGGAGGCGCCCTTGATGAGGTAGGTTCCGGTGGTGGTCGTCATCAGATGCTCTCCTTGATGGGCGCGGCGGTGGTGTAGGCCGGGGCCCGGGTTGCGGCTGGTTCGCGGGAATCCCCGGAGAGCAGCAGGTACAGTGCGGCCATCCGAACGGACACGCCGTTGCGGACCTGTGCCAGGACGGTGGACCGGGGTGAGTCGGCTGCGGCGGCGCTGATTTCCAGGCCCCGGTTCATGGGACCTGGGTGCATGATGATGGTGTCTGTCATGCCGAGGTCGTCCAGGGCGCGAAGCCGGTTGTCGTCGAAGCCCCAGCGGCGGGAGTATTCCCTGGTGCTGGGGAAGAACGAGGCGTTCATGCGTTCGCCCTGGACGCGGAGCATCATGACGGCGTCCACGCCGTTTGCCAGGGTTTGGTCGAGGTCATAGCTGACGTTGCAGGGCCATTGTTCGACGCCGACCGGCAGCAGGGTGGGTGGCGCCACCAAGGTGACCTCCGCGCCCAGGGTCCGGAGCAACCAGACGTTGGACCGTGCCACGCGTGAGTGCAGGACATCGCCGACGATCGCGACGCGCAGGCCTTTGAGGTCTGTTCCCTCCGACGCCGTTCCGGCCAGCCGCGCCCAGTGCCGGCGCATGGTGAAGGCGTCCAGGAGGGCCTGGGTGGGGTGTTCGTGGGTGCCGTCACCGGCGTTGATGACGCCGGCGTCGATCCAGTCCGTTGCGGCGAGCCGGTGCGGCGCGCCGGAAGCCCAGTGGCGGATGACGACGGCGTCGGCCCCCATGGCGGACAGCGTCTGGGCGGTGTCCTTGAGGGATTCTCCCTTGGATACCGAGGACCCCTTCGCGGCGAAGTTGATCACATCGGCAGAGAGCCGCTTGGCTGCGGCTTCAAAGGAGATCCGGGTCCGGGTGGAGTCCTCGAAGAAAAGGTTGACCACCGTGCGTCCGCGCAGGGCCGGGAGTTTCTTGACCTCCCGCTCGCCCACGGCAGACATTTCCTCGGCGGTGTCCAGGATGCGGATGGCATTTTCATGGCTGAGATCCTGGGTGGACAGGAGGTGTTTCATGCGCCGCCCTCGATCACGACTTCGTTGACCGGTGATCCGCCTTGGGGTGTGTCGGTCTCCTCGAGCCGGACCCGTACCTTTTCGGCGGAGGAGGTGGGCAGGTTTTTGCCCACATGGTCAGCACGGATGGGAAGTTCGCGGTGGCCCCGGTCGATCAGGACGGCCAGCCGGACGATGCGCGGGCGGCCGAGGTCAACGAGGGCGTCCAGGGCGGCGCGGATGGTGCGTCCCGAGTACAGGACGTCGTCAATCAGCACCACTACCTTGTTGTCGATCCCCGTCCGGGGCAGTTTGGTGGGGTACGGCGGCCGGGTCCCCTGGTGGGAAAGATCGTCGCGGAACATGGTGACGTCAAGCTGGCCCACGATGGCGGCGGCGTCCACGGTGGCGTCGGCAGCCGCGATTTTTTCGGCCAGCCGGACAGCCAGCGGGTATCCGCGGCGGGGAATGCCCAGCAGGACCAAGTCCCGGGATCCCTTGTTGGCTTCGAGGATCTCGTGGGCGATACGAGTGAGTGCCCGGTCGATGTCCGCCTGGCTGAGGACAACCCTGGCTGGAACCGGTGCGCTGGTGACAGAAGTCAACGCTCGTCTCCCCTTTCCCCGCCTCACAGGACGGAATTAAAAAAGGAACATTTGCTGTTCAAAATTACCACATCGCCTCGCCGTGCCTGTGCCCGGGAGACGCGTTGCTGGTCACATCGGCTGGCGCGGATTCGTGGTTCCTTGGCGCTCCGGAGCCCCCCGCCTAGGCTTTCCGTTATGCCGACGTATCCGCAGCAACCAACACCAGGGCTCCCCGAGGACCCCTACCGCGAAGCACCCGGGCCGGTCCCCCGGCAGGCCAACCCCAGCTGGATGGGCCAGGTCCATCCAGGACACTACCGCCCGGCACCGGGGCACGGCGGCCAGCCCCTGGCCACGGTCGGTCCGCACCTCCCGGGGACTGCGCTGCGGGTATCCCGGGCACGGACCGGACTGGCGGGACTGTCCATCGCAGGCGGTGTGCTCGCGTTCCTGAGCCTGTTCCTGGTGGTCCCGTTCCTGCTGTCCAATACCGGCGCCGGCGGATTCCTGATCGGGTTCCTCGCGTCCCTGGTTCCTTTGTCCGTGGTCCTGGCGGCGGTCCACATTATCGACAGGTGGGAACCGGAGCCGAAGCGGCTGCTGTTGTTCGCCTTCGTGTGGGGTGCTGCGGTATCCGTTGCGGTGACCCTGCTCATCCAGCCGTTCTTTGTGATCGCGTTCCAGTTCACGGACCAGGCGGACCTGCAGACGTATATGGCCACCGTGCAGGCGCCGGTGGTCGAGGAATTTGCCAAGTCCCTGGGCCTGCTGATCATCCTGCTGGCAGCGCGACGGCAATTCGACGGGCCCGTTGACGGCGTCGTTTTTGCCTTCACCATCGCCGGCGGGTTCGCCTTCACCGAGAACATCCTCTACTTCGGCAGGGCCGTGGCCGAATCGGCTTCCCCAGCCAGCGACCTCGCCCAGATCTTCTTCCTCCGCGGCGTGATGTCGCCCTTCGCGCACGCGATCTTCACCGGAACCACGGGACTGGTGATGGGGTTCGCCGCGCGGAAGTGGCATACCGGAGCGTCCGTGGGAGCCTTCCTGGCAGGGCTGCTGCCGGCCATGTTCCTGCACAACAGGTGGAACAGCATGGGCAGGGGCTTCCTGCTGGACTACATCATGGTCCAGGTTCCGATCTTCCTGCTGGCGGTGGCAGGCATCATCTTCCTTCGGGTTGCCGAGAAGCGCCTGACCCGGCAGCGGCTGCTGGAGTATTCGGCCGCGGGCTGGTTCACGCCGGACGAGGTGCAGCTCCTGGCGACCCCCGCCGGAAGGCGCACGGCGTTGTCCTGGGCCGCCACCGCGGGCCGGAAACCGCAGATGAAGCAGTTCCTGAAGGCGGCCACACAGCTCGCGAATATCCGCCAGCGGATCCTGAGCGGGCGGGACGTGCCTCTTCACCAGGCCGAGGAGCGGCACCAGCTCCAAAGGATCCTGGAGCTCCGGGCGGCCATCGCCCGTTGAGAACGCAGAAGGGGCCCGCCGGATGTCCGGCGGGCCCCTTGGCGTTCGGCTGACGCCGCAAACCTGGGCTCTTCGCTAGGCGAGCAGCGAAGGCTTCAGCTGTTGCAAGCGCCCGAGCAGGCCGTTGATGAACTGCGGAGACTCATCCGTGGACAGCGTCTTGGCCAGTGCAACGGCTTCGCTGACCGCCACTCCGTCGGGGACGTCGTCGTTGTACAGGAGCTCCCAGGTACCGATGCGGAGGATGATGCGGTCCACTGACGGCATCCGTTCCAGGCTCCAGCCCTGCGAGTAGGTCTCCAGGAACTCATCAATGGCTGCCTGCTGGGACACTACGCCCTCAACGATTTCCAAGGTGTAGGGGTTGACCACCTGGTCGGTCTTTTCCCGGCGTGCGCGGAGCACGTCAAATGCCGAAACAGAGCGTTGCTCCGCCTCGAAAAGAACATCCAGTGCCCTGTTGCGGGCTTTACCGCGGGCGCTCACTACTCGGTGACCCGGCCCAGGTAGCTGCCGTCGCGGGTGTCCACCTTGACCTTGGTGTTGTTCTCGATGAACAGCGGCACCTGGATCTCGTAGCCCGTTTCCAGGGTGGCAGGCTTGGTGCCGGCGGACGAGCGGTCGCCCTGCAGGCCCGGCTCGGTGTAGGTGATTTCGAGGACGACGCTCGGCGGCAGTTCGATGTAAAGCGGGTTGCCGTCGTGGATGGCGATGTTCACCATCTGGTTCTCAAGCATGAAGTTGGTGGCGTCCCCCACCGTGGCCCCGGAAACGGTGATCTGATCGTAGTCGGAGGTGTCCATGAACACGAAGTCCGCGCCGTCCTGGTACAGGTACTGGTAGTCGCGGCGGTCGACGGTGGCCGTCTCAATCTTGAGGCCGGCGTTGAAGGTCTTGTCGACAACCTTGCCGGACATCACGTTGCGCATCTTGGTGCGGACAAAGGCGCCGCCCTTGCCGGGCTTGACGTGCTGGAACTCGATGATGTTCCACAACTGGCCCTCAAGCTTCAGGACCGTTCCGTTCTTAATGTCGTTAGTGGTTGCCACTGGTTTCCTCTGGTTCCTTTATCCGGCCGTGTGGGCCAGGTGCTGTATGCCGGGCGGGCAAACCAAAGCGGCCCGCCTGCACGTGTTTGTCAAAAATCGCCTGGATGCAAAAATTCCACAACCATTCTACCGGTAAATACCGGGCAGCTTGTCCGCTGCCGCCGCCTGCCTCCTCAGCAGGCCAATTCCAGGATGTCCCGTGCACGCTGGAGCGCCACGGTGGAGGAATAGATTTGGGCAGCATCCGCGGACTGCGCCACCCGCAGGTCCAGCGCCTTGGAGAACGACTCAACGGCGGCCGAGGTCTGGCCGGCTGCGTACTGGGTCTTGCCCAGGAATTGCAGTGCCAGCGCTTCGCGGGGCGTGCCGTGCACCTCGGCCAGGAGTTGCCGGAACAGCTCTATGGCGCGGTCCATCCGGTGGGTGACGCTCAGTACCTCGGCTTCGAAGACGCGCAGCCGGAACGATTCCGGGTCCTTGAACCGTGCTTCGGCCAGCAGTTCAGCCGCTTCGGAGGCATGGCCCTCGACCAGCAGGACGAAAATGTGGTCCGCGGGGTCGGTGGAGGCCGACAGGGCTTCCCGGACAGCGTCCTCGTTGACGATCTGGGGCATCAGGGTATCCGGGTTTATGCGGATGCCGGGAAATCCGGCCTGGGGCCAGTCGGCGGTGCCTTTCATGTCGCCCTGCATCAGGACGCAATTTCCTGGTACGCGGCGAACAGCAGCGAGGTGTCCGGCACATCAAGGATGCCCGGCTTGGCGATTCCGTCCAGCACCACGAAACGCAGCAGGTCGCCGCGGGACTTCTTGTCGCGGCGCATCCCATCCAGCAGACCCTGCCAGCGGTCCCGGCGATAGGTGACCGGCAGCCCAAGGCCGTCCAGGATGCTTCGGTGCCGGTCGGCGTCGGCATCGCTGAGCCTGCCCACGCTGCGGGCAAGTTCGGCCGCAAACATCATGCCCACGGACACGGCTGCGCCGTGCCGCCACGAGTAGCGTTCCACCAGCTCGATGGCGTGGCCCAGGGTGTGTCCGTAATTCAGGATTTCCCGGAGCCCGGATTCTTTGAGGTCCTCGGAAACCACCTTCGCCTTGACGGCGATGGCGCGTTCAATCAGCTCGCGCAGCGCGTCGGAGCGGGGGTCCACCACTGCGGCCGGGTCTTTCTCCACGAGATCGAGGATGGCGGGGTCGGCAATGAAGCCGCACTTGATGACCTCGGCAAGCCCGGAAATGATCTCGTTCTTCGGCAGCGTTTCCAGCGTGTCCAGGTCGGCCAGGACGGCCGCGGGCGGGTGGAACGCCCCCACGAGGTTCTTTCCTTCCGCGGTGTTGATGCCGGTTTTGCCGCCTACCGAGGCGTCCACCATGCCCAGCAGGCTGGTGGGCATGTGGATGACCTTGACGCCGCGCAGCCAGGTAGCGGCAACGAAGCCGGCGAGGTCGGTGACTGCTCCCCCGCCCACAGCCACGATGGCGTCCGAGCGGGTGAAGTCGTTCTGGCCCAGGACCTGCCAGCAGAATGCCGCGACCTGGATGTGCTTGCCTTCCTCGGCGTCCGGGATTTCCGCCGTAAGCGAGGTGAAGCCGGCCTCGGCCAGCTCGTCGCGGACGGTGTCTCCGGTGAGGCGCAGTGCGCGGGGGTGGATCACCAGCACCCGGCGGACGCGTTCACCCAACAGGGCGGGAAGTTCTCCAAGCAGGCCGCGCCCCACGACGACGCCGTAGTTGTTTCCAGCACCTTCGCCGGTGACGTTGATGACTGTTGATTGAGTGTTCACTTCTCAACTTCCTGTTTGGCAGCTGCGTGGTGCCGCAGTGCTGCTTCCAGCCGTGCGCCGAGCTCGGGTATGGAGCCGTGGCGGACGTCCAGGGTGATGTCGGCCAGCCTCTCGTAGACCGGCCTGCGGGTGGCAAACATTGCTGTCCAGCGGCCCATGGCGTCGCCGGCGAGGAGTGGCCGGCCCGAGTTCCGGGCGATCCTGCCTGCCACCGTATCAGCGTCGCATTCGAGGTAGACCACGGTGCAGCGGCCCATGAGCTGCTGGGTCCCGGAGTCCAGTACGGCCCCGCCGCCCAGGGAAATCACCGTGGTGGTCCCGGCCGCGTCCTCAACGGCGTCGGCGACGGTCCGGGCTTCGATTTCGCGGAACGCGTGCTCCCCGCGGCCCGCGAAGATATCGGCGATGGAACCGTGGCCGGCAACGATGACGGCGTCGGTGTCAATGAAGCGGACGCCCAGCTGTTGCGCCAGTTGCTGGCCGATGGCCGATTTGCCGACGGCCATGGGGCCGATGAGCACGATCGGCCGGCCGCCTGCGGGGCCGGTACTGCTGTGATGGAGCACTACTGGCCGATCGAGTCCAGGGAAGCCGGGATGTTGTCCAGGTAACCCTTGATGTTGCGGGCGGTTTCCGGCACGGAGTCACCACCGAACTTCTCCATGACGGCTTCGGCCAGGACCAGTGCCACCATGGCCTCAGCCACGACGCCCGCAGCCGGGACGGCACAGACGTCGGAGCGCTGGTGGTGGGCCTTGGCCGGTTCGCCGGTGCTGACGTCGATGGTGCGCAGGGCGCGCGGCACGGTGGCGATCGGTTTCATGGCGGCGCGGACCCGGAGGACGTCGCCGATGCTCATGCCGCCCTCGATACCGCCGGCCCGGTTGCTGGCACGGCCGATCCGGCCCATGCCGTCACGGACAATTTCGTCGTGGGCGGCTGAACCCCGGCGTGCAGCGGTCAGGAAACCGTCGCCGACCTCCACGCCCTTGATGGCCTGGATCCCCATGAGCGCCGCGGCCAGCCGGGCATCGAGCCGCCGGTCCCAGTGCACGTAGCTGCCAAGTCCCGGCGGAAGCCCGTAGGCGAGGACCTCGACCACGCCTCCCAGCGTTTCGCCTTCTTTGTGGGCGGCGTCGACCTCCGCAACCATCGCGTCGGAGGTTTCGCGGTCGAAGCAGCGCAGCGGATCCGTGTCCAACGCGATGACATCGCCGGGCAACGGCAGCGGCCGGCCTTCGGGCACGGTGACGCTGGCGATGGAGACAGTGTGGCTGACCAGTTCGATGCCGAGGTGCCGGAGGAACCGGGCTGCCACGGTGCCGAGGGCAACCCGGGTTGCCGTTTCGCGGGCGCTGGCGCGTTCCAGGACAGGACGCGCTTCATCAAACCCGTATTTCTGCATGCCGGTGAAGTCGGCGTGGCCCGGACGGGGCCGCGTCAGCGGTGCGTTGCGGGCCTGGTCGGCGAGGAGTTCAGCGTCAACGGGGTCGGCAGACATGATCTGCTCCCATTTGGGCCATTCGGTGTTGCCCACCTGGATGGCGACGGGACCGCCCTGGGTGCGGCCGTGCCGTACACCGCCAAGGATGGTGACCACGTCCTGCTCGAATTTCATCCGTGCGCCGCGGCCGTAGCCGAGCCGGCGGCGGGCCAGGGAGTCTGCGATGTCCCCGCTGGTGATTTCCACACCAGCCGGGACGCCCTCAATAATTCCCATCAAAGCCGGGCCATGGGATTCACCGGCAGTCAACCAACGCATAATTTCCATCCTGCCACGTAGGGCGGTCAGAACGCCCGTCGGGCAAGGCCGACTGCGTCACACATCACATCTATGACAGCTGCGTTAACGTCTTCCCCGCGCCGGGTGAAAAGCCGCACCTGCTCCACCGCCTGGTACAACAGCATCTCCAGGCCGGGCACCACGCGCCCGCCTCCGGCCTGCCACACAGAGGCCACCAGGCTGGGCCAGGGATCGTAGGCGACGTCCAGGAGGACTCCCGGCGTCGTCGTCTTCAAGGCGGCGATTTCGGCGGCGAGCCCGTCGGCCGCGCGTGGCGGCAAGGTGGAGATGACGACGTCGGCTTCCGACGTCGGGCGCGCGGCGGCCGTGAGGGGACGGACCTCCAGCGCGACCCCCAGGCTGTCGGCAGCGGCGCGGACGTCCGACGTCCGCGACGAATCACGGACGTACACCTGGACCGTGGTGGTGCCAAGTTCCTTGAGGGCCGCAACAGCCGACGCCGCCGTGCCGCCGCCGCCGAGGATGACGGCGGACGGCGCCGCAGCCGTCCCGGCGTGGCGCAGGGCATTCACGATCCCCGGGACGTCGGTGTTGGAACCTACCGTCTTCACTGCGCCGCCGGATTCCTCGAAGGTGACTGTGTTCACGACCCCCAGGGTCTGCGCCACTCCGCGGACTTCGTCCACTTCATCAAGCATGGCGGTCTTCAGCGGCATGGTCACCGAGAGCCCGCGCCAGCCGGGCTGGTTCCGGATCTGGCGCATGAACGACGGCAGCAACTGCTCGGTGACGTCGATGGCCGTATAGCTGATGGCCGCGCCCAGCCGCTCATACGCCGAAAGGTGCAGCGCGGGAGACTTTGAGTGGCTGATCGGGTGGCCCAGGACGGCAGCCCGCAGGCTCATGTGCAGCGGCCCGCGTTGGCCTTGCACCACGCGTTGTATTGCTCAACGTTGACGTTATGTTCGGCGAGCGTCTTCGCGAACTTCGTTTCGTTGGTGTCCAGGTTGACGGTCACCCAGTACAGGTAGTCATTGGACTTGGGCCGTGCTGCCGCGTCGATGGCAGTCTTGCCGGGCGAACCAATGGGGCCCGGCGGGAGTCCGGGGTTGGCATAGGTGTTGTACGGGTTGGACTTGTCCTTGCGCTGGTCATCCGTGAAGTTCAGGCTCTTGGTGCCCAAGCCGTAAGTCACCGCCGAATCCACCTGGAGGAAACCGCCGGTCTGGTCGTTCGGCTTGAGCCGGTTATAGATCGCACCGGCCACGTCGCCGTAATCGGCCTGGCCACCCTCGGCCTGGACAATGCTGGCCACAATGACGGCCTCGTACTGCTTGGCGGGGTCGGTGATTCCCTGAGACACCAGCTCATCGGTGGTGGCTTTCACGAGGGCCTGCAGGATGTCCTTGGCCGGGGTTCCGAGCGGGAAGCGGTATTCTCCGGGGGCGAGGTAACCTTCGAGGTTCTTCGCGTTTGCCGGCAAGCCAAACTGGGCAGGCTGGTTGCTCAGGGCCTGCAGCTGCTGGATGGAAACGCCCGAACCCTCGGAAATTGCCTGCAGCGACTCACCGATCCGCAGACCTGCGCTCAGGGCGAAGTAGATGACCTTGGACTTGTCTTTGCCGGCCAGGACATCAACGGCGTCGGCGTTCTTCATTTCGGTCTTGAAGACGTAGTCGCCCGGCGACAGCGTTGCGCCGGAGGCATGGAACGCCTGCATGAAGGTGTCGGCATTGGCGACGACCCGCTGGTTCTCAAGGTCGACAGCTACGGACCGGGTGCCCTCGCCGCTTGCCACGGTCACGTGGACCTCGCCCGTCCCCGGTCCGGGGAAGTCCGATGGCTTGCCGCTGCCAAGGAGGGGCTTGAGGAATTGGGCACCCACGGCCACGGCCGTCACGAACACAGCGAGCGTCAGGAACAGCGCCAGCAACCTGCGCCGGCGCCGGACCTTCTTCGAGGGCCGGGGCACTGACTGGGCTGCCGAGGACACGGGAAGCAGCTCATGGGCGGCATCCGGGTGGGCAGCATCCGGATGCGCATCGTCGTGGTATCCGGCGTCGTATGAATGGTCGTCGGGGATTTCCCCGTAATGGTGCCCGTCGGCGTCATGGTGGCCGTCGGCGAAGGGGGCGTGGTCCGGGTGGTGGGCCACGTCGTCGTGGTGCTGTACGTCCTGGTGGTGTGCAACGTCCGCGTAGGCGTACGCGTCCCCGGGGTGCTCCGTATCCGGGACGTGCGCCAGCTCCTCGTGCTGGTGTACGTCGTCGCCAACCTGCACGTTGTCATGCGGCGGCGCAACGGCGTCGTGGTGGGTTCCGGCGGAAGGCCCGTTACTCCAGGATCCAGCGGGGCGGGAGTCACCGGGGTGCGGTCCGTCCTGGATGGATGGCGGCGCATCGGGCGCAGCCGGCACGTCCTCGGCGCCAGGCAGCGGAGCAAAGGTTGGTTCTCCGGCCGAGGGTGCGGTTGCCGGCGGCGTGACGGGAGGCGGGGGGACCTCGCCCGTCTCATAGGCCTGCTCGGGGACGGCGTCGTGGCCGCCGGTATTGAGGCTCTTTTCGCGTGCGCGCAGTTCCTTGCGGGTCAACGGCCTCGCGGCCCCGGCGTCCTGCGGGCCGGAAGTGTCGTCAATGTTGGCAGGGCTCACTGTTGCCTTCCATTATCTGAAAATCGGGCCGTGTCTGCGGAGATGGCGCGGACTGGTTCGTCCACCCCACCGGCCCCCAGGTCCACGGTCGGGGATGGCGCTGTCACGCGTGAGCCGACATCCGCTCCCCTGGCTTTCTGCATGTCGATGGCGTGCTGAAGGATACCCACCGCCGCGACCTGATCAACTACTTTACGGTGGTTCCTGCTGCTCATGCCAGCTTCGTGCAGGTTCCGGTGCGCCGTAACGCTGCTCAGCCGCTCGTCCACGAGGTTCACCGGGACCGCCAAACCGCGGGCGGAAAGCTCTTCAACCAGCAGCAGGGCGTAGTCCGTGGCCATCCTGGCGGACGCGTGTTCTTCGCCCTTCATGGTGCGCGGCAGTCCCACGAAAACCTGGACGGCTCCCTGTTCCTCCGCCAGTTTGGCGATGACCCGCACGTCCGAGTTCTTCTTGGCGTTCCGGTCAAGGGTCTTGTAGGGCGTGGCCAGGATCCCGTCGCGGTCGCACAGGGCCACCCCTACCCGGACGGTGCCCACGTCCACCCCCAGTTTGACGCCCTGGGGGTAGCCGCCGGCAGCTGCAGGATTGGTCATGACAGGATTAGCGCGCGGAAATGGCGTCAACGACGGCGGCCAGCGCGGCGCCAACCTTTCCGGCGTCGGTCCCTCCACCCTGGGCAACATCGTCCTTGCCGCCACCGCCACCGCCGAGAACGCCGGCGGCGATCCGGACCAGCGCACCGGCTTTGACGCCGGCCTCCCTGGCTGCCTCGTTGGTGGCCACCAGGATCAGCGGACGGTCGTTGGCGACACCGGCGACGGCAACCGCGGAGGCCGCCGAGCCAAGCCGGTTGCGCAGGTCCAGGGCCAGGCCGCGGAGGTCGTCGGCTCCACTGACGGTGCCGGCGTCGTGGGCCAGCACCTTCACTCCCCCGGCGTCCTTGGCCGTGTCCACCAGCCGCGCGGCAGAGGCGGCCAACTGTTCCTTGCGGAGCCGGTCCAGTTCCTTCTCGGTGGCCTTCAGCTTGGCCAGCGTGGCAGAAATCCTGTCGGCGAGCTGGCCGGACGGGACTTTCAGCAGGTCGGTCAGTTCGGTCACCAGGGCCCGCTCGGCGGCAAGGTGGCGGAAAGCTTCCATGCCCACGAAGGCTTCCACGCGCCGGTTGCCTGAACCGACGGACTGTTCGCCCAGGAGGGACAGGCTGCCGATCAGCGAGGTGTTGGCAACGTGGGTGCCGCCGCAAAGCTCGCGCGACCACGCGCCGTCGATTTCCACCACGCGTACTTCGCTGCCGTAGTTCTCGCCGAAGAGGGCCATGGCACCCATGGCCTTCGCCTCGGCCAGGCCCATGATCTTCGTTTCCACCGCGTAGTTGTTGCGGATGGCAAGGTTGGACACCTCTTCGATTTCCGAACGCGTCGCCGTGCTCAGGCCTTCGCCCCAGGCAAAGTCGAAGCGCAGGTAGCCGGCCTTGTTGAAGGAGCCGCGCTGGGTGGCCTCCGGCCCGAGGATCTGGTGCAGGGCGGCATGCACGATGTGCGTGCCCGTGTGGGCCTGCTCGGCGGCGTGCCGGCGTTCACGGTCGACGGCGGCGCGCACCAGCGAGTCCGCGCCGATCTCGCCTTCGCGGACAATCGCCTTGTGTACGCTCAGGCCCTTGATGGGGCGCTGGACGTCAAGGACCTCGACGACGAACCCGTCACCGGTGATGAGGCCGGTGTCGGCAGCCTGGCCGCCGGCCTCGGCGTAGAACGGGGTTTCGGCGAGCACGAGTTCGATTTCGTCGCCGGTGGCAGCCTGCTGGACCTTGCGTCCGGCGCTCAGGAGGCCGCGGACACGGGACTCGCCTTCGAGTTCGGCGTAGCCGGTGAAGACCGTCTCACCCTGGCCCAGGAGCTCCTGGAACACGGTGACGTCGGCGTGGCCGCCCTTCTTGCCCTTGGCATCTGCCTGGGCGCGCTGGCGCTGTTCCTGCATCAGGCTGCGGAAGGCAGCCTCGTCAACCTTCAAGCCCGCCTCTTCGGCCATCTCGAGCGTGAGGTCGAAGGGGAAGCCGTAGGTGTCATGGAGGGTAAAGGCGTCCTCGCCGGACAGCGGCTTGTTGGCTGCCTTGGATTCCTTCACGGCGTCCTCAAGCCGCGCAGTCCCGGACGCAATGGTGCGCAGGAACGCTTTCTCCTCGGCGTAGGCGATGCGGCTGATCCGGGCGAAGTCGGTGTCAACGACGGGGTACACGCCCTTCATGGCATCCCGCGACGCCGGCAGCAGCTCCGGCAGGCAGGCCTGTTCGACGCCCAGCAGGCGCATGGAGCGCACGGCACGCCGGATCAGGCGGCGCAGGACGTAGCCGCGGCCCTCGTTGGACGGGGTGACGCCGTCGGAGATCAGCATCAGGGCCGAGCGGATGTGGTCGGCCACAACCCGCATCCGGACGTCGTCCGTGTGGTGGGGGTCCTCGGGAGTCTCAGCGGAGGTGTACTCCTTGCCGGAGAGTTCCGCGGCCTTGTCGATGACCGGCCGGACCTGGTCGGTCTCGTACATGTTCTCGACACCCTGCAGGATCATGGCGAGGCGTTCCATGCCCAGGCCCGTGTCGATGTTCTTCTTGGGCAGCTCGCCCACGATGTCGAAGTCCACCTTGGAGCGCACGTTCTCGATCTGATACTGCATGAACACGAGGTTCCAGATCTCGATGTAGCGGGTCTCGTCAGCCAGCGGGCCGCCTTCGATGCCGTAGGCCGGTCCGCGGTCGTAGTAGATCTCCGAGCAGGGCCCGGCCGGACCCGGCTGGCCGGTGGACCAGTAGTTGTCCGACTTGCCCATCCGCTGGATGCGTTCAGCGGGGACGCCGGTGTTCTTGAGCCACAGTTCCTCGGCTTCGTCGTCCTCTTCGTAGACGGTCACCCACAGCCGCTCGGGCTGAAGGCCGTAGCCGCCGTCGTCAACGCTCGTGGTGAGCAGCTCCCACGCGAACTTGATGGCGTCTTCCTTGAAGTAGTCGCCGAACGAGAAGTTGCCGCACATCTGGAAGAAGGTGCCGTGCCGGGCCGTCTTGCCCACTTCTTCGATGTCACCGGTGCGGATGCACTTTTGCACGCTGGTGGCACGGGAGTAGGGCGGTTCCTCACGGGCTGTGAGGTAGGGGATGAACGGGACCATGCCGGCCACCGTGAACAGCAGCGAGGGGTCGCTGGAGACCAGCGATGCGGAGGGAACCGCCGTGTGGCCCTTGCTGACAAAAAAGTCCACCCAGCGCTTAGTGATCTCCTGCGACTTCATGAGCTGTTTTCTTACCCTTCGTGGTCCGCGGCTCCTGCCGGGCGCGGAAAGTTAATTCAGGTGGCGGGATCCGGGATTGGTTCCTGCCGGTTTTCGTTGGCTGCCGTTGCTTGCCCCGGGGCTCAGCGGCGCACCAGTTCCGCGGAGTCGACGCCCAGTGCGGCGCGGAGGTCGGTCTCACGCTCGCGCATTCCGGCCCGGACGGCATCAGCGAAGTCGTAGACGCCGTCTGCCAGGCGCCCAACAGCACGGTTGAGGCCTTCGGGTCCGAGGTTGGCCTGCGCCTCGGTGACTTTACGGAACGCGATGACGCCGATGGCTACGCCAATTCCCATCCAAACAATTCTTTTCATGTTCGTTCTTTTCGAATCTAGCGGCTGCGGCGGCCGGCTGCGGGCTTCCTGCGGTTCGCGAAGGCGCTGCGCACGCCGTAGCTGAACGCGGCCACCTTGATCAGCGGCGAACCCACCGTGGCGGCGACCAGCGAAGACAGGGCGGAAATGTTGGCGGATGCATCCGAGACGTTGGACGAGATGCCGTCGACCTTCTTCAACTGCTGGTTGGTGGTCGAAACGGTGGCGGTGACCTCGTCCATCAGGGGCGTGGCGCCGTCACTGATGGACTTGATGGCGGTGCGCACCTCGTCGAACACACTTCCCAGCTTCAGGATGGGTACCGCGAGCAGCAGCACCAGGAGCGCGAACACCCCGGCAGCGATCAGGCCGGCAATATCGCCACCAGACATAGACGTTCATCTCCTCGAAATTCCGTGGTCGGGTTCCATCCTGGCCGGGCCCGGAAGGCCCGATGCGCAGATGTCCCCCAAGTACCTTACATACAAAGAAGCCCGTGGCGCTTGCCACGGGCTTCTTTGGATACGCTGCTGGGATTTAGCGTGCGTAGAATTCGACGACGAGCTGCTCTTCGCAGGTCACCGGGATTTCCGAACGCTTGGGGCGGCGGACCAGGCGGGCCTGCAGGGCTTCCAGCTTGACGTCCAGGTAGGCCGGAACGGCAGGCAGGACGTCGCGGTGGGCACCGGCGGCGGCAACCTGGAGCGGAACCATGGTCTCGCTGCGGCTGTGGACGTGGACCAGCTGGCCCTCGCCGACGCGGAACGACGGACGGTCAACGCGGACGCCGTCAACCATGATGTGGCGGTGCACAACCAGCTGGCGGGCCTGGGCGATGGTGCGGGCGAAGCCGGCACGCAGGACCAGGGCGTCAAGGCGCATTTCGAGCAGTTCGATGAGGTTCTCACCGGTCAGGCCCTTGGTGCGGCGGGCTTCTTCGAAGGCACGGGTCATCTGTGCTTCGCGGATGCCGTACTGGGCGCGCAGGCGCTGCTTTTCGCGCAGACGTACGGCGTAGTCGGAGTCCTGCTTCTTGCGGGCGCGGCCATGCTCACCGGGGCCGTACGGGCGGCGCTCCATGTACTTGGCGGCCTTGGGGGTCAGAGCGATGCCGAGGGACCGCGAGAGGCGGGCCTGACGGCGAGCACGAGTGTTGTTAGCCACTTGTGTCCTTCCAATATCTGCGGTGTGTCAGTGTTACTGGCCTCCACGATGGAGAGCATCGGCCAACCGCTGCCTTTTGCTACTGGGCACAGGGCATAACCTTCTCAACGGTAAAATTGGGGAGATTGTGCGCCGGGCCTTGCCAGACAAACATATAGCCTACCACGGCAGCTACGTGCCCCTCACAATCTTCCGCAGCCGCTCCAGCCGCACGGCGATGTCCCGTTCGGCTCCATTGCCCGTTGGCTGGTAGTAGTCCCGCCCCACCAGGTCATCCGGCGGATACTGCTGGCTGGCCACCCCGTGCGGAGCATCGTGGGCGTACTTGTAGCCCACACCATGGCCCAGCTGCTTGGAGCCCGGATAGTGTGCATCGCGCAGGTGGGCGGGGATTCCGACCCCGAGGCCGGCCCGCACATCGGCGATCGCCTTGTTGATGCCCATATAGGCGGCGTTGGACTTCGGCGCGGTGGCCAGGTGGACCACTGCCTCGGCCAGGATGATCCGCCCTTCCGGCATCCCGATGAGCTGCACTGCCTGTGCTGCGGCCACCGCCGTCTGGAGCGCGGTGGGATCCGCCATGCCCACATCCTCTGCCGCGGAAATGACGATCCGCCGGGCGACGAACCGGGGGTCCTCCCCCGCTTCGAGCATCCGCGCGAGGTAATGCAGTGCGGCATCCACGTCGGAGCCCCGGATGGACTTGATGAAGGCGCTGGCCACGTCATAGTGCTGGTCGCCGGCCCGGTCGTACCGCACCGCGGCAGCGTCCAGGGCACGCTCGGTGTGGCGCAACTCCACCGTGACCGGCTCGGTGGTGCCGCTGCCCTCCGGGACGGAACGTTCGACGTCGTCCGCGTCACCGAAGGCAACCCCCGCCGCGGCCTCCAGCGCCGTCAACGCCCGGCGGGCGTCACCCCCGGAGAGCCGGACCAGGTGGTCAAGGGCCTCGTCGCCAAGCCTGACCTTGCCGCCGAGACCGCGGGGGTCTTCCACGGCCCGCACCAGCAGGCCCTCTACATCGGCGTCCGTGAGTGGCTTGAGCGTCAGGAGCAGGGACCGTGACAGCAGCGGGGAGACCACGGAAAAGGACGGGTTCTCGGTAGTGGCCGCCACCAGGACCACCCAGCGGTTTTCGACCCCTGGCAGCAACGCATCCTGCTGGGCCTTGTTGAACCGGTGGATCTCGTCCAGGAAGAGCACGGTGGTGGTCTTGTAGAGGTCGCGGGCCGTCAGGGCGTCGTCCATGACGCGCCGGACGTCCTTGACCCCTGCCGTGATGGCGGACAATTCAACGAATTTTCGTCCGGGCCCGCGGGCAATGACATGCGCAAGGGTGGTCTTTCCGGTGCCCGGGGGTCCCCACAGGATCAGCGAGCTGGGACCCGCCGGGCCCGCGGCGTCGGCGCCCGCCGCCAGCTGCCGCAGGGGTGAACCCTGGCCGAGCAGGTGCTGCTGGCCCACCACCTCATCCACGCTGCGCGGCCGCATGCGCACCGCCAGCGGGCTCCGCGGCGATCCCTGTCCGCGTGCACCCTGTCCTCGCGCGCCTTGTCCTCCGGTACCGGCGCCTGCCTCGGCGACGGCATCGTCGTCGTCGTCGTTTTCTGGGCCGTGCCCGAAGAGATCATCCACATAGATAGGCTACTTCCAGTCCCCTCCTGCATTTTCCCGCCCCCACCACAGCGAAGGAACACTTATGCCCGCCACCGCTTCCGCCGGCGGCCCGCCATCGGTCCGGACGGCATTCGTGGCCGGCGCCCGGCTGGCCGGCTGGGTGGAACGCTTCGGCTCCTCCCACGGCGGCTTCCGGTTGCGGGATGACGACGACGGTCTCCGGCTTTTGGCCGCTGACGGCACTGAGGCGCTCCTGCAGGCGCCGTGGCCGGCTGACGGCCGTCCAGGACGCGGCAACGGCCCGGTGGATCGGCTGGCCGCCCTTGCGTCCCAGCCGCGCCGGCTGGGACTGCTCCTGGTGCGTCGGGGCGGCTACGGCGTCGGGGTGGCATGCGAAGGCATGCTGCTGGCGTCCAAGGCCGGGACCCGGTACGTTCAGTCGCGTACCGCGGCGGGCGGCCAGTCCCAGCAGCGGTTTGCCCGGCGCCGTTCCAACCAGGCGGATGCCTTGGTGGCCTCCGTGGCGGAACAAGCGGCTGGGGTATTCGGTGGTGCGCCGTTCGAGTACGTGGTGCCGGGCGGTGACCGGGCCCTGGCTGACCTTGTCCTGCAGCAACCGCCGTTGCGGCCCTATCTCCCGCTGCCCCGCCTCGCATATCTCGACGTCATTGAGCCGCGGGCGGCCGTGCTGAAGAAGGCCGCGGCGGACGCCTGCTCCGTCCGGGTCCAGGTAACCGACCCGTCAGGCTAACGTGGGCCGCCGCCTGGTCAGCAGCCCGTCAGCGGCCGGCGGGGCCGCTCCTGGCGGTACAGGTAGCGCCCGTACTCACTGAAGCCCGCCCTTGAATAGAGCTCCCGGGCACCATGGTTCTGCGCCGTCACCAGCAGCCAGAAGTCCGTCATACCGTGGTCGACGCCGGCATGCAGCAGCGCATGGAGAATGGCTGCCGCAAACCCCTTGCGGCGCGCGTCAGTCCGTGTGGCCATGCCGTACACCCCACCGAGGGTGCTGCCGGCAGGCATGGCAAGGCGTCCGACGGCGGCGGCGCGGCCGTCGCTGTCCCGCGCCAGGGCGTAGAGCGACGGACAACCTTCGAGGATTGCCCGTGCGGTACCCAAGGCATCCTTGCCGCCCCGGCCGTCCACCTCCCACCAGACCCGCAGCCAGTCCTCGGACGGCATCGGTGCCAGTTCAACCGCCGCGCCGTTATGGCCGCCTTCAGGGGTACCGCCCGCGGCCGCGCTGCGTGTCATGACCACGGTCTCGGACTGGCGCGTGAACCCCTCGGCGTCGAGCAGGTCGTGGAGTGCTGCCGTGGCGGGGTGGTCGAACAGTTGGAAGATGACGGGCAGCCTGCGGAGGCGGTACCAGGCCCTTGCTTCGGCGAGCAAGGCGGCCAGGTCGCCGTCGGGGTGGCCGTCCTCCAGGACACGCGGCCAGATGGAGTTGGCCCGTTGCGTGACGCCATCCGCCGCCCGGAGCACCCAGTTTCCGGCCTCCTGCCGTTCCCGGGCCGGCCACGCTGCGTCCATGGCAGATTCGAGTTCCAGGGCACTGGGTTTCACATCGTCCGGGCTCGCCACCGGCATTCCTTCCTTAAAGGCCGAAGGTCCCCCGGTTTCCCCGGGGAACCTTCGGTGACGGACGGCGCCCTGCGGCTGCCGTCCTTCGTCTACTTCTTTTCTTCCGGCTTCTTAGCCTCCGGCTTGAAGTCCACGCCGGCCTCTTTGCGCTGCTGCGGCGTAATGGGCGCCGGAGCCTCGGTCAAGGGGTCGTGGCCGCCGCCGGACTTCGGGAAGGCGATGACGTCGCGGATGGACTCCACGCCGGCGAGCAGCGAAACAACGCGGTCCCAGCCGAAGGCGATGCCGCCGTGCGGGGGTGCGCCGTACTTGAAGCCCTCCAGCAGGAAGCCGAATTTGGTCTGCGCGTCTTCCTTGTCCAGGCCCATGAGCTCAAAGACCCGTTCCTGGACCTCACGCTGGTGGATACGGATGGAGCCACCGCCGATTTCGTTGCCGTTGCACACGATGTCGTAAGCGTAGGACAGCGCCGATTCCGGGTCCTTGTCAAAGGTGTCCAGGAACTCGGGCTTCGGTGAGGTGAAGGCGTGGTGGACGGCGGTCCACTTGCCGGCACCGACGGCGACGTCACCGGAGGCGATGGCGGCGGCGGCAGGCTCGAACATGGGTGCGTCCACGACCCAGCAGAAAGCCCATGCGGTGGGGTCGATCAGGCCGGTGCGGTGGCCGATTTCCACGCGCGCGGCGCCCAGCAGGGCACGCGATGGCGTCTTCTCGCCGGCGGCGAAGAAGATGCAGTCGCCGGGCTTGGCGCCGACGGCGTCGGCCAGGCCGGCGCGTTCGGTGTCGGTGAGGTTCTTGGCCACGGGGCCCGCGAGTTCGCCGTCTTCCTTGTAGAGGACGTAGGCCAGGCCTTTGGCGCCGCGCTGCTTGGCCCATTCCTGCCAGGCATCCAGGGCGCGGCGTGCCTGCGAAGCGCCGCCGGGCATCACGACTGCGCCGACGTAGGGGGCCTTGAAGACGCCGAAGTTGGTGTCCTTGAAGAATTCGGTGAGCTCGGTCAGTTCCTGCCCGAAGCGAAGGTCAGGCTTATCGGAACCGAAGCGCGCCATGGCGTCCGCATAGGTGATGCGCTCGATGGGGGTGGGGATGTCGGCACCGATGAGCTGCCATACGGCCTTGACGATGTTCTCGCCCAGCCGGATGATGTCGTCCTGGTCCACGAAGCTGGCCTCGATGTCCAGTTGCGTGAATTCCGGCTGGCGGTCCGCGCGGAAGTCCTCGTCCCGGTAGCAGCGGGCGATCTGGTAGTACTTCTCAAAGCCGCCCACCTGCAGCAGCTGCTTGAACAGCTGCGGGGACTGTGGGAGGGCGTACCAGGAACCCGGCGCCAGGCGGGCCGGAACCAGGAAGTCGCGGGCACCTTCCGGCGTGGAGCGGGTCAGCGTCGGGGTCTCGATCTCCACGAAGCCCTCGTCGTGGAGCAATTCACGGGCCACGCGGTTGGCCTCGGAGCGCAGGCGCAGGTTCCGGCTGGGGCCCGGACGGCGGAGGTCGAGGTAGCGGTGCTTGAGGCGCGCTTCCTCGCCCACCTCGACGTGCTCGTCAATCTGGAAGGGCAGCGGGTCCGACGTGTTGAGGATGGTGACGTCCTCGGCGATGACCTCGATCTCGCCCGTGGCCAGCGCCGGGTTCTCGTTGCCCTCGGGGCGGCGGGAAACAGTGCCCTTGACCTGCAGGACGTACTCGTTGCGCAGGCCATGGAAGACCTCTTCTTCACGCACCACCACCTGCGAGACGCCGGAAGCATCGCGCAGGTCCACGAAGGCCACACCACCGTGGTCACGACGGCGGCCCACCCAGCCGGCCAGGGTTACGGTTTGTCCAATGTGCTCGGAACGGAGGGATCCGAGGTCATGTGTGCGCAGCACAGCACGCCTTTCTGCGGGAAAACAGTGGGAAGTTCAATATGATCGTTCCGGGAACGATCCCGTCCGAGTTTACCCGCTGGAAAGGTACTGCCGCCTCATGGCCCAACCCCAGCAGCTCCAACGCCGGCTCGGCGCCTTCGATGCCACCGCCATGGGCCTTGGCTCCATGCTGGGCGCCGGCGTGTTCGTGGTGTTCGCCCCCGCCGCAGCCCTGGCCGGCAACCTGCTGGCCTGGTCCGTGGTCCTCGCCGGTGTCGTGGCATACTGCAACGCTGTTGCCTCCGCGGCGCTTGCCGCGCGGTACCCCACCAGCGGCGGCACCTATGTCTACGGCCGGAAGCAACTGGGTGAGTGGCCCGGCTTTGTCGCCGGATGGGGATTCGTCACGGGGAAGACCGCGTCCTGCGCGGCCATGGCCTTGACTTTCGGCAGTTACGTCGCACCGGGCTATGCCGTGCCGGTGGCCGTCGCTGCCGTGGTTGCCCTGACCGGCATCAACCTCTTGGGGATTACCCGCACTGCCCAGCTCACGCGGATCTTGTTGTGCGTGGTCGTGGCGTCCCTGGTGTTCGTCGGAGTTGCCGCAGTCCTTGGCCCGCATCCCGCGGCGGACGCGGCCGGTCCGGGTTCCGGTGGCCCGGCGGGGGTCCTGCCGGCAGCCGGGCTGATGTTTTTCGCCTTCGCCGGGTACGCGCGGATCGCCACACTGGGCGAAGAAGTCAAAGATCCCTCCCGCACCATTCCGCGGGCCATTCTGGCCGCGCTGGCCTCCGCCTTCACCATCTACCTGCTGCTGGCCCTACTTTTGCAGGCCCACCTGGGAGACCGGCTCGCTGCTGCCAGGACTCCCCTCCTGGACGCGGTATTGGCATCGCAGCTGGCGGCGGGTGCACCACTGGTGCAGGTGGGCGCCGCCGCCGCATGCCTGGGCGCCCTGCTCGCGCTGATCACCGGCGTCGGACGCACGACGCTGGCCATGGCGCGGGAAGGTGACCTTCCCCGCACCCTGGCCAGGGTGGGCGGGGCGCACACCGTTCCGTTCGTCGCGGAACTGGCCGTGGCCGCCGTCGTGATCCTGCTCCTGCTGACCACGGACGTAATGACCGTGGTGGGCTTCTCAAGCTTCGGGGTGCTGGTGTATTACGCCGTTGCCAACGCCTCCGCCTACACCCTTGCTTCGCATCCGGGCTACGCGCCGCGCTGGCTGAACGCGGCGGGCTTCCTGGGGTGCGTGGTGCTGGCCTTCACGCTGCCGCCGGCTCCCCTGCTGACCATGGCAGCGGTCCTGGCCGCGGGTATGGCCGGCCGTTGGCTGGTGCTGCGCTTCAGGCAGCGCCAGCACGGCCGGCCGCGCGGCCGCTAGGCCGACGCCGGTGCGGTGGCCGTGGTGCTCACCTGGACGGTGAGGTCCTCCAGCGGCGGGGCCCAGGTCTCCGGGGCTGCCACCACCTGTTCACCGGTCCGGATGTCCTTGACCTGGTGCGTGCCGTCGTCGTCCGTGAACCATACGAACGGGATTCCGCGCCGGTCGGCGAACTTGATCTGCTTGCCGAATTTCTCCGCTTTCGCCGCGACCTCCGTGGGGATGCCCCTGCTGCGAAGCAAAGCAGCAACGTCCTGCGCTGCGCCCCAGCTGTCGTCGTGGCTCAGGGCCACCAGCACGGCGGTGGGCACGGAACGGGAGGCCCTGGCCAGGTCCTGGCTGAGGATCCGGGACACAAGGCGGGTGACGCCGATGGACAGGCCCACCCCGGGGAACTTCCGGTTGCCCTTGGACGCCAGTGCATCGTAGCGGCCGCCGGAGCAGATCGATCCCAGCTGTTCATGGCCTACCAGGACGGTCTCCACGACAGTGCCAGTGTAGTAGTCCAGGCCGCGGGCGATGCTCAGGTCCGCCAACACCTTGCCGGGGGCGCGCTGCACGGCGGCATCGATCACCTGCTCCAGTTCATCCAGGCCCTCGTCCAGGAGCTCGTCGCTGACGCCCAGGGCGCGGACCTTCGCCACGAACGAGGTGTCTTCTGTGCGGATGGCCGCCAGCTGCAGCGCCTTGGCTGCCTGCTCGTCGGTGGCACCGAGCTCTGTCTTCAGCAGCTCCGCCACCTTGGCGGGACCGATTTTTTCTAGCTTGTCGATGCTGCGCAGCACGCCCGCGGTGTCATCGAGCCCGATCCCCCGGTAGAAGCCTTCAGCCAGCTTGCGGTTGTTGATCCGGAGGCGGAAGTCCGGGATGGGAAGCGCGCTGAGCGCCTCAGCGATCACCAGGGCAATCTCCACGTCGTAGCGGAACGGCAACTCACCGTCGCCCACAACATCGATGTCCGCTTGGGTGAACTCCCGGGCCCGGCCTTCCTGGGGCCGCTCGCCGCGCCACACCTTCTGGATCTGGTACCGGCGGAACGGGAACGCCAGGTACCCGGCGTTTTCCACGACGTACCGGGCAAACGGGACCGTCAGGTCAAAATGCAGGGCAAGGGCGTGTGGATCGGCCTTGCCGCCCTTGACGGGGTTGTCGCCCTCGTCCTCCTGCAGCCTGCTGAGTCCGTACACTTCCTTGTCGATCTCTCCCTTGCGCAACAACTGGCCCACCGTTTCCACGGCGCGGGTTTCGATCGAGGCAAACCCGTGCAGTTCAAAGACCCGGCGCAGGGTATCGAGCACGTGCAGCTCCACCAGCCGCTCCTCGGGAAGCCACTCGGGGAATCCGGACAGGGAGGCGGTGCGTGCCATGGGGAAAGTTCTCCTTACGGTGAAAGGTGCGCCGGGGGCTGCCCGCGCGCCGCTCCAAGGCGACGTTCGGCGGCAGCACAGCCAGCCATGCATAAACTATGTGCGGCAGCCAGTTTATGCGCCATCCGTGTGCATCTCTAATGCAGCGGACCGGCGCTGATGGCGGCCCCACCTGCGCCCGGCGGCCATCCGCCGGGCATCAGCAGCCCGACGACGAGGAGGACCCTTGGCGGCCAGTTCACGCAGTGCCCGCGAAACAAAACGGCGCATCCAGCAAATGGAGGCCAAGCGCGAGCTGCGGCGCAGCCAGGAGAAGCGGCGCAAACGCGACAACCTCGTGGCCGCCGGCGCGGGAGCCGCCGCCGTCGCGCTCGCCGTCGTGCTTCAACTCACCGCCTTCGCCGGAAATCCCACCGAGGACGAATACGCTGCCGCGCAGGCCGGGCTGACCGACCCGTCGGCGTCCGCAAGCGCCTCCGCCACCCCGTCTCCGCAAGTATCCAACGGGGCGAACATTCCCGCAGCCGAGACCGCCGCCGGCAAGACATTCTCCGGTGAGCTGTCGCTGAACGGCAGCCCCCTTGGCGTGGAAGTGGACGGCACCAAGGCGCCCCAAGCGGCCGCAGTGTTCAAGTCACTCAGCGACCAAGGCTTTTTCAACGGCAAGACCTGCCACCGCTTGACCACAGCGGACCAGTTCGGTGTCCTGCAATGCGGCTCCGCCAACGGTGACGGCCAGGGTGACCCGAACTACACCTGGGGCCCCTTGGAAAATGCTCCTGCCGACAACAAATATCCCGCAGGAACCATCGCCGTGGCGCGGAGCGGCAACAACGCCTACGGAAACGGCACGCAGTTCTTCATTGTCTACAAGGACACTGTCATCAATCCTGACTCTGCCGGCGGCTACACGGTGGTGGGCAAAGTGACCTCCGGGCTGGACGCAGTGACCAAGATTGCCGCCGCAGGTATTAAGCCCGGGGCCAGTGACACAGACGGCGCACCGATCCAACCAGTCACGATAGACTCGTTTTCTCTGAAGTAGGACGCCGGGCCCAAGCGGACACGGTGCAGTACGTGAGTATTTCCCTCCAAGCGAAAGACTTTTAGCGGTGACAGACAGTCAGAAATCCGACGAAACAGCAACAGACCTGACCGTGGCGGCGGCCTCGGACACCAGCGAAGGCGCCGGCACCGAAGCAACCAACCCACCGGCATCCGCAGCCCCGGAAGAGGCCGCTCCCGAGGAAACGCCCTCCACAGCACCTGCTGCGGGCCCCCGGCCTTCCGCGCCTTCTCCTGCCGCGTTTGCGTCGCGCCCGAAGCCTGCTGCAGCCGCTCCTGCCGCCGCACCCGTTCCTGCCGCTCCCAGCACGTCCGTCGCCGAGGCCTCCAAGTGGGGCCGGGTGGAAGGGGACGGCCACGTTTACCTGACGATCGACGGCGGTGAGCACCCGGTTGGGCAGTACCCCGGCGTCAGCGGCGAGGAAGCCCTGATCTACTTCGCCCGGAAGTACGACGACGTCGTGGCACAGATCGTGCTCCTGGAACAGCGGGTCAGCTCCAAGGCTCCCAGCACTGACATGCAGAAGACCGTGACCCACCTGCACGAGCAGCTCGCCGAGCGGAACATGGTGGGCGACCTCCGCGCCGCCGAGGCCAGGCTGGAAAAGCTGGCCGGCCAGATCACGGAACTCGAGAAAGCCGAAAAGGCCGAGCACGACGCCGTCCGCGCCGCCGAACTCGCGGCCAGGGAAGCCATCGTGGCTGAAGCGGAGGAGATCTCCGGCCAGGATCCCGCGCAGACGCAGTGGAAGACTTCCAGTGCCCGGATGAACGAGTTGTTCGAGAACTGGAAGGCCGCGCAGAAGAGCGGTGTCCGGCTGGGCCGCAGCAACGAGGATGCACTGTGGAAGCGGTTCAGGGCTGCACGTACCGTCTTCGACCGCCACCGCAGGGCGTATTTCTCGCAGCTGGACAGCAACAACTCGGCGGCCAAGGCCGCCAAGGAGAAGCTGATCGCCGAGGCTGAGGCGCTGTCCACCTCGACGGACTGGGGCTTCGCCGCCGGAGAGTACCGCCGGCTAATGGACCAGTGGAAGGCATCGCCGCGCGCCAGCCGGAAGGACGACGACGCACTGTGGGCCCGGTTCCGCGCCGCCCAGGACGTGTTCTTCACCTCCCGCCAGGCTGCCAACGACGAGATTGACCAGGAGTACACGGCCAACCTCGCCGTCAAGGAGGAGCTGCTGGCTGAGGCCAACGCGATCCTCCCGGTGAATGACCTCGCGGCCGCAAAGAAGGCACTGCAGTCCGTCCGTGACCGTTGGGAAGAAGCAGGCAAGGTGCCCCGGGCAGACATGGGCCGGATTGAAGCAGGCCTGCGGAAGGTGGAGGACGCCGTCCGCCACGCCGAGGAAGAGCAGTGGCAGCGGTCCAACCCGGAGCGCAAGGCCCGCACCAACAGCGCCCTGTCACAGCTGGAGTCCGCCATTGCAGGGCTCCAGGAGGACCTCGCAAAGGCAGAGAAGAGCGGCGACCAGCGCAAGATCAAGGCCGCCCAGGAAGCCCTCGAAGCCCGCCAGGCATGGCTGGACCAGATCCAGCGCTCGGCCAGCGAGCTGTCCTGACGCTTCCCCTGACTGACGCGGGCCCGGTCCGGTTATCCACATAACCCGGACCGGGCCTGTGCTCGTTAACGGCCATCCGGGCAGGATAGGGACATGGCCACAGCACCAGTTCCTCCGGCTCCCGGGCAACCCAGCACTTCCGTTGCGGGCACTCCCGGTGCAGGCAGCCAACTCCAGGGCACAGACGCCGCCTCAGCGCCCCGTTTTCCGGAGCTCTACGCCCCCGGGGCTCCCTTTGCTGCGCCCGAACTGCAGTCACTCGCCGCCGACGGTCTGCTGGCCCGGTTCCACCAACACGGCTACACCCTGCCCGGGATGCCCGCCTCGCCGAAGCTCCGGGCCCGGGCGGCCGCCGCAGTGGTCCCCGCGGCGGTACGGCAACGTGTGGTGGCCGGCCGGATGACCGCTGCCTGGATCTTCGGTTGTGCCGCGGAACCTGACCGGCTTGCACTGCTGGTGGATACGAAACGGAGGGTATCGAGCCTGCGGAACACGCGCGGCTGCACCCTTCACGAAGTGAAGCTTGGTCCGCTCGATGTCATCAGCCTGGGCGGGCTGATGGTCTCCACCCCGCTGCGGACGGCGCTGGATATTGCCCTCCACGTGGAAGCGGAACGAGCCCTGCCTGCCCTCACGGCCTTACTGGCCAGGCCGCAGCAGGACGTGGGACTCCGGCTGCTTGTCCGTGCCATCGAAGCCACACCCCGGGTTCCCCACAAGCGGGCAGCGCTGGAAAAACTGGCGCTGCTAGCTCCGGCGCTTGTTCCCGGTGGTGCGGTAGACATCGAACACGCCGTCGATCCGTCGGACCGCGCTCAACACGTGGCTGAGGTACTTGGGGTCGCCCATTTCAAAAGCGAACTTTGAGATGGCCACCCGGTCGGTGGACGTGTGGACACTGGCCGCCAGGATGTTCACGTGGTTCTCCGACAAGACGCGGGTGACATCGGAGAGCAGCGATTTGCGGTCGAGCGCCTCTACCTGGATTTCCACCAGGAACACGCTTGACTGGGTGGGCGCCCAGTCAACGTCCACGATCCGGTCGGGCTGGTCCTTGAGGTCCGAGATGTTGGTGCAGTCGGTGCGGTGCACGGAAACGCCCGAACCCCTGGTCACGAACCCGAGGATGGGATCCGGCGGCACGGGGGTACAGCACCGGGCCAGCTTCACCCAGACGTCGCCCACGCCGCGGACCACCACGCCGGAATCGGAGAAGCGGGCCTTGGTGACCTGGGTGGGGATGCTGACCTCTTCGACGTCATCATCGGCGCTTTCGTTGCCGCCCAGGCTCTCGATGAGCTTCTCCATGACGGACTGGGCCGACGTGTGGCCGTCACCCACGCCAGCGTAGAGGCCGGAGATGTCGGTGTACTTGAACTCCTCGGCCACGGCGGCCAGGGCCTCGTGTGTCATCAGCCGCTGCAGCGGAAGGTTCTGCTTCCGCATGGCGCGGGTCAGCAGTTCCTTGCCGCGGTCGATCGCCTCTTCGCGGCGTTCCTTGCTGAACCATTGCCGGATCTTGTTGCGGGCCCGCGCGCTTTTAACGAAGTGCTGCCAGTCCTGGCTGGGGCCGGCGCCCTCGGCTTTCGAGGTGAAGATCTCCACCCAGTCGCCGTGGTTCAGTTCGCTGTTGAGCGGAACCAGCTTCCCGTTGACCCGGGCGCCGATGGTTCGGTGCCCCACCTCGGTGTGCACGGCGTAGGCGAAGTCAACGGGTGTCGATCCCGCCGGCAACGCCATGACCTCGCCCTTGGGGGTGAAGACGAACACTTCGCGGGCGTTGATTTCAAAGCGGAGCGAGTCCAGGAACTCTCCCGGATCGGACGTTTCCTGCTGCCAGTCCACCAGGGAGCGCAGCCAGCCCATGTCGCCGTCGCGCGGGCTCCCGGGGCCGACGGCGGTGCGGTTCGGCTGGTCTTTGTATTTCCAGTGTGCGGCCACGCCGTATTCGGCCCGGCGGTGCATTTCGTGCGTGCGGATCTGGATTTCCACCGGCTTGCCGCCGGGGCCGATCACGGTGGTGTGCAGGGACTGGTACATGTTGAATTTGGGCATCGCGATGTAATCCTTGAACCTGCCAGGCAGCGGGTTCCAGCGCGAATGCATGGTGCCCAGGGCTGCATAACAGTCCCGGACGGAGTCCACCAGGACACGGACACCCATGAGGTCATTGATGTCGTCAAAGTCCTTGTCGCGGACAATCATCTTTTGGTAGATCGAGTAATAGTGCTTGGGCCGGCCGGTGATGGTGGCCTTGATGCGGGCGGCACGCAGGTCCTCGGTGATCTGGTCGCGGATGACGCCCAGGCTCTTTTCCCGCTCGGGGGTCCGGTCCCCCACCATCCGGACAATCTCTTCGTACACCTTGGGATAGAGCGCCGCGAAGGACAGGTCCTCCAGCTCCCATTTGATGGTGTTCATGCCCAGGCGGTGCGCGAGCGGAGCGAAAATCTCCAGGGTCTCCCGCGCCTTGCGGGCTGACGACTCAGCGGACACGAACCGCCAGGTGCGCGCATTGTGCAGCCGGTCCGCCAGCTTGATCATCAGCACCCGGATGTCCTTGGCCATGGCGACGACCATCTTGCGGACCGTCTCGGACTGGGCGGCTTCGCCGAAACTGACCTTGTCCAGTTTGGTCACGCCGTCCACCAGCATGGCCACTTCGGGCCCGAAGTCCCGCTTCAGGTCCGCCAGGGTGTAGGGGGTGTCCTCCACGGTGTCATGCAGCAGGGCCGCTGCCAAGGTGGTGCCGCTGAGCCCTAGTTCTGCCAGGATGGTGGCGACGGCCACTGGGTGGGTGATGTAGGGGTCGCCACTCTTGCGTTTTTGCCCGCGGTGGCTTCGCTCGGCGACGTCGAACGCGCGCTGGATGAGGTCGAAGTCCTCTTTGGGATTGTTGGCCCGGACCGTCCGCAGCAGTGGTTCGAGGATGGGCGAGTATGTGGCCGTCCCCCGTCCGGTCAGGCGGGCAAGCCGGGACCTGGTGCGCTCACGGCGGCCGGGAAACGTCGCGCGCGAGCCTGAATTGTCCACGGGAACCAACGATCCGGGGCGCGCCGAAGATGCCATACCGGCCTGTACACCGGCAGGATTCTTATCATCCTCTGCCGTAGGCGCCGACGCCGATCGTTCTTCCAATGAAGCACCCCTCACCACCATTTAATTACCCCAGTCTATTCCCCAAGGCAGTGACTTTTATAACCGGCCCCGCATATGCGAAGACCGGGCAACGCAGAGGATGCGTTGCCCGGTCTTTCGGGAGTAACGGGTGCCGTCGGCGGCGGATCAGGCCTGGGCCGGCGAGGCCGGAACTGGCCGTTCCGCCGCACCCGCCCGCCGTTGTTCCACGCGCCGCGCCTGCTTGACGAGGTCCGGTTCGCCCTGGCGGAGCCACGCGTACATCGGAGCGGCCACGAAGATGGTCGCGGCGGTGCCGATGAGGATGCCGACGAACAAGGCCAGCGACAGGTCGCGCAGGGTTCCCGCACCCAGGAGCCCGGCCCCGATGAAGAGGATGGCTCCGACGGGGAGGATGGCCACCATCATGGTGTTGATGGAACGGACCAGGGTTTGGTTGACGGCAAGATTGACCTCCTCGCCGAAGGTCCGGCGGGTGGAGGCATCAATGCCGGAGGTGTTTTCCCGGATCTTGTCGAAGACCACCACGGTGTCATACAGCGAGTAGCTGAGAACCGTGAGGAAGCCGATGATGGCCGACGGCGTGACCTCAAAGTCGCTGAGGGCGTAGACCCCGGCGGTGATGAACATCGTCACCGCCATGCCGGCAAGAGCCGACAGCGACATCTTCCAGGTGCGGAAGTAGAGGGCCATCAGCAACGCCGCGAGGAGCACGAAGACCGCCAGGCCGATCAACGCCTGCTTGGTCACGTCAGCACCCCAGGTGGGACCGACGAACGTGGATGTCACTTCGTTGTCGGTGACTCCGTAGGCCGTGGTCAGGCCTTGCTTGATCTTAAGGGTTTCGTCATCGGTCAGCTTGTCGGTCTGGATCCGCATGGTGTTGCCCGCGACGTTCGCCACGCGGGGGACACTGCCGGCCACCACATCGGTGACGGCGCGCTCACCCACGGTGGCGTCGGTCGTCTTAACATTGGAGACCGTGAATTCAGAGCCGCCCCGGAATTCGATGCCGAGGTTGAAGCCGCCCTTGGCCACCGGGATGAGGATGGACAGGGCCACTGCCACGGCAGCGATGAGGAACCAGATCTTCTTGGCGCCCACAAAGTCGTAGGAGCGCTTTCCGGTGTAGAGCTCGTTACCAAAACTGGCGAAGCCTGACATTACTTGTTCTCCTTCGCGGAGGTTTTCGACGAGCCGGCGAGCTGTTCCTGCTTCTCTGCCAGGCGCCGTTCGGCGATGGTCATGCGTCGTTCGGCCTCGGCTGCGGCACCGGCATTCTTGCCGCGCACCGCCATGGGCCGGTCCTCCGGGGTCCGGATGCGACCGGCACCGCGGTACAGGGGCACCGCTCCGAGCCGCTCCGGATCCAGGCCGGAGAACTTATGGCCCTCACCGAAGAACTTGGTGCGCGCCAGGAGCTGCAGCGTGGGGTGCGTGAACATGAACACCACGATGAGGTCGGCGATGGCTGTCAGGCCAAGGGTGAAAGCGAACCCCCGCACGTTGCCCACAGCGACGAAATACAGGACCAGCGCAGCGAGGAGGTTGACCGCCTTGGAGGCCAGGACGGTGCGCTTGGCGCGCTTCCAGCCGTTTTCGACGGCGGACACCAGGCCGCGGCCCTCACGCAGTTCGTCACGGATGCGTTCAAAGTAAACAATGAACGAGTCCGCCGTCTGGCCGATGGCGACGATAATGCCCGCGACGCCCGCCAAGGACAGCCGGTAGTTCTCGGTCCAGCCGAGGATCGCGATGGCCAGGTAGGTCAGGGCTCCGGCCACCACCAGGGATGCGATGGTGACAAATCCGAGCGCCCGGTACTGGAACAGCGAGTAGACCACCACAAGGAGGAGGCCGATCAAGCCGGCCAAAAGGCCCATACGCAGCTGTTCACCACCGAGGGTGGCCGAAATCTGCTGCTCGCTTTGGATGTCGAAGCTGATGGGCAGAGCCCCAAAGCGCAGCTGGTCGGACAACGCCTTGGCGGTTTGCTCGGTGAAGCCGCCCGTGATCTGCGGGCGTCCGTCAGTGATGACGGCCAGCGAGCGGGGAGCGGAGATGACCTGATCGTCAAGCACAATGGCGAACTGGGACTTGGGATCGGTGCCAGACTCGCCCCCAGCGGCGACGTAGAACTGGTTCAGGCGCTCGGTGACGTCCTTGAACTTGGCCGTGCCTTCGGCGTCGAACTGGATGTTCACGGCCCAGTCATTGGTGACCGCGCCCTGCGCGCCCTGCTGCAGCTGGAAGGACGAGGTGACGATGTTCGTTCCCTTGACCTCCACCGGCCCCAGGATGTACTTGATGGCAGGGGTCTTGGCGGTGGCGGGTTCGCAGGTTACCAATGGCTTGGTGGGATCGGACCGCTGCGATTTCTCGGCTGCGGCGCTGTTGCAGTCCAGCGCTTCGAACTGCTTGTAGATTTCCGGCGTGATCCAGTTGGTGTCGCTGCTGTTGGCCGGCGCAGCGGTCGGCTTGGGCAGCTGGTCGTCCGGGGTCTGTGATTCCGGCGGCACTGCTGCTCCGTCACCGTTGAGGATGACGGGGCGGAAGTTCATGTCGGCGGATGCCTGGATCAGGTTCCGGGTTTCAGCCGACGGCGTGCCGGGAAGGCTGACCACCACGTTGCGGCCGGACTGGGTGCTGATTTCCGCTTCGGAGACGCCGGAGCCGTCCACGCGCTGGCGGATGATCGCCACGGCCTGGTTGAGTTGCTGTTCGTTAATGTCCGAACCACCCTCAACCTTCGGCGCCAGGATCATCTGGGTGCCGCCTTCGAGGTCCAGGGCCAGTTTGGGTGCCCAGCTGGCTTGTCCGGCGATGGTGCCGCCCGCCAGGACGGCGGTCAGTGCTGCCAGGAGTACGCCAAGCCAGACCAGGACGCGCAGCCCTGGTTTCTTGCGGCCAGTTCGTGCCATTGTCGATCTTTCTCTTATTCGCGGAAGAACCGCCGGCGCGGGCTGCAGCCTGCGCCGGCGGCAATCCGCAGCGGTAGAGGGAGGAAAGGAGCCAGCGGGCCTAGCTGTCCTTCTTGCCCTCGTCGTTGAGGCGCTTCAGGGTTTCCTCGGGAGTCTCGGTGCCCGTCACTGGGCTGCCCGTCTCCGGGGTGGTGAGCGAGGAAGCATCGTCGGGGACGGCAGGCGAGGCGGCGGCCAGCTCAGCTGCAGGCTCGACCACCTTGGTCACTGCCTGGCGGTGCACGGTGGCAAGGTTTCCGGGGGACAGTTCAAGGGTGACCTTGTTCTCTGCTTCGTCGATGTCCACGATCCGGCCGAAAAGGCCGAAGCTGGTCATGACCTCCACTCCCGGGGCAAACTTCGACTGGAGCTCTGCCTGCTGCTGCTGCGTCTTCTTGTTGCGGCGGAACATCATGAAAATGAAGACGCCGAGCATGACGAACAGGAGAATTGACATTGGATCCAAGGGGAATTCCGTTCTTTTGCGGGGGTGTTGCAGGTTTTCCAGCGACGTCGGCCTCGCTTCAGCCGGGGCGGGATGTAGACGCAGGCAAAGCCTGACGGTTCCTTCCCCAAGCGACGGAGGCGTCAGGGCCACCGGCGAAACAAAGCGCCGAACGTGCCGGGCGTCATACCAGTCTAAAGGGAAAAGCTGAAGGGAGCCTGCTATTGGCCTTCCGGGGCCCATTCGCCGGCGCCGGCGGCTTCTTCCCCGGAATCGAAAAGGTCCAGCTGTTCCTGCGCGAAGACTCCCGACGGGATGGCGTAGCCCAGGTGCGTCCAGGCGGGCGCCATGGCGATCCGGCCGCGGGGGGTCCGCCCCAGCAGGCCCTCGCGGACCAGGAAGGGTTCCGCCACCGTCTCCACGGTTTCGGTTTCTTCACCGACGGCGATGGCGAGCGTGGACAGGCCTACGGGGCCGCCGCCGAACTTGGTGATCAGGGCCTCAAGGACGGCCCGGTCCAGCCGGTCAAGGCCCTTCTTGTCCACTTCGTACATGTCCAGGGCGGCTGAAGCTGCCCGTGAGTCGATCTGCTCGATGCCGTGCACCAGCGCCCAGTCCCGGACCCGGCGCAGGAGCCGGTTGGCAATGCGGGGGGTGCCACGGGAACGGCCTGCGATTTCGGCGAAACCCGCGGAGTTCACTTTCAGGTCCAGCAGGCCGGCGGAGCGCCGCAGGACCAGCTCAAGTTCGGGAACGGAGTAGAACTCGAGGTGGCCGGTAAAGCCGAACCGGTCCCGGAGCGGGCCCGGGAGCAGCCCGGCCCGGGTGGTGGCGCCCACCAGGGTGAACGGCGGGAGCTCCAACGGAATGGCGGTTGCGCCGGCTCCCTTCCCCACCACGATGTCCACGCGGAAGTCTTCCATGGCCATGTACAGCATTTCTTCTGCGGGCCGGGACATGCGGTGAATTTCGTCCAGGAACAGCACCTCGCCCTCCGACAGGGAGGACAGGATCGCAGCGAGGTCGCCGGCATGCTGGATGGCGGGGCCGCTGCTGAGCCGCAAGGGTGCGTTCATCTCCGCGGCAACGATCATGGCCAGCGTGGTCTTGCCGAGGCCGGGAGGCCCGGAAAACAGCACGTGGTCCGCCGTCCGCCCGCGCATCCGGGAGGCCTGCAACACCAGGGACAGCTGCTTGCGGACGCGGTGCTGCCCGACGAAGTCGTCGAGGTTCTTAGGCCGCAGCGCCGCCTCGATGGCCCGTTCTTCCGGCTCCTCCCCCGCCGCAACCAGGGAAGGTTCAGCCACGGCTGCCTACGCGGTTGCCTGCCCGGGCGCCGTCCTGGCCCAGCCAGCGGAGCGTGGTGCGCAGGATCTCCGGAACGTTGCCCCGGAAGGAGACCTCCGGTTCGTCGGCCAAGGCTTTGTCGATGCTGCCCGACGCGTCTTTTTCGGACCAGCCAAGGCTGGTCATTGCCGCGATTACCTGCGGCTTCCAGGCGGCCTCGGCGGGTGTGGCGGCACCGGCCGAGGGAGCGGTCCCGTGCGGAACAAGCTTGCCGGCCAGCTCCAGCACGATCCGGCCCGCCACCTTGGGACCGATCCCCGGAACCTTGGTGAACGTCTTGCTGTCCCCCGTGTGCGCGGCGACGCGGATAGCCTCCGGCTCATGGACCGCCAGCACGGCAAGGGCAAGCCTGGGTCCGACGCCGCTGACACTGAGCAGGACGTCGAAAACCTCGCGTTCGTCGTCGGAGGCGAAGCCGAAAAGCGTCAGTGAATCCTCCCGTACGATCAGTGACGTGAAGAGCTGCCCCTGTTCACCCACCTGCAGCCGGCTGAGGGTCTGCGGCGTCGCGTTCACGCTCATGCCTGCGCCATTGAGGTCGATGACGGCCGTGGACAGGCCGACGTGCGCTACGGTTCCGCGGAGGAAACTGATCAAGGCCGGGCTCCCGTTGTATCGCCGGCCTCGCAGTGAGCACCCGGCTATCCGAACATATCTACGAATACCCTAGCAAGCGGCAGGGACATTCAGCGTGCGCGGCGCGCCTTGGCCTCAGCTTCGGCCCACGCCCGCTGGGCCGGCGTCAAGGACGAACTGCCCGGCCCGGTGGTCGCCACGGCCGCACCGCTCCCGGCCCGCCACGCGTGGGTGATGGCCAGAGCCAGCGCGTCGGCGGCATCAGCCGGCCGCGGCGGCGCCTCGAGGCGGAGGATCTTGGTGACCAGCTTGGTCACGGCGTCCTTGTTGGACGAACCGCTCCCGGTGACCGCCGCCTTCACTTCCGACGGCGTATGGAGGGCCACCGGGATGCCGCGGCGGGCGGCCGCCGCGATGACGACGCCGGACGCCTGCGCCACGCCCATGACGGTGCTGACGTTCAGCTGCGAAAAGACGCGTTCGACAGCGAGGACCTCGGGTTCGTACCGGTCCAGCCACTCGTCGATGGCGGTGGCGATCACCAGCAGCCGCCGGTCCAGCGATTCCTCGGGCGAGGTGCCCACCACACCGACGGCCACCATGGTGGCCCTGCGGTTCCGCTCGACGTCCACCACGCCGATCCCGCAACGGGTCAGGCCGGGGTCGACGCCCAGGACGCGGAGCGTCAACGCCGGTGCCGGGTCTTAGTTGGCAAGGCGGGACGTCACTCTGATTCCAGGGCAGCCTGGACTTCGTCGCTGAGGTCGGCGTTGCTGTAGACGTTCTGGACGTCGTCGAGGTCTTCGAGGGCGTCTGCCAGCTTCAGGAACTTCCGGGCGCCGTCGACGTCGAGTTCCACCTGCATCGACGGGACGAACTCCACCTCGTCGGTGTCGTATTCGATGCCGGCTTCCGTCAGCGCCTCGCGGATGGCCTGCAGGTCACCCGGTTCCGAGTGGATCTCGAAGGTCTCGCCGTTGTCCTTCACTTCCTCGGCGCCTGCGTCCAGCACGGCCATCAGGACGTCGTCCTCGCTCAGGCCGTTCTTGGGCAGGTTAACCACGCCCTTGCGCGTGAAAAGGTAGCTGACCGACCCGGGATCGGCAATGGTGCCGCCGTTGCGGGAGATGGCCAGGCGGACCTCGGAGGCCGCGCGGTTCTTGTTGTCCGTGAGGCACTCGATCAGCAGCGCCGAGCCCTGGGGGCCACGGGCCTCGTACATGATCTCGGTGTAGTCCACCACTTCGCCGGTGAGGCCGGCGCCGCGCTTGATGGCGCGATCGATGTTGTCGTTGGGGACCGAGGTCTTCTTGGCCTTGGTTACCGCCAGTTCCAGGCCCGGGTTGCCCGCGAGGTCCGGGCCGCCCATCCGGGCGGCTACTTCGATGTTCTTGATCAGCTTGGCGAACGACTTTGCGCGGCGGCTGTCAATGATCGCCTTTTTGTGCTTGGTCGTCGCCCATTTGGAGTGGCCTGACATGCTTTACGCTTCTCCTCTGATCATGCGGATAAAAAGTTCGTGTACGCGTTTTTCGCCAGTCACTTCCGGGTGGAAGGAGGTGGCCAGCAGCTGGCCGGAACGCACTGCCACAATTCTAGCCGCCCCGGGCAGCGGGACGGCGTGGGAGGCGTGCTCCGGGTCCGCCGGCTCAACCTGGGCGAGGACTTCCACTCCCGGGCCCACCCGCTCCACCCACGGGCCACGGATGAAGACGGCGTGCACAGGGGCCACCCCGGATTCGGTGGCGCTGAAGTCCAGCCCCTTGAAGTCCAGGTCGGTTTCGAAGGACTCCCGCTGGCGCCCGAACGCGTTGCGGCGGACGGTGATGTCCAGTCCTCCGAATGTCTGCTGCGGGGCGCCGGAGAGATCGGTTGCGGGATCCGCGATGTCCGAGGCGAGCAGGATCATCCCGGCGCACGAGCCGTAGACGGGGAGCCCTTCGGCGATGTACTTCCGGAGCGGATCGGCGAGCTCGAAGGCCCGGGCGAGCTTGTCGATGGTGGTCGATTCTCCGCCGGGGATGATGAGGCCGTCCAGGCCGTCCAGCTCCCGGGGGCGCCGCACCGGCACGCCGCGGGCGCCGGTGGCCTCGGCCGCGTGGAGATGCTCGCGGAAATCGCCTTGCAGGGCCAGGACACCGATCCGCAGGCCTGCTCCCGCGCGCGCAGGAGCCGCTGAAGGGGGATTTGTCATCCCTCCAGCATACGGCCAGGCCCGCGGCCCGCGGTCCGGCAGCACCTTTCCGGCAGCGGTTGCATGCCGTTGCTGGGATATATTCAAAACATGGTCTTCTTCAGTGTTCCGCTCGGCAAGCTGGTCCGCCGGGTATCCCGGCTTCGGGGCGGCGGCTCGGCCCTGCCGGGCCTGGTGGTCGAGAAAATCGATCCCGGGTTCATGCGGCGGACGCTCAGCACCCTCCCCCACGGCGTGGCCGTCGTCAGCGGCACCAACGGCAAGACCACCACCACGAAAATGGTGGTTGAACTGCTCGAAAGCCAGGGTCTGAAGGTTTTCACCAACCGCACCGGCAGCAACTTCACCCGCGGCGTGGCGGCGGCGCTCCTGGGCGAAGTGGACTGGCGTGGCCGGCTGGACGCCGACGTCGCGGTCCTGGAACTCGACGAAGCCCACGCGGTGCACTTCGTGAACAGCGTCCCGCCCCGCTACTGCCTGCTGCTGAATGTGCTGCGCGACCAGCTGGACCGCTTTGGCGAGATCGACAAGACCGCCCAGCTGCTCCAGCACATCGCCGCCAAGACCACCGGAACCGTTGTCCTGAACCGTGAGGACCCGCGGGTGGCACGCATCGCGGACACCCTCACCGGCCAGGAGGTCAAGTACTTCGGCCTGGACGAATCGTTGCTGGGAACCTTTCCCAACGACGACGACATGCGCGCAGCCCCCGGCAGCCCTGCTCCGGCGGCCCTGCCCGCAAAGCCGCCGGCCGACGTCGTACTGCTGAAGGTGGGCGCGGACAGCGCCGAGTTTGCGTACGACGGCGGAACGGTCACCACGGCGATGAAGCTGCGGGGCGTATACAACATCTTCAACGCCGCGGCGGCATTGACGCTGGCCCGCAGCATTTGCGGCGGCGGCGCCGCCATCGCCAACCACGCCACGTTGTTGGAGGCGCTCTCCCGGGTGGCGCCCGCGTTTGGACGCGGCGAAAGCCTGACCGTCGATGGACTGCCACTCGACCTTGTCCTGGTGAAGAACCCGAGCGGATTCCGGCTGGGGCTCAAGTCCTTCCCGGCCGGCGGGTATGCCACCATGATCGCGATCAATGACAACTACGCCGACGGCCGGGACATGTCCTGGCTGTGGGATGTGGAATTCGATTCGCTCCGGGCCGAAGGTGTTGACCAGCTGACCGGTTCCAGGGCCTATGACATGGCCCTCCGGCTGCAGTACGACGACGTCCGTATCGGCGCTGTCCAGCCCGAGATCGCCCCCGCACTGGCGGCTTTCATCAGGGAAGGACGCGGGAAGCCCAAGCGGATCTTCTGCACATACACCGCCATGCTGGCCATCCGCCGTGAGCTGGCCAAAATCACCACCGTGGAGGTTGTCTCGTGAACCCAGCCGAAGCCTCGACCGCTGCCGCTCCGTCCAAGGGCACGCTCCGCGTGGTGCAGCTCTACCCGCGGGACATGAACATTTACGGCGACTGGGGCAACGCCCTGGTCCTGCAACGCAGGATCGCCTGGCACGGCTACACGCCCGATGTCCTTGAATACAACGTGGGCGATCCTTTTCCCGACAATGTGGACATCATCGTCGGTGGTGGCGGCCAGGACAGCGGGCAGCTGGTGATCCAGGACGATCTGCAGGCCCGGGCCGGCGAATTGCGGGAACTGGCCGAAGAAGGGGCGCCCATGCTGGTCATTTGCGGCCTCTACCAGCTTTTTGGCCGCTTCTTCAAGACCCGCACCGGTGCAGTGATTCCGGGTATCGGCATCCTTGACGTCGAAACCCACGGCACGGACGAGCGCCTGATCGGTAATGTCAAGGTGTCAACCAGCGAGTTCGGCGAAGTCCTTGGCTACGAAAACCACAGCGGGCAAACCACCCTGGGCAGCGGGGTCAGGCCCCTGGGCACGGTTCCCAAGGGCACAGGAAACAACAGCACTGACGGCCACGAAGGTGCCCGGTACCGCAATATTGTGGCCAGCTACCTGCACGGTTCCCTGCTGCCGAAGAACCCGGCCATTGCAGACTTCCTGATCCGGACCGCGGCAGAACGAAAGTTCGGCAGCTTCTCCCCCGGAACACCGGACGATGCCTACGCTGTCCTGGCGCGGGAGCACGCAGCCCGCAGGCCCCGCTAAAGTCACTGCCGCACGCATGCGCCGCCGCCTAGCGCCATTGGAAATACTCGCGGTGGATGTTGGCCCGGCGGACTCCGGCTGCCCGGAAGGCCTTCCGGAACTGGCGCAGCATGGTGTCCGGGCCGCCCATGAACACCGACAGCCTGCGCGGTTCGGTGCCCACGGCTTCCAGGACCGACTCAGGGGTCAGGCGGCCGTCCGCCGCGGTGTCCACCATGTGGACCATAAGCCGCGGATGGTTCCTGGCGACGGCGGCGATCTCGTCGGCGAACGGGGAGGGTCCCGCCGACGTGACGAAGAAATGGACGTTTTCATGCAGTTCCCCGTCGAGTGACCGGAGCCAGCTGAGGAACGGCGTGATGCCCACGCCGCCGGCGATCCAGACCTGGTCAAATGTGCCGCGGTGCCGGTCGAAACGTCCGTAGGGGCCGCCGACCACCGCCGGCATCCCCGGCTGGATGACGTCCGGAAGCCTGGTGGTGTGGTCCCCCAGAGCCTTCACCGTGATGCTGATGCCGCCCTCGCCCGCGGGCCCGGAAATGGAAAATGGATGCCGCTGCCAGCCTTCTGCCGTTTCCAGGTAGATCATGGCAAACTGCCCGGGTTTGAAACCCAGGGGGCGGCCCAGGGGACGGAGGGCCACCTCCACCAGGTCCGCAGCGACCGTCCGGACGCCCGATACCTGGTAGTCGTGGTGCGGCAGGAAGTGGCGGGAAAGCAGCTCCCGATAGGCATAGAACGCCAGACCCGTCGCACCGATGGCCACGTAACTCCACCGCAACACGGGGGCCGCCTCGAAGGCGCTGGCATCCAGCAGGCCGTGCAGGAATCCGGCAGCCACGAACAGTCCGGTCAGCCGGTGGAAACCGCGCCAGCGTTCATAGCCACCGAGCACGCGGCCTGCCAGTTGGAAGGCCCGGGTTTGCAGCGAGGCGATGACGACGCGGCGGGCGGCCGCCGGAAGCATGGTCCGCCACCGCGGGAGGACAGCCCACACCACCAGCGCAATAAGGCCGCAGATGGCCACCACGGCCAGCGTTTTGCCCAGGCTCGTGGCCTCGGGGCTGGCCGCAAATTCAATGTGCGGCAGCAACAGGACAGTTGCCGTGATGGCCGCCCTCCGGTGCCAGATGGCCGCGTGGTCAATTCCGCCAAAAATCGGTTCGACGTGCGGGAGCGTGCTGACCAGGACCAGGGCGATCGAGTACAGCAGGACCGACTCCCCGCCGAAAAACTGACCCACGTAGCCAAGGACAGGTTCCCCCGCCGGACGCACCGCGTACCAGAACAAGGCGTACGCCACTGCCAACACCAGCACCGCCCCGGGACCCATCCAGCGGAGGGGCATTCCCAGGATGGCGGCCCGTGGCCTCTTGGCAGGCTTGGTCATTGGCCGGATCCCTTCGTGGTGGCAACCTGCTGCGGATCCAGGCAAAGGACACGCAAAGTGCGGGCCGTTCGTGGCACGCACTCGCAATTCTAGGGAGGGCCACGCGCCGCAGCCGACTTTTCGGATAATTGAGAAGCGTGGCCTGCTGTGAAAGGTTTACCCCATGACGAACCCGCTGCTGACCCCGAGTCCCTTGCCGTATGGCCTGCCGCCCTTTGCACTCCTCACCGCTGAGCACTACGGAGAGGCCGTCAGGGCAGGGTTGGCGGAACACGTGCGCGAGATCAACGCCATCACAGACTCTGAAGAGGCCCCGACCTTCGAAAATACTGCACTTGCCATGGAGCGCTCGGGGCAACTGCTGAACCGGGCGGCAGCTGCCTTCTTCACGCTGGTTTCCGCCGACGCCTCTCCGCGGATTAGGGAACTGGAAACGGAACTGTCGCCGGTCCTGTCAGCCCACCAGGACGAGATATATCTCAATCGGGCCTTGTTCGACAGGTTTTCCGCGATCGACACCGACCGCCTCGACGCCGAATCAGGCCGGCTGGTGGAGGAATACCTCAAGGAGTTCCGCCAGTCCGGCATCCAGCTGGACGACGCCGGCCAGGAACGCCTGCGGGCCATCAACGCCGAGCTGGCCCGGCTGGGCACCGAATTCGGGCAGCGGGTGAAGGAAGGGATGAAATCGGCCGCCCTGTTGCTCGATGATGCCAGCGACCTGGCGGGCCTGCCGGCGGACGATGTCGCCAGCGCCGCCGAGGCCGCCCGCACCGCTGGGCACGAGGGGAAGTTCCTGCTGACCCTGATCCAACCCAGCAACCAGCCGGCCCTGGCCGCACTGGAGAACCAGAAGGTGCGCCGCAGGCTGTTCGAAGCTTCGATCGGCCGCGGTAGCGCCGGGGGCAGCCTCGATGTGCTGGACCTCGTCAAGGGCATGGTCCGGCTCCGCGCCGAAAAGGCCGCCCTGCTCGGCTTCGCCAACTTCGCCGAACTCAGTGTGGACCAGCAGACCGCCCCCGACTTCGAAGCCGTCAAGGCCATGATGAACCGGCTGGCACCGGCGGCGGTCCGGAACGCCGACGCCGAGGCGGACGCCTTGGCCAAGGTCGCCGGGCACCCGCTGGAGGCCTGGGACTGGGCCTACTACTCGGCCCAGGTGAAGCGCGAGCGGTACTCCGTGGACGAGCAGGCACTACGGCCCTACTTCGAGCTGGACAGGGTGCTGACGGACGGTGTGTTCTTCGCCGCCACGGCGCTGTACGGCATCACGTTCCACGAGCGGACCGACCTGGCCGGCTACCACCCCGATGTCCGGGTCTGGGAGGTCAAGGACGCCGACGGCACGGGCCTCGGCCTCTTCCTGGGCGACTACTACACCCGCCAGTCGAAGCGGGGCGGGGCGTGGATGAACTCCCTGTTGGAGCAGTCGGACCTGCTGGGGACCCGTCCCGTGGTGATCAACAACCTGAACATCTCCAAGCCGGCGGCCGGCGAACCGACGCTACTGACCCTGGACGAGCTGCGTACAACCTTCCACGAGTTCGGCCACGCCCTGCACGGGCTCTTCTCCGCCGTGACCTACCCGCGGTTCTCCGGAACCTCGGTGCCGCGCGACTTCGTCGAATACCCCTCGCAGGTCAACGAAATGTGGATCATGTGGCCCGACGTGCTGTCCAACTACGCCCGCCATCACGTCACCGGGGAGCCGTTGCCCCAGGCCGTCGTGGAGCGGCTGGACGAATCGCGGTTGTGGGGAGAAGGTTTCGCCACCACGGAGTACCTCGGCGCGGCACTTCTCGACCTCGCCTGGCACGTGCTGGAGCCGGGAGATATCCCTGATGACGCACTGGCCTTTGAGGCGAAGGCCCTTGCAGTGGCCGGAGTCGGACACCGCCTGATTCCGCCGCGGTACCGGACCGGGTACTTCCAGCACATCTTCGCGGGGGCGGGCTACGCGGCAGGTTATTACTCCTACATTTGGAGCGAGGTTCTGGACGCCGAAACCGTTGACTGGTTCAAGGAGAACGGAGGCCTTACCAGGACGAACGGCGAACGCTTCCGGCAGGAGCTGCTCTCCCGCGGCAACAGCCGCGACCCGCTGGAGTCCTTCCGGGCCTTCCGCGGCCGGGACGCCCGGCTGGATCCGCTGCTCAAGCGCCGCGGCCTGGAGTAACGCCGCATCGATTGCCCAGTAAGCGTCGTTTAGAGCCCCCAAAACGACAAGTACGGAGCAATCGATGCAAAAGAACGACGCCGGTCCCCCACCAAGAGAGGTGAGGAACCGGCGTCGTACTATAAAGAAAAGCACGACGGTGGGTGCTGATCCGGCAGCGTGCGTAAAAGGGGCCCCGCCCCCAGCCACCACCAAAAATGGCGGCAGCGGAAGGCGGGGAATAGCACGCCGAGGATCAGCGCCCACCGGGCGCGGAAGCGACTTACCAGCCGCGCTCGGCGAGGCGGTGCGGCTGCGGGATCTCGTCGACGTTGATGCCCACCATGGCTTCGCCCAGGCCGCGGGAGGCCTTGGCGATGACGTCGGGGTCATCGAAGAAGGTGGTGGCCTTGACGACGGCGGCGGCGCGCTGGGCCGGGTTGCCGGACTTGAAGATGCCGGAGCCGACGAACACGCCGTCGGCGCCGAGCTGCATCATCATGGCGGCGTCGGCCGGGGTGGCGATGCCGCCGGCGGTGAACAGCACGACGGGCAGCTTGCCGGCAGCGGCAACTTCCTTGACCAGTTCGTACGGTGCCTGCAGTTCCTTGGCCGCGACGTAGAGCTCGTCTTCGGGGAGGGCTGCGAGCTTGGCGATCTCGGAGCGGATCTTGCGCATGTGGCCGGTGGCGTTGGAGACGTCGCCGGTGCCGGCCTCGCCCTTGGAGCGGATCATGGCCGCGCCCTCGTTGATGCGGCGCAGGGCCTCACCGAGGTTGGTGGCACCGCAGACGAAGGGAACCTTGAAGTTCCACTTGTCGATGTGGTTGACGTAGTCGGCCGGGGTCAGGACCTCGGACTCGTCGATGTAGTCCACACCGAGGGACTGCAGGACCTGGGCCTCGACGAAGTGGCCGATGCGGGCCTTGGCCATGACCGGGATGGACACGGCGTCAATGATCTGGTCGATCATGTCGGGATCGGACATGCGGGACACGCCGCCCTGGGCGCGGATATCGGCCGGAACACGCTCCAGCGCCATGACTGCCACGGCACCGGCGTCTTCGGCGATGCGGGCCTGCTCGACGTTGACGACGTCCATGATGACGCCGCCCTTGAGCATCTCGGCCATGCCACGCTTCACGCGGCTGCTGCCCGTGACGCTGTTCGCGGACGAACCGGCCTCGTTGCTTACATCAGGTGTAGACACAAAAACCCCTATGGGTAGACAGATGATCTTCGCCGGGCATGCGGCGGCAGCTGCCGGAGGTGCACGCACGGATTGCCGGGTCGCTTGACCGGGCACTTATATACTAGTCCCCCGCCGCACGGCAGGCTTAATCATGTCTAATCCGCGGGTGTGGGCTCCGCCAAGGCCTGCCGGCGCACGGAGGTGATGCGCTGGACCACCGTCACAAGGCTTGCCGCCGCGAGGAGGACCAGTGTTGCCAGGAGCACCACCGCGGGGAGGCCCAGCCCCGTGAGGCCGGTCACCACCAGGACGGACACCAAGCGTTCGGCCCGCTCCGCGATCCCCACATTGGCAGTGAACCCCAACGACTCGGCCTTGGCCCGGGCGTACGAGACAACCATGCCCAGGACAAGGCAGACCAAAGCTGCCGTGGCGATGATGACATTGTTGCCGCCGGTGTAGAACCAGACGGCTACCCCGGCAAAGAGCGCGCCATCGGCGACGCGGTCCAGGGTGGAGTCAAGGAAGTTGCCCCAGCGGCTCTTCACGTCCTGCATCCGGGCCATGATGCCGTCCAGGACGTCGGAAAAGATGAAGGCCGTGATAAAAAGCGTTCCCCAGAAGAGCTGGCCCAGCGGGTAGAACACCAAAGCCCCCACGGCCACGCCGAGGGTTCCCGCAATGGTGACCGCGTCCGGGGACACGCCCATCCGAAGCAGCCAACGGGCCAGCGGGGTGAACAGTGCGGTGAAGAATCCGCGGGCGTGCCTATTCAGCATCCGACTCCCCGGGCCAGGCCTGGGCCACTTGTTGACGGACCTCGTCGAGGGTCTGGGTGATGGCCTTGGTCTGGGCAATGATCGGGAAGAAGTTGCCGTCCCCGCCCCAGCGCGGAACGATGTGCTGGTGCAGGTGGGCGGAAATGCCTGCTCCGCCGACAACGCCCTGGTTCATGCCAAGGTTGAAGCCCCCTGGATTGGATACTTTGCGCAGGACCCGCATGGCCGTCTGGGTGAGCTCGGCGAATTCGGCCGTTTCCTCACGGGTCAGGTCCGTGTAGTCCGGGATATGCCGGTAGGGGCACACCAGAAGGTGGCCGGGGTTGTAGGGAAACAGGTTCAGCACCACGTAACAGGTCCTGCCCCGGTAGACGATCAGCGCTTCTTCGTCTGTGCGGGCGGGCCCTGTGCAGAACGGGCAATCGTCTTCGTTCTTGAACTGGTGCTGGCCGCCCTTGATGTAGGCCATGCGGTGCGGAGTCCACAGGCGCTGGAAGGCGTCCGGGACACCGGCGAGGTCGAAATCGTCGGTAACGCCGGCATCACCTGGATACCCTGCGCCTGTGTTCTCCTGCACTCTGCTGCTTCCGTTCGGCTAGCTGGTCCGGTTGCGGACGGCTTCGGTGATCCGCTTGACCGCTTCGGCCACGGGCACGCCGTTGTCCTGGCTGCCGTCGCGGAAGCGGAAGGACACGGCTCCTGCCTCCGCGTCGTCGCCGCCGGCGATGAGCACGAATGGAATCTTGTCCTTGCTGGCAGTGCGGATCTTCTTGGGGAACCGGTCCGAGGAGGTGTCCACCTCGGCGCGGATTCCCGCCGCTTTAAGCTCGTCGACGACGTCGAACATGTACTCGTTGAAGGCCTCCGCCACGGGGATGCCCACCACTTGGACCGGGGCCAGCCAGGCGGGGAACGCGCCGGCGTAGTGCTCGGTCAGGACGCCCATGAAGCGCTCCACGGATCCAAACAGCGCACGGTGGATCATCACGGGGCGCTGGCGGGTTCCGTCCGCGGCCTGGAACTCGAGTTCGAACCGTTCGGGCAGGTTGAAGTCCAACTGGATGGTGGACATCTGCCAGGTCCGGCCGAGCGCGTCCTTGGCCTGCACGGAGATCTTGGGTCCGTAGAACGCGGCTCCGCCCGGGTCCGGCACCAGTTCCAGCCCGGACTCCTGTGCCACCTCGGCGAGGGTCCTGGTGGCTTCCTCCCAGGTGGCGTCGTCGCCCACGTACTTCTCCGGGTCCTTGGTGGACAGTTCCAGGTAGAAGTCGTTCAGTCCGTAGTCCTTGAGCAGGTCCAGGACGAAGGTCAGGGTCTTGGTGAGCTCGTCCTTCATCTGCTCGCGGGTGCAATAGATGTGGGCGTCGTCCTGTGTCATGCCGCGGACGCGGGTCAGGCCATGCACCACGCCGGACTTCTCGTACCGGTACACCGAACCGAATTCGAACAGTCGAAGGGGCAGTTCGCGGTAGGACCGGCCGCGGGCGCGGAAGATGAGGTTGTGCATGGGGCAGTTCATCGGCTTCAGGTAGTAATCCTGGCCGGGCTTGCGCACGGTGCCGTCCTCATTGAGTTCGGCGTCCACGTGCATGGCGGGGAACATGCCGTCCTTGTACCAGTCCAGGTGCCCGGAGACTTCGTACAGGTGGCCCTTGGTGATGTGCGGGGTGTAGACGAACTCGTAGCCGGCCTCGACGTGGCGCTGGCGGGAGTAATCCTCCATCTCCTTGCGGATAATGCCGCCCTTGGGGTGGAACACCGGCAGGCCGGAGCCAAGCTCGTCCGGGAAGGAGAAGAGGTCAAGTTCGGAGCCGAGCTTGCGGTGGTCGCGGCGTTCGGCCTCGGCAATGCGCTCCTGGTAGGCCTTCAGCGCGTCCTTGGTGGGCCATGCGGTTCCATAGATGCGCTGCAGCTGCTGGTTCTTCTGGTTGCCCAGCCAGTAGGCAGACGAGGACCGGGTCAGCGCGAAGGCGTTGGAGATGAGCTTGGTGTTGGGCAGGTGCGGGCCACGGCAGAGGTCGCACCAGACAGTGGTGCCTTCCTTGCGCTCCACGTTGTCGTAAATGGTGATGTCACCGGCGCCGACCTCGACGTTAACGCCCTCGCCGGCCTCGGCAGCGCCGTCCTTCTTGCCCAGCAGTTCAAGCTTGTAGGGCTCGTCCTTCATGGCCTCGCGGGCCTCGTCCTCGCTGACCACGCGGCGGACGAATTTCTGGTTCTGGTTGACGATTTTGAGCATCATCTTTTCGAGGGTCTTGAGGTCCTCAGGGGTGAAAGGCTCGGCCACGGCGAAATCGAAGTAGAAACCGTCGGTGATGTAGGGGCCGATGCCAAGCTTGGCGTCGGGACGCAGCTGCTGCACTGCCTGCGCCATCACGTGGGCAGTGGAGTGGCGCAGGACGTTCAGGCCGTCGGGGGAATCCATGGTGACGCCCTCCACTTCGGCGCCCTCGGGAAGTTCCTGGTCAAGGTCCTTCAATTCGCCGTTGACGCGGGCTACAACAACGTCACGGCGCTCAAAGAAGAGTTCCGCACCGGTTGTCCCGGTAGTCACCTTGGTCTCTTCGCCATCGACGAGAAGGGTGATCTGCTGGGCATCTGACACGGGTGTCTCCTATTCAAAGTTCAGGCTTCATAGCTTGTGGCATACGGGGACCACAGCCAGCCATCGTCAATGCTATAGGTTCCGACTGGGGCCGACCAACGCGGCAGGTGGTGCCCGGGGCTTGGTTCAGCCGCTGAAACCGGTGATGGCCAGTGCCCTGCTGATGCCGTCAAGGGGATGTGGACCGTCAGAGTCCGGATGCGGTGTTGATTCCGGGAAAGGCAAAGTCGCGGTCCTGGCCAGGTCCCAGGCCATGCTCGCGCTCAGGCTGATGCCCCGGGGTCCGGTCCTTCTGGTGGTGCCCCGGATCAACAGCAAACGGGTGCCAAAAAGGAGGGGCCCTGCACTCTCCTGGGCTTCATGGAAGAAGACTGAGTCCACGCAGCCTGTGCCGTCGTCGATGCTGATGAACACAACCCGCCTTCCGCCGCGCATGGGAGGGGTCTGGGTGGCCACCCGCACACCGGCCACCAGGACCTCGGTGCCGTTGCGCAGGCTGAGGAGTGAGTCAGCAGTGGTGACGCCAAGCTTGTCCAGTAACGGCCGGTGGCTGTCCATCAGGTGGCTGCTGACATCGACGGCCATGAGATCGAGTTCGGCCCTGACATTCTCCACCAGGGTGGGTGCCGGGAGTCCGGGTTTGATATTTCGCAGTTCAACATCCCCCAAGGGCAGGGAAAGTTGCCCTTCAAGGACTTCAACTCCCTTCCGTGCCCCTTTGCCTGCTTGGAGTTGTTGGAGGTGTTGCACAAGATCGGCCCGGTTTGCGTGGCCTCCCGCTTCACGGTGCAGTGAATCGAAGGCGCCCAGCTGCGCCAGGCGCCTGATGCTGGGCTTGCTGAGCCGCGAGCGCGCCCTGAGGTCCGCCAAAGAGTCGTAGGGCTGTCCGGCGACAATCCGCTTCAATTCCGTCGCTGAGAGCCCGTAAATACCGTTCAGGCTCAATCGGATACCCAATTTTCCCTGGTCCTTGCCTTCCTCCACCCGTTCCACCCGGTACTCCGCCTGGCTGCGGTTGATGTCCAGGGGCAGGATGGGGATGCCAAGACGCCGGGCTTCGGCTACCAGCAGCCGCTTGGGATACATTCCCGGGTCATGCTCCCAGAGCCCGGCGAGGAACGCTTCCGGATGGTGGGCCTTGAGCCAGGCAGACTGGTAGGTGGGCACGGCAAAAGCGGCACCGTGGGCCTTGCAGAAACCAAAGCTGCCAAAGGCCTTGAGGGTTCCCCAGACCTTGTCCACCACGTCAGGAGCGTAATTGCGGGCACGGGCTTCGCGGCGAAAGAATTCCTCCACCGCAGTCTCCAGCGCTTCGTTGCCCAAGGCGCGCCTGAATTCGTCCGCGCGGGCCAGCCCACAACCGGTCATGACATTGAAGGTCTTGAGAATCTGCTCATGGAAGACCGTCACTCCATGGGTTTCCTGGAGAACGGGCTTGAGGTCCGGGTGCGGATACACCTCCGGGGCGAACCCATGGCGGTGTTCCAGGAAGGGACGGACCATGTCCGATTTCATGGGTCCCGGCCGGAACAAGGAGATGTCGATAATGAGGTCGTTGAACTCCCGGGGTGCCAGCTTTCCAATCAGTTCCCGCTGGCCCGGGGATTCGATCTGGAAACACCCGAGGGTGTGGGTGCTGCGGATCAGCTCATAGGTCGGTTCGTCATCGAGGGGGACGGCGTTGAGGTCGATCCGGCCGTCAGCGGCGATGTAGTCAGGTCCCCTGCCATCCGGACCTGCCGGGTGGCGGCCAGCAGCCACCACCTCGGCCTTGGAAGGGTGCAGGCGGATCACTTCCCGGACCGCGAAGGCCATGGCGCTCTGCATCCTGACGCCGAGGACATCGAGTTTGAGCATTCCCATGGGGTCCATGTCGTGTTTATCGAACTGGCTCATGGGCAGGCCCAGGCCGCTGGGCTGGACAGGGGTGCGGTCCAGGAGCGTGGCGTCTCCCAGGATGACGCCGCAGGGGTGCATCGAGATATGCCGGGGCAGCCGGTCCAGCCGCTCCGTCAGGTCGACCAGAAGGTCCAGCTGCTGGTTTCCGTCGGCGTCTTTGTGCTCCACCCGGCCGGCGAACTCCTTGAGTTCGGGTTTTTCCTGCAGCGCTTCGCGGAATTTCCTGGCCGAGAACCGCCACAACTGCTTGGCAATCTCCCCCACCTCGTCGTCGTCCATCCCCAACGCCATCCCGGCGTCGCGCACTGCCCCGCGGGCCCGGTAGCCGTTTTGCATGCTCATCAGGGTGACGCGCTCTGAGCCGAAGCGTTCGAAGATTTGGCGGTAGACGTTGTGGCGTTCAGCGCTTTCAACGTCGATGTCGATGTCCGGCAGGGTGGCACGGTCGTTGGAGAGGAACCGTTCAAAGATAAGATCGTGCTGCAGCGGATTTACGTGGCTTACCTCGATCAAATAATTGACCAGGCTGGACGCCCCGGACCCACGGGCTGCCGCCCTGACTCCCATGTCCTGGATCATCCGGGATACCTCTGCCACAGTCAGGAAGTAGGACGAGAACCCCAGGTTCCGGATGATCCCCAGCTCATGCTCAAGCCGTGCCAGCATCGTTTTTTCGTCGTGTCCGCCGATCCCCGGGAACCGCCTGCCAATTCCGGCATGGCACCGCTGGATGAGTTCCATATGCGGATCCCGGGTAATGCCAATGACTGATGCCTCCGGCACCACGGGCTGCTTCCATCCCATGTCCGAGGTGGGGTCCATCCGGCAGAGGTCGGCGAGCGCCTCGGTTTGGGCCATCAGTTGCTTGAGGTCAGCGGCCCCATACCCTGCTGCGGTAATGATTTCCTTGCCCAGGCCGAGCATCTGTTCCGCGGTTTTCAGCCACCCCTGGCCTGTGGGCTGGAGCAGCGGTTCCCCTGCCAGCTCCGGCAGGGACTTCAACGTCCGGGCAGAGTCAAGGACATCCGCGGTTGGCGCCCCGTCCGCAGCGCAATACCGCACCGCGTTGCTGAGGATGGCGGGGACGTGGTGTTCTTCGGCGAGCCGGAGCATGCGGACTGCATGGGCAGTGCTGAGGGGGAAGCCGGGCGCGCTGAGCTGGGAGACGATTTCTGCAACGACGGTTCCCGCGGGCATGGCATCCAGCCATTGTTTGAAAAGGGTTCGGGGACGGAGGTAACGCCTGCCTCCCATGGCCTTGCCGACGTCGGAATCCGGTCCAATCAGCACGGTCAGCACCGGTTTGAGCGTTGCCGGGTCGAGGGTCCGGGAGGCCAATTCGGCGCGGGTGACCGCTACCGGCACTGTTCCCCCGGCCTTCCCGGAGGTCCGGGCGTGGGCATCGGAAACCAGCCGGCATAGAGCACGGTAACCCGCGCCATTGTTGTGCCCACGGGCGAGCACCACCACCCGCCCGGCTACCTGCGTGCGGTGGTCCCCGTCGTCGTCGAAGACCGCCAGGTCCACCCCCACGATGGGGTCGATGCCTGCAGCCATGCAGGCTTTGAGGTGCTTGATGGTGCCATACAGGCCGTCCCGGTCGGTGCAGGCCAGGGCAGTGGCGCCGTCGCTAGCGGCGGCCTGTGCAAGTTCCTCCGGCCAGGAGACGCCGTAATGGGCGCTGAATGCTGTGGAAACGTGAAGGTGGGTGAAGCTCATGCTGTTCTGGGGCGAAGGGCGTCATGGATCCGCAGCAGCCGCCACCGGCCGCTGCCAACATGCCGGGTGAGGTCGAGGGTCAGGGGTTCTAAAGCATTGCTCCCAGCAGCGGGAAGCACCTGGATTCGCCAGATTTCGTGGTCCACCACGCCAGGGCCGCTCCCCAGGGGAGCCCTGGCGTCTTCAGCCCACCACTGGCGGCGTTCATACCACCGGACGGGCTCGGCGCAGACGAGATAGTCCCTGCCTGCCCACGTTAACGATTCAGGCTGCCCGGAGGGGGAACATGCCACGTCTATGGACTCGCTGAACATGCCCATGCGCGCCTCCCGGACGGTTCTTCCCAAATGCTTCATTCGAATATGTGTTCGAATGAATCAAGTCTACGCCGGGGAGCCGGCAAAACATAGGCGGGGGTGGACGGACCGTGCGGCAGGGAGCAGGATGATGGCATGAGTACCGATGACGCACTCCTGAAGCAGGCAAGCATCAAGACCCAGGACTCCACCCTGGTGGCCACGTTCGATATCGATGGCGCCATTCCGGAATCCGGCGCCTACGTGGTGGGCTTGATGGGAGCCACGCCGGACTATTCAACGCAGCGGCGGCTGTGCATTGAATTCATGAACGGGGAGGCCATTGCCTGCTACGCGTTCAACCGGGACCAGGGAATCGAAGAAGATTACGACCTGTCCGGCGTATCCCACTCGGAAAACACCATTACCGGGAGCTTTCCCGCCACGGCCTTGAACGGGCTCGGGAAAGGACACGTCCTGTCAGCCTTCAGCGAGGCGGACGGGCGGGAATTCCAGCATGGGGTTCCGGTGGAGGAAGCCCTGTAGGGGTTTCCTTAGCTGTTTTCCTTATGGATCTTCAGTTCGAGTTCAATGAACGCGGAGATCATGGCCCGGTAGGTTGACTCGACGATGTCCGGGTCAATGTCTTTTTTCTCTGCCGCGGCCCGGACGTGCTCGATGATCCGCTCCACCCGGCCGGGGGCCCGCACCTCGGCGTCGTCGCCTTTCAGGGTGCCGGCGATCCGGATCAGCCGCTCGCGGCGGGCAATGAGGGTGACAATCTGGTCATCCACCTCATCGACGGCAACCCGGACAGCTGCGAGCTGTTCCTTGTCGGCCTGGGCATCCCGATCGTTTCCTTGAATTGTCGCCATCATCTGACAGTATCGAAGCATGGAGCCAAGAGTCGACTTTATCTCCCTCGGCGTCCGCAGCGTTGACCGGTCGCGGGCCTTCTACATCGACGGCCTCGGCTGGCCGGTCCACCGCGAGGTTGCCGGGGAGGTGCTGTTCATCCAGGTGAACCACGGACTGGTGCTCTCCCTCTGGGACGCCCGGCAGATGCAGGCAGAGGCAGGCGTCAGCCCGCCGGACGGGGTTCCCTGCATCACCCTCAGCCATAACCTGGCCAGCGCCGGGGACGTGGACAGGGTCATGGAAGAGGCCGCAGCGGCGGGGGCAGCCATCATCGCCGAACCCGTCACCCAGCCCTGGGGCGGCTACACGGGGTACTTCGCGGATCCTGACGGCTTCCGCTGGGAAGTCGCCTACAACCCCACGTGGACCGTGGACGACGCCGGCAAGGTCACCGTCTGACGAGGTCCGCACCCTGGGCAGTGGCTGCTAGAACAGTGCCTCCACAGGGCGGATCAGGTCCGGTCCGTTGTTGCGGACGTTCCCCACGTCCTTGCCCACGGACTCCACGTGCCAGTCGGCGGCAGCTTCCTTGACCCCGGCCCGCACCAGGTCCACAAGGGCGGCTGCGTCGTCAGCCTGCGGGTCCAGCCAAGCCTGCGTGGTGGCCTTGTCCATGGGCAGGGGCACGCGGTCGTGCAGTTCCGTCAGCTTCCCGAAGATGGTGGATTCAGTCCCGGGCGGTGGGGTGTCCGCCGTGAGGATGGAAGTGGACAGCAGCCAGCGCCCTGGTTCCCCTTCCGGAATGGACGGGTCCTTCCACCACTCGTAAAGGCCGGCGAATACCAGCCCGTGGTCCTCACCGGGGTGCACATAATAGGGCTGCTTGGACTTCCCGGGCCCTTGCTTCCATTCGTAGTACCCGTCGGCGGGGACGGCGCAGCGGCGTGACTTCACGGCCTTCCTGAACGCAGGCTTCTCCAGCACCGATTCGCTGCGGGCGTTGATCATGCGCGGCCCGATCCCGGGATCCTTGGCCCAGGACGGGACCAGGCCCCAGCGGGCCACATGCAACTGCCGTACCTGCCGGGCCCCTGCAGCATCCTCCACCAACCGCTCCAGGACGATGGGGACGGCGTCCGTTGGCGCTACGTTCCACGACGGCGGGATGCTGACCTCCTCCTCCAACTCGGCGTCGAACTCGGCCAGCAGGTCCCCCACGGCGCGTGCCATTACGTAGCGTCCACACATGGGACCAGCATGCCACCGTCGCCACATACTGTCATGCTGCCGCCCCGCCGCCCCGGAAAGTCCGGGAATACCGGCGGCCACGCTACCGTTGACCGTAAGGAAACCTTTCAAGCGACGTTTAGGAGATCCGCGTGGACTTCACTCCCGAATCCGGCACCATCACCATGTTTTCCACTACTTGGTGCGGCTACTGCAACCGGCTGAAGAAGCAGCTGGACGCAAAGGGCATCGGCTACACGGAAATCAACATCGAAGAGGTGGACGGCACCGCCGAACTCGTGGAGAAGCTGAATGGCGGCAACCGCACCGTTCCCACCGTCCTGTTCCCGGACGGCTCCGCTGCCACCAACCCGTCAGCTGCTGAGGTCCAGAGCAGGCTCGCTGCCTAAGCGGCAGGAGACAGCCGGCTTCGCGCCGAAGAAACCGATGCGGGTCACGCCCCCAGGCTGCTGAAGGAAGCAGTTTCCAGGGTGGCGTGGCCCGCATACGTTTCCAGGAGGGCATGTTCCACGGCCGCCACATCCAGCCCGGGTACCAGGTCGTCGGCGGCGCCGGCCGTGGACGGGTCCCAGTCCAGGCCGAGGGCGGCGTAGCTGTCCGTGAGCACCTTCCGGATCGTGCCTGAATCCTCCACCACAATCACCGAGCTGAACAGCCAGCCACCGGAAACCACCCGTTGGGCGGTGCCGACGAGCTTCACGCGGCGGGAGCTGTCTGCCGCATCGGTTCCGTGCACACTGAACTCGCCGGGGCAGTATTCGCCGGGAATTTCCCCTACCGCGGCCTGGACCCCGACGCTTCGCAGGGCCTGGGCAAAGAGCTCACCGAAATAGGCGAACCGGGCTTTGGACCCGGCTACTGCGTCGGCGTCCGGTTCGATGTGGTCCACCACCAAGGTCCCTTGGTGGTAGGCGGCGGCCCGTCCCCCGGCCCTGCGGACCAAGGGCTCAAATCCGTTGGCCAGGCAGGCCCGTGCGGCCGCATCAAATCCGGGCAACCGGGTGTCCCGTTGCCCGAAGGCGACGGTGGGAGCGGGCCGGTACAGGCGCAGGGTGGGACCGAGGCTGCCTGACCTGGCCCTGGCCAGCAGCTCCAGCCCGAATTCGAGGTCACGTCCCGCGCCGAGGGACACGTCCTGCCGCACCACAGTCAGCGGGCGGGCGTCGGTACCGGTGTGGTGCATTGTTGCTGAACTCCCTGGGGTCGATGGCCGCCGGCGGACAGGCCTCCCCTAGGTTACGCCCGACGACGGCACGGGCTTTAACGGCCCCGGCGCCCTGCCCACAGTGCGTGCAGCAGGGGAACCGCAGAAACGGCCATCAGGACGTTCCCGAATACCAGGTCGTCAGAGCGGACGATGGCGCCCGCCACCAGCAGCGCACCGAACACCAGGGCAGAACCGGAGCGCCGCGCCGCCCTTTCCAGCCGGGCAGCCTGCCGCTCCAGCCGCGGGACTGCGACCTCAAGCGATCCTTCCTCGAGCCGGCCGGCCAGGGCGTCCAGCCTGCCGGGCAGGCGGAAGGCGGTAGCGGCGGCATCGAGGGCCTGCCGGGCCACGTCCTGGACCACGTTGCCGCGTTCGTTCCGCAGCAGCTGCGCGGCGTAGGGTTCCACGGAGTCCCAGAGGTTGAAGCGCTCATCCAGGGCGCTGCATACCCCTGACGTCAGGGACATGGCGCGGATGATCAAGAGGAAGTTCTCCGGCAGCTGGAACGGCAGCGAGCGGACCACGTCACCGAATTCCACCGCGAAGTCGCGGAACTCGCGGGGGTCCACCTCGCGGAGTTCGGCAAAGCCCATGCCCCCGAAGCGGGCGAAAAGCTGGGTCATGGCCCGTTCCAGTCCTGCGCTGTCCGCCGACGGCATCAGCACGCCGACGTCGTTGATCGCCGCCACGAGTCCCTTGCCGTCGCGCGCGGCCGCAGCGATCAGGAGCTTCCGCAGGCCGCTGCGCGTGGAAGCCGTGACCTCCCCCATCATGCCGAAGTCGATGAACGTCAGCTTCCAGCCAGGTCCCCCCGTCCCCGCAGGGACAGGCGTGACGAAGATGTTGCCCGGATGCGGGTCGGCATGGAAGAACCCGTTGGTGAAGAGCTGGTCGAACATGATGGACGCGAAAACGGGGGCCACCGCGGCGGGATCGATGCCGGCAGTCCGGAGCGCTCCCGCATCAGTGATTTTGATGGCCGTGACGTCCTCGAGCGTGAGTACGCGGCGGGTGGTGCGCTCCCAGACGACTTCCGGCACTGCCACCCTGGCGTCGCCGGCAAAGTCTGCGGCGAAGCGTTCAGCGTTGACGGCCTCGTGCAGGTAGTCAATCTCCTGCAGGCTGATCTGGGCGAATTCCTCCACCAGCGCCGGCATGTCCGCGCGGCGGGAGACGAGGCGGACATGGCTGAGCCAGCCGGCCACCTTCCGAAGGGCGGCGAGGTCGACGTCGACGATCGCGCCGATGCCCGGACGCTGTACCTTCATGACGACGGCGTCCAGGCCCGTATCTTCGGCGTCCAGGATATTCAGGCGGGCGCGGTGGGCCTGGCCCAGGGAGGCGGCCGCAATCGCGGATTCGTCCACGCTGGCGTAGACCCGGCCCACGGGGGCACCCAGTTCACGCTCTGCCAGGGCGGCGATCAGCGGGAAGGCCACGGGCGGCACCTCGTCCTGAAGCCCTTCGAGTTCTTTGGTGATTTCGGGCGGGAGGACGTCGAGCCGGGAGGACAGGAATTGCCCCACCTTGATCATCAGGCCGCCGAGGTCGATGGCCAGGTCGTGGAACCGGCGTGCAAAGTTCTGCATCCGGCGGGACCGTGTCCGCCCGGAGATGCTGCCCAGCCCCACCCTGGGCAGCAGCAGTTCGAACCACCACGTGGTGGCAAGATGCCAGGCGGCAAACCGGAGGATCCGCCGGTACCGGCCGCGGTGTTCCCGCATGGGCGACGCCGGGTCGGCCCGGTCCCGGACGGTCAGCGCCACCCGGGTCAGTCCTGCGCGAGGATGGCGTACAGCCGCCGGCGGGCCTCGTCGAGCACCGCCACCGCCTGTTGCACCTGGTCCGGTGAACCGGTCCTGCCCACCTGCGCCGCGGCCTGGGCCAGCTCAATCCCGGCCTTCGGAAGGGAGGCGCCGCCGGTTCCGAAGGTGGCGGCCGCGGGATCCCAGGGCGCGGACCCGTGCAAGTCAGCCGCCTCTTCGCGGCCGGCATCGGTCAGCGAGTAGATCTTCCTGCCGTTGGATTCCTCGGCCCTGATGGACCCTTCGTCTGCCAGGAGCTGCAAGGTGGGGTAGACGGACCCTGCGCTCGGCTTCCAGCTGCCGCCGCTGCGCTCCTCAATCTCGTGGATGACCTGGTAACCGTGCATGGGCTGCTCAGCGAGCAGCGCCAGAATCGCCGCACGGACCTCGCCTTTCCCGGCCCGGGTTCCAGCCCGTTTCTCGAACCTGGAGCGAAACTCTTCGACCGCTTGCCACATTCCGTCCAGGTTGTTCCCGCCGAACCCGCCTGCAGGGTTTGAACCACGCATGATGCACTCCTTCGTCAATCGCGAACGATACACAACGATACTCAGCGATACATTCCGGCACCATAGCCGGAGGCCGGATTCCGGGGCCGGAAAGGCCCCGGCGGCGTCAGGTCCTGCGCAGGGTGAGGATTTGCTCCGCCCGGCCGAAAGGTCCCTGCCGGTCGTGCAGCACCGTGGACGTGAGCCCAATTCCGTCGGAGCCGAAGGAAACGGCGTTGTCCAGCCCCAGCCACTCCCCTTGCGGCCGGCGGTACATGTGGATCTGCAGGTCCAGGTTGGGGAAGGCATAGCTGTCCTTGCCGGGCGGGACCCTGGCGGCGATTCCGTTGGCCGTGTCCGCCATTCCCATCAGCCGCGCCAGGTCGCCACTGTCGGCCCGGTCGGTCAGCGGGTACCCGGTGCGGAGCCACACTTTCCCGGCGCCGGGGCGGTGCCCCTCAGCCACCCGCATTTCCAGGGAACGGATGTAGCCTCCCGGCCACACAGCCGAGCCGTCATACGGCTTGCATTCGTCCGGGCCCGGAATGGCCGGGTCTTCGACCTCCGCTATGGGGCTGGTGTCGCTGGTCAGCATGCGCCACGCCGTGGCACGGATGGCGGTCCGGCCGCCGGCCACCAGTTCGGCCTGCACAAGTTCAATGGTCCTGCCGGGCCGCAGCGTGGTGGTCTCGATCCGGAAGTCGCCACCGGGGATCAGTCCCAGGATCTCGTAGCTGATCCGGGCCATCCGCATGTCGTCGCGCGGCTGGTGCCGTTCCAGGAGGTCAGCCATCAGGCCCGAGGCCGGCGCCATGTGCTGCTCGTGGGTGTTCCAGGCACCCTGGGCATGGATGGTTGACCGGAACCGGCCCCCGCCCAGTTCCTGGTAATAAAAGTTGCCCTCGGCGAGTTCAGGCAGGTCTGCAGTCAAAGCTGGCCCCTTAAGCAAAGTTCAGTGAATTGCCACTAACCCTATCGCCAGTGAGTGCGCCGCGACGCGGCAGGCAACGAAATGTTGGCGGGTACCACAGCCAAGCGGACTACACTCAGGAACTGGTCCTGTCAGCAACCCTCAAAAGAGGTGTTTCATGCGCGTCATCAGCTACAACCTCCGCAAGCATGCCGCAAGCGGCGAACTTCTCGCCCTGGCACGGAATCACGACGTCGATGCGCTGTGCCTCCAGGAGGTGGATTCCAGCGACCTCCCGGAGACCCTGGGCCCCCTCCATCTGGCGGATGCCACCAAGGGCAACAGGCTGGGCCTGGCCATCTACTACCGGACCAGCAGGTTCACTGCCCTGGACACGCAGTCCTTTGCCCTGAAGAAATCGATGCACGACAGGGTCCTTGCTCCGGCCCATGAGCGGCTGATCGGCACGCGGGTCATGGACAACCAGACCGAACACGAACTGGTGATCGGCTCGTTCCACGCAGCACCCCTGACGGCGTCGAACTCATTGCGGCGAAAGCAGATCCACGCGGCCCACGCGGAACTGCTCAGCATGGGTAAAGGCCTGATGACGCTGATGGTGGGCGACTTCAATTATCCGTTCTTCACCAAGAACCTGGATATGCACATGAAGAACTCCGGCTATGCCCTCTCCTTGAGCAACCGGCGCACCTACACCCGGTACAAGGTTTTCAAGGGCCATTTCGACTTCGCCACCTCCCTGGGGCTGGATATCGCCAGCGTGGAAACCCTTCCGCGCGGCAATTCAGACCACCTGCCCATCCTGGTGACAGCCGAGTACGGCGAAGGCTACTAGGCCCGGCTGCAACGCCGCCGTTTACCAGGATTCCCCGGCGTCCAGTTGTGCCATCAGGCCCGGCCAGGCTGCTGCGAAGCCGGGGTGGAGTTCCATGCCGTGGACTTCAGCCACCGGAACCCAGAGCAGGGCAATGCTCTCCGGATCGCTGATGACCGGTTCAAAGGACTCCCGCACACGGACCACCACGGTGGTGTAGGACCAGTAGCCATGGTCCAGCACGGAGGTAAAGAGAACGTCGACGTTGCCGGGCGGAACCGACGCTTCCTCGTAGGCCTCCCGGAGGGCGCCGTCGACCGGTTCTTCGCCCTGGTGCAGGGCCCCGCCGGGCAGGCCCCAGGTTCCGCCGTTGTGACTCCATACCGCGCGGTGCTGCAGCAGGACTCCCCTGGCGGGATCCCAGGCCAGGACCCCGGCCGCTCCGAACCTGCCCCAGAACCGGCCGCGGTCACCTTCCACCCAGGCGTCGCCCGGATCGCGGGGGCCGGTCCGCGGCGGCGGAGTGGAGGACAGGCTGGAGGGCGGGTAATGGTCCATTGCCCCAGTTTGACAGGTGAAGCGGCGGGACGTCAGGTGCCCTGCCCGTGGTCGACGGCGAAATCACCGCCCGGGTACATGACTGTTTCGTGGCCGTCGTCGAACCGGACCAGGTAGGGCGGGCCGCCGCCTTGGCCGCGCACCTCCAGGATCACCCCGTGCCGGTCCGCGGACCCCACGTTCCTGCCGCGCACCACGATCCGGTCGCCTTGGGCTGCCTCCATGGCAATCACCTCCACGGCCCAAGGGTACGACCCGCGGGCGCACCGGAACAGTGCCGCATGGCAGGATTTCCGGTATGCCGCTGAACCTCGTCCTGCTCGCCGACACCCATGTACCAAAACGCGCCAGGGACCTGCCGGAGCAGGTGTGGTCCGCCGTCGAAAATGCCGATGTGGTTTTCCACGCCGGCGACTGGGTGGAGGCAGCCCTGCTGGACGAATTCGAACGCCGGAGCAAGCGGCTGCTGGCCGTCTACGGCAACAACGACGGTCCCGAACTGCGCCGGCGCCTGCCGGAAACGGCAACTGCCACCCTGGATGGGGTCCGCTTTGCCATGGTCCATGAGACCGGGCCGGCCACAGGACGCGAGCTCCGGTGCGAAGCGCTGTACCCGGACGCCGATGTGCTGGTCTTCGGCCACAGCCACATCCCCTGGGACACGGTGTCACCGCGCGGGCTTCGGCTGCTGAACCCCGGGTCGCCTACGGACCGCCGGCGCCAGCCGGTTTGCACCTATATGGAGGCGGTACTCGACGATGGCGCCCTTGCCGGGGTCCGGGTGGTGGAGGTCCCGCGGTGAGCGCTTGGCACGGCGGCCGGAATTGCCTAGGCTGGAACAGTAAGCAAGCTTAGTTTTTGTTGGCTACCCTTTCCGCAATTGCCGGCTGCTTCATGTCCCGGGCCGCCAATGGGCCCGCGTCCCACCCGAACAGGAGGACCACCATGACTGACCAGTACACCTTCCGCAATCCCGTGACCGCCTACGAAAAGATCTCCCCGCCCAAGCAGCACCAGCCCGAACCGGGCCTGGACGCCGACCTGGAGCCCAAGGCCGACCTGGGTGAGGAAACCTACCGCGGCACCGGCCGGCTGGAAGGCCGCCGGGCCATCGTTACCGGCGCGGACTCCGGGATCGGCGCCGCGACGGCCATCGCCTTCGCCAGGGAAGGCGCCGACGTCGTCCTTTCCTACTTGCCGCAGGAAGAGGAAGACGCCGCGCGCATCGCCGGGATCATTGAGGCCGCAGGCCGGAAGGCGGTCAAGGTGCCGGGCGACCTGAAGGATTCCGCAGCGTGCCGCGAACTGGTGGATACTGCCGTGGCAGTGCTGGGCGGGGTTGACGTCTTGGTCAACAACGCCGGAAAGCAGGTTGCACAGGAGGATCTGCAGGACATTTCGGATGAGCAGTTCGACCACACGCTCAAGACCAACGTCTACGCCATGTTCTGGGTCACGAAGGCTGCCGTGCCGCACATGCCCGCCGGCTCCACCATCATCAACACCACGTCCATCCAGGCCTACAACCCGTCGCCGACCCTGGTGGACTATGCCACCACCAAGGCCAGCATCAACAACTTCACCAAGGGCCTGGCTCAACAGCTTGCGCCCAAGGGAATCCGGGTCAACGCGGTGGCGCCCGGGCCCATCTGGACTCCGCTGCAGGTCAGCAGCGGCCAGCCCAAGGAAGAATTGCCCGAGTTCGGCCAATCCACTCCCCTGGGCCGTGCCGGCCAGCCCGCTGAACTGGCCCCCGCCTACGTCTTCCTGGCCTCACCCGAGTCCAGCTACGTGGTCGGCGAGACACTGAATGTCAACGGCGGCAGCCCCACGCCCTAAGCTCCCGGCCGCCCAACACGGCGGGCCCTCCGGTTAGTCGGCGGCCTCCTGGCCGGCCAGGAGCTCATCCGTGGCAGGATCCGGCTCGCCATCAAAAAATTGGGCCAGGACCGTCTTGAACACTGTTTCTCCGGGCGCGGCCCGGAGAAACAGTGTCATGGACGAACGGAGCTTCTGCGTATCGATTCCGCCAAGGATGTCCGACGCCGAACGGCCGGAATGCGTGGTGAGAGCCAAGGCACACTCAAGAAGGCGCGGGCCCAGGACGGGGTGGTCCAGGTAGGCCCGTGCCTCTGCCAGGGACGAGATGGCGTAAGCCCGCGAGGTGGCGCTCTGCCCCAGCCCGGCAACTTGGGGGAAAATGAACCACATCCAGTGCCCGGTCTTGTTGCCGAGCTGCAATTCGCCAAGCGCGCTTCGGTAGGTTCCCCCACTGTCTTGGGCGGCGACGAATCGTTCCAGGTCAAACGCTTCACTCATGGGCTCTCCTCTGTGGCTTGCAGGTCATTGTGTCAACTCTTTCTCCACGAGGCGTGCTGCCGTTTGGAGTTGGGATTCAGGGTCTTCGCGCCAGCGCGCCAGGACAGCCGCGGCCCGCTGGCGGTCTCGGTGGTCCAAGCCGGCCAGCAAGGGCACCAGGACGTCGGAAACCAAAGGCCCGGCCAGCTCTGCCGCCTGGGCCGAGCGGAGAAAGCCCTCCAGCCGGGTGAGGTCCGAATGCCGCAGCACCTGCACCTTTGTTTGCAGCAGGACAACGGCGGCCAGCCGGCGTTCGAAGACCGGCTGCGAGCCTGGTTTCGGCTGGCCCCACAGGGCGGAGGCCAGCATGACCGTGGTGTCATGGCCCATGTCCTTGAACTTCCGAAGGGCGTCCCGGACTGTGCCGCGGACTGCGCCGATCGAAGACCCGTAGGAGGCCAGGGCTCCGCCCAGCCGGTAGCCCACCTCGTCGGCCCGGTACCAGGCACCCTCGTTCTGAAGGGTCCGGTCGATAAATTCAGCAGCAGCCGCGACGTCGGGCACCTCGGTCACCGCCCCCGCCCCGCAGAGGCATGAAGGATACAGAATGGGGTCCAGGGCCGCGCCTCGAGCCTGCCGGCCGCGATGGGCTCGCCGCAGACCGCACAGGTTCCATAGGTGCCGTTGGCCAGCCGCTCCAGGGCTGCCTCCACCTGGTCCAGCCCGGCTGAACTCTGCTTCAACAATGCCGACGCCTGCGACAGTTCGAAGGCGATCGTGGCGCCCTCGGGATCGTGTTCGTCATCGACGTTGGAGTCCTGCCGGGCCGCGTTGGCCGCGTCGATATCAGCCCGCAGCGCCGGCAACAGGGCCAACCTCCGGGCCCGTTCCTCTTCGAGCAGCACCCTGAACCGTTCGAAATCTGGCATGCGGAAAGCCTAGCGCGCCAGTCAGTACCAGTTCAGGGCGACGGAATGGCTCCAGGCGCCGCACGGGGACCCGTAGCGGTCGCGGATGTAGCCGAGCCCCCAGTCAATCTGCGTCCGGTAACTCGTCAGCCAGTCGCTTCCGGCGCTGGCGTACTTTCCCGGCGGCAGGGCCTGGGCTATGCCATAGGCCCCGGATGAGGCATTCGTGGCCGTGGTCAGCCAGCCGGATTCCTTGGTCCACAGCTGGGACAGGCACTGGAACTGGTCGGCGCCCCAGCCGAGGGCACCCAGGCGTCCTGAGGCATAGGCCTTGGCGCCGGCAGGATCATTGACGGCACCGCCCGGGACGGAGGGAACGACGACGGGCGGCGGGCCGGGCACGGCTGGCTGCGGCGGACTGCCGGGAACCGGGTCGGCCGGCGGGGCCGGTACCGCCGCGTTGCCGGCCGGAGCCGCAGCCGCGGGTTTGGGCTGCCGGGCTGCGGCCGCGGCAGCCTGCGCCGCGGCTTCGGCCTGCCGGCGGGCCTGCTCCGCCGCAGCGGCGCGCTTGGCCTCCTGGGCCGCTTCATAGGCAGCCAGCGCCGCCTGGCCCTGGCGATACTCCCCCTCAAGTGCCGCCGTCGTTCCCTTCAGCGAGGCCAGCTGGGCGGTCAGTTCGGTGCTGTGCTGCTGTTCGTCATTTACCTGCCGGGCAAGCGCGTCCTGGGCGGAGCGGGCTGCGTCCAGTTTGGCTTTTGCTTCCCCGGACAGTCGTTCCCGCTCAGTGCGGGCCACTTTTTCCTGCTCTGCCAGGGATGCGGCAACTTTTCCGGCAGCCGCAGCTTTCTCCACCAGAGCAGCAGTCTTGTCGCCCACCAGCTGGACGAGGTTGAGCCCTTGGACGCTGTTGTTCCGCAGGGCATCAAGGGCCACGAAGAATCCGGTATTGGTCCCGCCCGTCTTGTACGCCTGGACGGCAAGCGCTCCGATTTCCTTGCGATGACGGGCCAGTTCGTCGTTGGCGCGGGCAGCCTGGGTGGACAATGAATCCAGCCTGACCGATGCCGCTTGCAGCCCGGCGTCGGCTGCGGCGTAGTCGGCCGCTGCCCGGACCGCCGTGTTACCGGCGGCTTCAGCCTGGGTCTGGAGGCCGTCCAGGAGCCCGTTGATGGTGGTGATCTCTGCCACTTTCGCTGCCTCGGAAGACTGCGCCTGCTGCACGTCAGCCCAGGACGGATACCCACCGGGAGGTGCAGGCTCGTCTGCCGTGGCAGGCAGGACCGTGGCCGCTGCCACTGCGATGGCGAGCAGTCCCCCCACCAGCGGGGACGTGGGCATGGTCACGAACAGGGGCATAGTCCCGAAGCATACCGGCGGCACGCCGGAGCGGAAAGGCGGCCGTGCCTGCTTTGTTACCCGTTTGGTCCGGTGCCGGACCGGCGGGAGCCCGGCGAGGGTGGATCGGACCCATCCAATCGCTGGTTGAATACGAGAGAAGAACCTCGCATGTTATCTAAACGTGACAATGGGAGGGTCGGCGGGTTATGGTCTTCTGGTGTCCCTCCCCAAACGGGACACTCCCATCAGTTTGCCGAGCCCTGCCGCTGATACCGGGATTCAACCGCATTCATGCTGGCAGGGACGGGGGAACCAAGTTTCCACGACCTTTCAGGTCTTGGGGTTAAGTCGGACAGCTCCTCCGCCCACCGCGGAGATATGTTCGGCCGGGTATCTCCAACCCGAACCCGACAGCTCACCCCGCAGGCATGGGAGAGGCGATCAATCGTGTCAAAGAATCTCAGCACTGCCCGCCACCGCGCGACCCCGGCCCGCTCCATTGCGCTCGAGGGACTCGCCGTGACGGCCAAATCACAGGCCCGTTCGTTTGGCCGTCCGGCCCTCGCTGTTGCCGCCGCGTCCGGCATCGCGTTCGGCGTCGGCGCCCCGGCCCATGCGGGCGTGACGGGCGCGGACACCACTGAGCAGGCCAGCGTCCAGGCCGCCGCAGCTCCTGCAACTGCTCCGGCAGCCGCGGCAGCAACCGTCCACACCGTCGTTTCCGGGGACACCCTCGGCGCGATTTCGGCCGCGTACGGAGTCAGCCTCAATGACGTCCTGGCTGCCAACGGCCTGGGATTGTCGTCCATCATCTACCCCGGTGACCAGATCCAGATCCCCGGCGCCGGCTACGTGGCAGCACCTGCCCCCGCGCCGGCAGCGGCCCCCGTCCAGGCAGCAGCCGCCACCGCACCGGCGAACACCGGCATGAACATGTCCTACGCATCAGCAACGCCGGTGGCGTCCACCACCGGCAGCGGGACCGGTGCTGCCATCCTGGCCTCCGCCTACGGCCAGGTCGGCGTGAGCCAGGACTGCACCGCCATGGTTGAAAAGGCCCTGCGCTCCGTCGGCAAGAGCGTCGGCGACCTGGCTCCCACGCAGTTCTTCCAGTACGGCAGCGTGGTCGGGAGCCCGGCACCCGGCGACCTCATCATCACCTCGGGCCACGTGGGCGTTTACGCCGGCAACGGCCAGGTTGTGAGTGGCGGCGTCAACGGCTACACCACGCAGCTGCACTCCATCAGCTGGCTCAGCGGCTACTCAGTGGTCCGCGTCGCCTAGTCTTCGCGCAGTAAAGCCTGCTCCCAACAGGAGGGTGGCAGCCGGGTCTCCGGTTGCCACCCTCCTGTTGTCGTCGGATCAGGTCCCGCAAAAGGTCGTATAGGTCCCGAATTCCGCCGGGGCACCGTCCATGTAGCGTTCCAGCCCGGCCCGCTCGGTGAAAGGATCGGTCACGGCCTGAAGCAGGCGGTGCAACGGGGCAGTGTCTCCCTCCGTGCCGGCGGCGAGGGCTTCCTCCACCAGATGGTTCCGTGGAATGTACGCCGGGTTGACGCTGTCCATCAGCCCTGCGTCGGGTTGCAGCGCCAACCACCGCTCCGACCAGGCGTCGAAGCCGGCCAAATCCATCACCATCCCGCGCACCGGGCGCAGGTCGCCGCGGGCCGCCCTGCCTAGGTTACGGAAGAACAGGGTGTAATCCACCGGGCCGTCCTTGAGAATGGCCACCACATCGTCAATAAGGCTGGACGCGGCGTCGTCGCTGGCGTTTCCAGCGGCAAGACCCAGTTTGGTTTTCATGCCGCCCGTCCACGCCGTGCTGTACTGTCCACGGAATCCACCGAGCACCTCAACCGCTGCGGCAACGGCCTTGTCCTCGTCTTCGTCAACGAGCGGCAGCATTGCCTCGGCAAGGCGGGCAAGGTTCCATTCGGCAAGGACTGGCTGGTTGGCGTAGGCGTAACGGCCACTGACATCGATGGAACTGAAGACGGCGGCGGGATCGAAGGCATCCAGAAACGCACACGGGCCGTAATCAATGGTTTCCCCTGAGATGGTCATGTTGTCCGTATTCATGACCCCGTGCACGAATCCCGCCAGCATCCACCGGGCCACCAGCCCGGCCTGGGCGGAACAGACGGACGCAAACAGTGCCAGATAGGGGTTTGGGGCGACGGCAGCGTCCGGATAGTGCCTGCTGATGGCGTGGTCAGCCAGCCGCTTGAGCAGGTCCATGTTCTCCGTGGCCCGGGCGTACTGGAAACTCCCAACCCTCAAGTGGCTGCTGGCCACCCGTGCCAGGACAGCACCGGGCAGCATGCCCTCGCGCCGGACCTGCCGCCCCGTCGCCACGACAGCGAGGGAGCGCGTAGTGGGAATACCCAGGGCGTGCATGGCCTCACTGACAACGTACTCGCGCAACATTGGCCCGACGACGGCCCGGCCGTCCCCGGCGCGGGCGAACGGGGTGCGCCCCGAGCCTTTGAGGTGGATGTCCAGCAGGCGGCCGGCGCGGTCCGTGACTTCCCCCAGCAGGAGCGCGCGTCCGTCGCCGAGCAATGGGGAGTAGCCGCCGAACTGGTGGCCCGCGTAAGCCTGCGCCACCGGGGTGGCACCGGCGGGAACGTGGTTGCCCACGAGGAGGCGCACCCCTTCGGGACTGCGGAGGTATCGCGGGTCAAGGCCCAGGCCTGCTGCAAGCTTTTCATTCAGGACCAGGAGTTCGGGGTCCGGAGCTTCCTCGGCCTGCCAGGGAACCGCAAGTTCCGCCAGTTCACGGGCGAAGCGGCCGTCGAAGGTGACCGTGGATTCAGCTGCTGCCGTCATGGGTTAACCCTATCGCCGTGGTGCCGCCCGCCCCTCCTGCACGGAGAGTTTCAGGCCCTGCCGCCGCTGGCCCCTGCATCATCCAGCCCCTTGGCATAGGCCGCCTGGCCGGCATGCTGGAGGCAGTCCCCCAGAATGCTGACAAGCCGCACCCCAAGGGTCACCGGCGGATCCCAGCGCCTGTCCACCACGCGGTCCAGGTCCTGTTCTTCCAGGCTTTCGAGGACCTTCGTGGTCTGCCGGTGGACTGCTTCACAGTACTCAAGCAGGAGCTCACCGGATGCCCGGACAGCATCCACCTGGCCGCTGGAGTGGCCATAGCCCGTGTCGCCTTCCGCCAACGGGAGGCCAAAACGCGACACGAAGCCTTCCGACGTCCAGACCTGTTCCAACTCCGAGGCGGAGGCGACCTGCGCATCCTCCACCCTCCCCAGGTGCCACACCAGCCAGGCGATGGAGTTGCCGCGGCCGGAGGGGCGGTGCTGGAGCTGTTCCTCGTCGAGCCCGTCGAGCACCTGCCGGACCAGGCCCGGGAGGCGGCCAAAGGACTCGAGGAGCAATTCTTTGGAATCCATGGATCTGGCGCCTTTCGGGTTGCCCGGTCGGGGGAACAATAAGGTTACTGAGTAAAAGTAATGCCTGTGAACAGGCGGCCCCAGTCAACACGTGCGCTTGTTTCGACTTTGAGGGGGACGCGGGGTACAAGGTAACCAAGGTGCATCATGTCGTGGGCCGGGCGTTGACCGCAAGCAAGGAGAACCGATGGAACGCAGCAATGTATCCCCGGACAGTCACGGGGCAGAACCGTCCCGGGCCCAGTCCCCCGCGGCAAGGATGTCAGCGCTCTGGGCGGATGGTTTGGGCAGGGCCAGCATCAGGGCCGTCCAGGCGCTCTCGCTGCTGGCGCTCGCCTGGGTGGCCGTGGTGGCCGCCACCCGGGTTCCGCTGGTGACCGTACCCGTTCTGGTCGCCCTGATCCTGGCGTCGGCAATGGCTCCCGCCGTGCGGTGGCTCGCCGCCCGCGGGTTCCCCCGGTCGCTGGCCGTGCTGTCATCCTTCCTGGTGATCATCGCCGTCGCGGCCGGAGTGGTGGGCGGCATCGTTGCACTGGTCCGCCAGCAGGCCCCGGTTCTGGCAGCACGGGCGGAAGCAGGGATTGGCCAACTGCAGCAATTCATCACCACGGGACCCGTCGCACTGACCGGCGCGCAAATCGACGCGGCCCGCAACGAATTCCAGAAGTTCCTTGCCGGCGGAACCCTGGGAGCCGATGCGCTGACCGGACTCAGGACCGCAGGGGAGATAGCTGCCGGCACGGTCCTGACGGCCGTCATCCTTTTCTTCTTCCTCAAGGACGGCGAGAGGATCCGGTCGTTCCTGATCGGGTTCCTTCCCGGCAACCATCAAGGAAAAGCACAGTTGGCCGCGGAACGCAGCCTCCTGGTGCTCGGCGGCTACGTCCGGGGCACCCTCATCATTGCCGCGATCGATGCGATCCTGGTGCTGGTGGGGCTGCTCATCCTTCGGGTCCCCCTGGCCGTGCCGCTGGCCGCCGTGGTCTTCCTGGGCGGGTTCATTCCGATCATCGGGGCAACCAGCGCCGGCAGCCTCGCCGTACTGGTAGCCCTGGTGGAAAACGGGCCGGTACCGGCGCTCATCGTGCTGATCATCCTGGTGGCTGCCAACCAGTTCGAACACCACATCCTGCAGCCTGTCTTCATGGGCCGGGTCCTGCGGATCCACGGGCTGGTCATCATCCTGGCGCTGACGGCCGGGGCCACCTTGGCCGGGGTGGTCGGGGCGCTGCTCGCAGTCCCGCTGGCCGCCGTCGGATGGACCATCTACAGGACGCTGTCCGGACGCGAAGCAACGGCCGGCGATCCACCGGCACCGCCGCCGGCACCTTCGGCCTAGCGGCCCTCCTGCACGCCTGCTTCGGTGACTTTAGGCCCTAGAGTGCCGGTGGGGCGGGGGCCAGTCTTGAAGGGCAGGAAGACCCTTTCACGACAAGCAGGAAGTGCGGCCATGTCATCCCAGAAACCCATCGCCGTGGGCACCAACGATTCAGCACAAAGCCAGGCCGCAGTCTTGTGGGCTGCCCGCCGTGCACACGACGCCAAGCTGCCCCTGGTGATCCTCCACGTCGTCGATGACCGGTGGATCGCCGAGCCCTACCCCTGGTTCGGGACCCTGCAGCACGCTGGCGAGGAACTCCTGAAGACCGCCGCCGCGCGCCTTGAAGGATCCGTCCCGATCACGCCCGCCACGGAAATGCTCACCGGGAGCGTGGGCGGGTCGTTGGCCAAATACTCCAAGAAGGCCTCCATGATGGTCATCGGCTCCGGGAGCGGACACCTCGGCGGCACCCTGGCCGACCGGGCGCTCCAGGTTGCCACCGCGGCGAAAGTCCCGGTCGCCGTTATCGGAACCCAGGACCTTGAGGGCAGGACGGGCGTCGTGGTGGGCGTGGATGGGTCCGCGGAATCGACCCAGGCTGTCGCGTTCGCCGCTGCCGAAGCAGACCGCAATGGCGACGAACTCACGGTCGTCTACGCCGTTAACATCCCGAATCCGGTCGTCGATGCGGGCCTGACACCCGGCGCCCTCGCTGACCTGATCGTCGATGAGGAACGCGTTGTCCTCTCCGAAACCGTCGCGGGGCTCAAGGAAGACTACCCCGACCTGACGGTGCACCAGCGCCTTGTATCGGACAAGGGCCCGGTGGACGCCCTGGTCGACGCCGCCGCAGGGGCCCGCCTCCTGGTGGTGGGCAGCCGCGGACGGGGCGCCTTCAAGCGCCTGCTCCTTGGTTCCACCGCCCATGGCGTGCTGAAGCACCTTCCTTGCCCCACCATCATTACCCGGACCCAGGCCATGAAGGACACCATCTAGCCGCAGAGCCTGCAGGTCCTCTTCCCCACCTGTCCATGACCCCACCCGGAAGGTCCGGCGCCATGAAAAAACCCGCCGCAATCATCATGCTGATCCTTGGGATCCTGCTGGCACTCCCGGGCCTTGCAGCACTGGCGGGAGGCGCCGTGGCTTCCGCAGTGGGGTCGATCCAGGGAGACGGATTCCTCACGTCCGGTACGTCACGGTTCTCGGTGAACTCCTTCGCCCTGACTTCCCCACGCGGCGACACCATGGGGCAGGAAGTGCCCGGCCGGCTTCCCTTTGACATTGGTACCCTGCGGCTGCGGGCAGAATCCGAGACGGCGGGCAAGGCGGTCTTCATTGGCATCGCACCGCAGGCCGACGTCGAAAAGTACCTGGCCGGCGTGCACCACTCCGAACTGCTCAACGTCTCCCAGCGGCCGTTCCGGGCCGATTACCGTGATGTTCCCGGGACCAGTCCTGCCACACCGCCGGCGGACCAAGGCATCTGGAGCGCCTCGGTTTCCGGCTTCGGCCAGCAGGAACTCACCTGGAACCTGGCACCGGGGGCCTGGGAAATCGTGGTGATGAACGCTGACGCCTCCTCCGGCGTGGACGTCCAACTGCAGGCGGGCTTCCACTCAGACCTCTTCCGTCCGGCGGCCACGGCCCTGCTGGTGGCCGGGATTATTGCCCTGCTGATCGGGATACCCCTGATCATTGTCGGCGCGGCTGGGCTGGGGCGGCACGCAGGACCCCCAAGGGGCGGCCCGCCGGTGGGAGCACCGGCAACCGCAGGCCCGGCGATGGCCATGGCCGGGCCAGGCCAGGCCGCCGGACCAGCAGTACCCGGCACTCCGGCGCCGTACGGGGCATTCCATGAACCACAAGCCTTCGCTCCGGTACCTGTTCCCCCCACGGGCTACCCGGCGAGGCTGGTCGGCGAACTGGATCCAGGCCTCTCCCGCTGGTTGTGGCTGGTCAAGTGGTTCCTGGCCATTCCACACTTCATCCTTCTGTTCTTCCTCTGGTTCGCCTTTGTCATCACCACGATCGTGGCAGGATTCGCCATCCTGTTCACCGGCCACTACCCGCGGGCACTGTTCGACTTCAACGTCGGCGTGATGCGCTGGAACTGGCGGGTGGCCTTCTACGCCTACGCCGCCGTCGGCACCGATCTCTACCCGCCTTTCACGCTGAGGCGCACCAACTATCCTGCCGACTTCGACGTGGACTACCCTGAGCGGCTCTCCCGCGGCCTGGTCCTGGTGAAATGGTGGCTCCTGGCCATCCCGCATCTTCTCCTCGTGGCCGCAATCGCGGGCACCACGGGCGCCGTATGGCGGTGGGAGGCAGGGAACGACATCATCGGTGGCACGTATGAACGCGGATCGGGCCTGTCCCTCCTGGGCCTGCTGGTGCTGATTGCGGCGGTCATCCTGTTGTTCACCGGCCGCTACCAGCGTCCATTGTTCGATTTCATCCTCGGCGTGGACCGCTGGATCTACAGGGTCCTGGTGTACACCTCACTGATGCGTGACGAGTACCCGCCCTTCCGGCTGGACCAAGGTGCCGGTGAGCCCGGCTTGGCCCCGGCCGCTCCCCCGGCGGGCCTTCCACCCGCCGCGGCCGGGCCGCCTCCGGCGGCCGGGCCCCAAAGCGTGGGGCCGGCGCAGTGACCTTCGCCCCTACCTCCCGGCCGCCGGGGCGAACGATGATGGGCGTGACCAGCCGGGTCCGATTGAGGAGCAGACATGAGCGTTGCCGGGGCACCGATAACCAACATCGTGGTGGGCGTCGACGGATCGGAGGCGTCCGTTGAAGCCCTCCGCCAGGCCCAGCGGATGGCCGTCCCGTTGGGCGCCAAAGTCCAGGCGGTAGCCTGCTGGGACTACCCCCAGGTGTATACCGGCTACGTGATGATGGGCGTGGAAGGCTTCGAGGAAGGCGCTAAAGCAGTCCTCGACGGCGCCGTGACGCAGGCCTTCGGCGCCGACACGCCGTCGAACGTCACCGCCACGCTGGTCCGGAGCCATCCGCGGGAGGCGCTGATCGACGCCAGCCGCGAGGCTGACATGGTCGTGGTGGGGCGCCGCGGGCACGGCGGGTTCGGCGGCCTGCTCCTGGGCTCGGTGAGCTCCGCCGTCGTCGCCCATGCCCACTGCCCGGTCCTGGTGGTTCACACCCCGGAGGCCAGCACCGCCGATTCCAAGGCCTCCTGACGGCGACGGCGACGACGCCAACAGCCACCGGCGTGCCGGGCGGGTGAGGCAAGTGCCGGCGGATGACGTACGACGACGGACGCTCGCCCTGGCGATCGCCGGCGCGTTGGTGGTCCTCGCCGTCGCCCTGGCCCTGTTTCGCCCGGCACCGGCGGCCGGCCCGCCCCTGCCCACCCCGTCGGGGCCGTCTGACGCCCCGACCGCAACCCAACCCATCCGGTCCGCATCCGCCAGCGCGGATGCTGCCCCCGGCACTGCGCCGCCGGCAGAAACGGACACGCCCGAAGCGGGCGGGACACCGGTGGAACCTCCAGCCACGATCCCGCCGGCCGGGCCCTCCGAGGTACCGGATGAACCGGTGGCACCCCCGGCACCCCCGGCACCCCCGGCTCCCCCGCTCCCGGAGTTTCCCGAAGCCCTCCGCGGCCAGGACCTCACAGTCGTTCCCGGGGCAGGCCCCAACGTCGCACTCACCTTCGATGCCGGAGCCAACGCGGCAGGGCTGGCTGGAATCCTGTCCACCCTCGCGGCCAAGGGCGTTGCCGGCACTTTCTTCCTGACCGGAAACTGGGCTGCCAGCAACCCGCAGGGAGTGGCACAGATTGCCGCAGCCGGGCACCGGGTGGCAAACCATTCCATGACGCATCCAGGGTTCACCGGGCTGGCAGGGGACGCCATCGTCAACGAGGTGCGAAGTGCAGAACAGGCCATCCTGGCCGCGGGCGCCGACCCCAGGCCCCTGTTCCGGTTCCCCTACGGGGACCGTGATGCGCGGACCATCGCGGCCGTCAACGCCCTGGGATATGTGGCTGTTCGATGGACGGTGGACACTTTGGGGTGGAAAGGAACCAGTGGCGGCGCCAGCGTCCAGTCGGTGGCCGACCGTGTCCAGGCCGGGCTGCAGCCCGGGGAGATCGTCCTGATGCACATCGGTTCAAATCCCGACGACGGCACCACGCTCGACGCGGACGCCCTCCCCCGGGTCATCGACCGCATCAGGGCCGCTGGCTACGGTTTTGTCACTCTCGATGCCCTGCTGGCGCGCTAGCCTCCGGCCGCACCACCATCATGGGCAACAAGACGCCGGCAGGGACCACCCCGGCAGGCACCCCGGGCCCGGCCCACCATGGACTGCCCGTCCACGAAGTGGTGCTGCTGTTTGGCACGGACACCGCCATAGGCCTGGACCCGGCCGAGGTGGTCCGCCGGCGGGCGCAGTTCGGCGCGAACATGCTTCCCCGGCCACGGCGCGGGGGTATTGCCGGCAAACTCGGGCGCCAGTTCAACAACCCGCTGGTTTACGTCCTGCTGGCGTCCGCCGCGGTGACCGCGTTCCTTCGCGGGTTCCTGGACGCCGGGGTGATCCTCGCCGTGGTTCTGGTCAATACGCTCATCGGTTTCATCCAGGAGGTTCGGGCCGACGCGGCCCTCGATGCCCTCCACTCCATGGTTCGCACCAATGCGGCAGTCGTGCGGCGCGGCGAAAGGTTGAGCGTTCCCTCCGAAGACCTGGTGCCCGGAGACCTGGTGCTGCTGGAAGCGGGTGACAGGGTCCCCGCCGACCTGCGCCTGGTCCGCCTTTCAGCGATGCGGGTGGATGAATCCGCCCTGAGCGGCGAATCCGAACCGGTTGCCAAGGACCAGGTGGTGCTCCCCCGGTCCACACCCGTGGCAGACCGGCGGAACATGCTGTACAGCGGCACGTTGGTGACTGCCGGAACCGGGGCAGGGATCGTCGTCGCTATCGGCGGCGAAACCGAACTCGGCGAAATCCACCGGCTCATCGGCGACATCCGGCCCGAGGCCACGCCCCTTACGCGCAAGCTGGCACGGTTCAGCACAACGCTTACCGCGGCCATCCTTGCACTGGCGGGCGTGGCTTTCCTTGCCGGCGTGGCGCGCGGTGAACCGCCCGAAGAAATGTTCACCGCAGCGGTCGCCCTTGCCGTTGGGGCCATCCCCGAAGGCCTGCCAGCCGCTGTCACGGTGACCCTTGCCATCGGCGTTCGCCGGATGGCGAGGCGCCGTGCCGTGGTCCGCCGGCTTCCGGTTGTGGAGACGATCGGCAGTGTCACCGTGATCTGTTCGGACAAAACAGGAACCTTCACCGAAAACCAGATGACCGTCCGAGTCCTCTGGACCCCTGCCGGCAGGTATGGCGTGACAGGCACCGGCTACAGCCCGGAGGGACACATCATTCCCCCAAGCACCATCCACACCGGCGGCACAGCGCAGCCGCCGGTGTCCCTGGGGCGCGACGGGATCCGGGACGAGGCACTGCGGTGGTGCCTCCTGGCCGGGGCAGCCTGCAATGACGCCGGTGTCCGCCGCGAGGGAGCAACCTGGCAGGTGCGCGGAGATCCCACCGAGGCCGCGATGCTGGTGGCCGCCGGGAAGGGAGGCATCTCGCTTGCGGAGTTCCTCGCCGGCTGGCCGCGGCACGCCGAACTGGCCTTTACTCCTGAGCGTCAGTTCATGGCCACGATGCATCGCTCCGCCCATCCGGACGGTACCGGGTTCGTGTTTGTCAAAGGTGCCGTGGAACGTGTCCTTGAACTCTGCGGTGGCGAGATGGACGCACAAGGCGGCGCCAGGCCGCTCCGCAGGCAGGCCGTGGTCAATGCTGCACATGCGCTCGCCGACGGTGGACTGCGTGTGCTGGCAACGGCCATGATGCGCCTCCCCGCGGCTACCGGAGCCCTTGACGGCACGAAGTTGGAAGGACGCATGACCCTGACCGGGCTCCAGGCAATGCACGATCCGCCGCGTGAAGCGGCGGCATCGTCAGTCCTGGCGTGCCGACGCGCCGGGGTGGCCGTCAAGATGATCACCGGCGACCACGTCCGGACCGCCCTGACTGTCGCCGCGGCGGTAGGGCTGACCAACGGTCCAGAACCCGGAGCAGCGCTCACCGGCGCGGAGCTGGACACCATTCCAGCCGACCGGCTGCCGGATGCGGTGGAACGCGCCACGGTGTTCGCCCGGGTTTCCCCGGAACAGAAGCTCCGCCTTATTCAGGCCCTCCAGTCCCGGGGCCATGTGGCGGCCATGACCGGGGACGGCGTCAACGATGCGCCCGCCCTCCGGCAGGCCAATGTTGGCATATCCATGGGGCGCACCGGAACCGAGGTGGCCAAGGAAGCCTCGGACATTGTCCTGACGGATGACGACTTTGCCACCATTGAGGCTGCCGTTGAAGAAGGACGGAACGTTTTCGACAACCTGGTCAAGTTCATGGTCTGGACCCTGCCAACCAACATGGCAGAGGGGCTGGTGATCCTGGCGGCCATCCTGGCGGGCGGGACGCTCCCCATCCTCCCTACCCAGATCCTCTGGATAAACATGACCACGGCCGTTGCCCTTGGGCTGATGCTCGCCTTCGAACCGAAAGAGCCCGGACTGATGACCCGGCCGCCGAGGGCACCGGACCGTCCGCTCCTGACCTGGGCCCTCACCGTGCGCGTCATGCTCGTCTCAGCGCTCCTGGTCGCGGGCACCTGGTGGCTCTTTGGCCACGAGCTCACCGTCGGCGCATCCGTTGCCCAGGCCCGGACGTCCGCCGTGAATCTCTTCGTGGCCGTTGAGGTCTCCTACCTCTTCAGCTGCCGGTCCCTTACCCGGCCGGCCTGGCGGATCAGGCCATTCGGCAACCGCTGGCTCCTCCTCGGGGTGGGCCTCCAGTCCGCCGGACAGGTGGCCCTCACCTACGTTCCCCTCATGAACGAACTCTTCCATACCGCCCCCATCGGACTGGATGCCTGGCTGCGGATCCTCGGCCTGGCCATGCTCGCATCCTTGGCGGTCGCCGTCGACAAGCGCCTGCGCCGGCAGGGTTTCTAGATCGTTTTCCCGCTGGCTCACGAGCGGCGGCGGATCTGCCGGCGCAGGGCTCCGGTGCCGGCCGGAACGGGACTAATGGCTCTGCCTGCGCCCACCCCGCAATCCAATACTGGAAGGGAAGGCAGCCGGTTGGCGGCGGCCTTCTGTGAATCGGAGGTCGGGGAAGTGTACGGCTGGAACGACGGCATGGGCCTGTGGGGCTATGCCCTGATGAGCATCAGCATGCTGGTGGTCTGGGGAGCGATCATCACCGGCATTGTGCTGCTGGCCCGATCATTGCGGGCCCCCTCCCCGCACAATCCACAGCCTCCGTCTCCGCGGATGGCGGAAGACCTGCTGGCGGAGCGTTTCGCCCGCGGGGAGATCGACGTTGCGGAGTACCAGAACAGGCTGGCCGTCCTGCGCGGCCACCCGGGCACCTGAGCCAAGGTCCGCAGGAAACGGACACGGAGAGCCCACGATGCCTCTTTCCGAATTCGAGAAAAGGGAACTCGAACTGATCGGGCACGGCCTGGAGCAAGACGACCCCAGGCTCGCCGTACTGCTGAACCACGACGCCTTCGCCTTGTCCCGCCGGACAAGCTTCCGGCGCGCAGTGGTGCTCTTCGCGGCCGGGGTCTGCATCCTCCTGCTTGGCCTGGTGGCCCACGCCCCTGTCGTTGGTATTGCCGGCTTCACGGTGATGAACGGTGCCGGGTACTGGGCCATCAAAGATCTGCATTGGTCGCCGCGGAAGGCAGCCCCGCACGCCACCCGGATGGAAGGCACCACCAGCGAATAGCAGGACGACGCCGGCGTCCCGGCTGTGCGGGGCCAAGCGTCCCGGGCGGCATCGGACCAGGCGGGTCGACGTTCAAGCGGGTCGGCGGTGCAGGGCTTCAGGAGCGCTTCAGGGCTGTGCCGTCGCGTCGGTCAGCGCAACTTCTTCCGCGGCACCGGTTTCCGCGGCGTGGACCACGAGTACCGGGCAGTGGGCATGGCTGACAAGGGTTGAACTGACCGAGCCAAGGACAAAGCTGCCGTGGCCCCGCCGTCCCACGATCAGGAGCGATGCGGTGCGGCTCGCGTCCAGGAGAACGGGGCCGGGCTTCCCGCGGACCACCCGGGGGTGCACAAAGGGCGGCGCCTGTCCGAATGCGTCCCGGATCGCCTGGCCCAGCACCTGCTCGGCGGCATACTTGAAACCCTCAATGCCTACGGCCAGGTAAATCCCGTAACCGGCCGGGACATCCCAGCACGCCCATGCTTCAACCGGAGCCCCCAGGGGTTCAGCCACCGCCCGCGCCACGCGCAGCGCCGCGACGGACGCGTCGGAACCATCAACTGCGACGATGATCCTGGGGCGCCGTTCAGGTGCCGCGGACGGCCCTTGGTTCCCTGCTGTTGCCACATTTCCTCCCGTTGCCCTTCGGACCAAGCGTGGACCGGAGCCGGTCGCCGGACCAGGGCCAAAAGTCATGCGGCATACAGCAGCTCCACGGTCCGGACGGTGCACCCCGCAGCGGCAGCACCGGCGCGGCGGACTTTGGTCCCTTCCGGCGGGGCCGGTTGCGGGTAAGAATGGGGTGTGGCCGCTCCGGGGAGCTGCCCGCACAGGTGCGGTTTGGTCCTGCAAGCGTTTGGGAGCGTGGGTGCACATGCATGGAACTGCCGGCAGTGAAGCCACCGGGTCCTCCGGGCCGGTCCGGGTGTTCATCCTTGACGATCATGAACTAGTCCGGCAGGGCCTGAAGGACCTCCTTGAGGGCGAGGGTTTCGTGGTGGTTGGCGAAAGCGGCTCGGCGGCCGAGGCCACCCGCCGTATCCCGGCCCTGCACCCCGACATTGCCGTCCTTGACGGGCGCCTTCCCGACGGGACCGGAATTGAGGTGTGCCGTGATGTCAGGTCCCTTGATCCACGCCTGCGTTGCCTGATCCTCACAAGTTACGACGACGAGCAGGCCCTTCGCGGCGCCGTCCTCGCCGGCGCATCCGGGTACATCCTGAAGCAGATCAGGAGCGATGACCTCTTGGCCGGCATCCGGAGGGCGGCGGCGGGCGAGTCCCTGTTTGAACCGGGCGTTGAGCAACGGATCATCGCGGGCCTTTCCACAGCCCCCACGGACCCCCGCCTGGACGGGCTGAGCACCCAGGAAAAGAAAGTGCTCGCCCTGATCGGCCAAGGCCTGACCAACAGGCAGATTGGCGATGAACTGTTCCTGGCGGAAAAGACGGTCAAGAACTACGTCTCGTCCATCCTGGCCAAGCTCGGTTTTGAACGGCGGACGCAGGCCGCCGTCTACGTCACCCGGAACAGTGCGGACGGCGCCTGACCGGGTACCCCCAACAGAGGTGCCGCGCCGCCGGCCGACGCGCACTCAGGACAGGCGGGCAACCCATTTCACTGACGTGCCCTCGCCGGGGATGCTGTCGATGTCGCAGCGGCCGCCAAGAAGCCCGGCGCGGTAGCGCATGTTGGCAAGCCCGCTTTCCGTGGCGGGTCCGCTGAATCCATGGCCGTTGTCCTTAATGCACAGCTGGACGTCATCGCCGGAAACGGTGAGGCTGACCTGGATCTCCTCGGCACCGGAGTGCCGCAACGCGTTACTGAGCGCTTCGGAGAGCACGGGCAGCAGTTGGGCAGCCAAATCTTCCCTGACCGAATCCACCGGACCGTCGAGCGACACCTTGGGAATCAGCCCGTAGCTGCGCGAGCTTTCCCGGACAACCCGGAGGATCCGGCCGGTGAGGGGTTCCCGTTCCACATCTGCCGTGCGAAGCGAGTAAATGGTGTCCCGCAGCTTGCGGATGGTGTCATCAAGTTCCTTGGTGACCGCAGCAATTCGGTCATGGGCCACGGGGTCTGTAGTGAAGCGTCGCAGGCTTTGGATGCTCAGGCCGGCAGCAAACAACCGCTGGATGACAAGGTCGTGCAGGTCGCGGGCAATCCGTTCCCGATCCGTCAGGAGCAGGTCCTGCTCGCGCAGGGCACTCACGCGTGCCAGGTCCAGGGCCAAGCCGATCCTGCTCCCAAAGATCGAACTGGATTCGGCGTCAGCCTGGGTAAAAGCGGCAGCTCCGTGGGCACGGGCCAGGACAAGCACCCCGTTGCCGCTGTTGCCGTGCCCCAGTTGGCAGACAAGGACAGGCCCCAGCGTTTCGACAATCGCGTGCTCAAAGAGCTGGCGTGGCTCCGGAGCCACGAAAGATTCGCCGGTTGCGAAGACTCCGGTTACTGCACTGGAAACCACCAGTTCCTGCCCTGCCTTGATGCTTTGCACGCCAAGGCACGACCGGCACCGGATCACGCCGTCGCCGGCCGGAACTCCGATGAAGGCCACCGAGGCGTCGGCTGCCTTGAGGGCGGTCCCGGCCACGATATCCAGGCTTTCCGCATCCCCTGCATGGGGCTCCATGATCAGTCGGCTGCTCAGTTCCATGCCGGCCTCCAGCCATTTCTGGCGGCGGCTGCTGTCTTCAAAGAGGCGGGCGTTCTGGATCGCGACCCCGGCTGCGGCCGCCAAGGCCACTGCGAGGTCTTCGTCTTCCTGCGTGAAATCAACGCCGCCCTGCTTTTCGGTCAGGTACAGGTTTCCGAATACCTCGTCCCGGACGCGGACCGGCACACCAAGGAATGTCCTCATCGGCGGATGGTTGGGTGGAAAACCCGACGCTATGGGGTGCTGGCCGAGGTCATGAAGGCGCAGCGGCTTGGGTTCGCGGATCAGGAGCCCGAGGACACCGTGCCCGGTGGGCAGGTCTCCGATGGAACGGATGCCCGCCTCATCAATTCCCACCGTGATGAAGTGGCTGAGCCGACGGTCCTCGCCAATGACACCAAGCGCCCCGTAGCCGGCACCCACCAGGGCGCAGGCAGACCGCACCAGCCGGTCCAGGACCGCTTCAAGGCTCAGGTCTTCCGCGACGGCTATGACGGCCGCCAAGAGGCCGTTGATCCGCTCGCGGGTATCCAGCAGCTCATCGCCCCTGGCTGTGAAATCCCGCAGCAGGTCTTCCATCTGGTCCCGCATTGGGGAGCGCCACGGCTGCTCAGTGCTCACGTCCCACCTCCGGCGGCAAAAGCCCGCAAGGCAGCAGGCCCGTAGCGCGAATCAAGTGTTCGAAGACATCCTCTGGGAGTAGTCTAGGGGCCGCGTCAACGGCAGGCAGTCCCTGCCGGTGACGCTGAGTCCGGCTCACCGCCGCCAGCCCCCTGTACCGGCGGGACCTTTTCCCCTACCGGCCGAATGATCGCGGACCTAGGCTACGGCCATGAACACAGCAGGGGAAGATCCGGAAATCAAGGAACTCGGTGTCCACGATTGTTGGAAACTCCTTCATTCCACATCCGTTTGCAGGATCGCGTTCACGGACGGCGACTCGGTCGAGAACTTTCCCATGAACTTTGTCACCACCAACGGAACCCTGCTGATGCGGACGGGTGGGGCAACAAAACTCTCCTCCTTCGACGGCAAGGCCGTGGCTGTTGAGGCGGACGGCATGAACCAGTACGGAACCATCGCGTGGAGTGTCATCCTCAAGGGGCACGCCACAGTGGTTTCCGATGCCGAGGAGACCCAGGACGCCATGGATGCCGGACTCTCACCGTGGCAACCGGGCCAGAAGAACACCCTGATCCGGGTTACGCCCCACGACATCAGCGGCCGGAGGTTCGTCATCGCGGCACCTACGCACTGGTGGCCGCCCCGGGAGCCGGCAGCGGACTGAAGCTCGCAGCGGCCAGGAACCCGACTTTCGACCTCGCCCCATCCAACGCCACAACACTCCAAAGGATGGCCCCCATGGCACCTGCCAAGCCAATCGCCGTCGGCATCACCAACACACCGGCGTCCGACGCCGCCCTGATGTGGGCCGCCGCACGGGCCGACAGGCTCAAGGCTCCCCTCGCCGTCGTCACCGTGGTCGATGACCGGTGGATGGCCTCCGAAGTACTGCCCTACTTTGAGGTGTTGCGTGAATCAGGCCTGGGCCTGCTCAAGGAGGCCGGCGAGAAGGTCAGTGCCGCCTACCCGGGGCTGAGCCTTTCGCTGAAACTCCTCGAAGGAGGGGTGGGCTCGGCGCTGGGCGCATACTCGAAAGAGGCCGCAATGCTTGTCCTGGGTACCAGCGGCCACTCACGTGGCGCACTGACAGACCGTGCCCTCCAGGCTGCTGCAACGGCCGAATGTCCGGTTGCGGTCATCGGCGGGGGGCAAGAGGCCGGCCGCGGCGTGTTCGTGGGGGTGGACGGTTCCGAGGAGTCAACGCAGGCGGTGGCCTACGCTGCCGCCGAGGCCGACATGCTGGGCGAGGAGCTGACGGTCCTCTACGCGTTCACCGGGCCCAACCGTTGGATCGCGGCGGGACTGCCCTCAAGCAGTTTTGCCACCCATGTGCTCGAGGAGGAGCAGATTGTCCTGGCCGAAACGGAGGCAGGCCTGCGGCAGGACTACCCTGACCTCACCGTGCACACGGTGATGGAAACCGTCGTGGAGCCCGCGGCTGCCCTGGTCCGGGCCGCCTCCGGGGCGCGCCTGCTGGTGCTGGGCAGCCGCGGCAAGGGCGGCTTCGAGCGGCTGTTGCTGGGCTCCACGGTGCACGCGGTGCTGGCACAGCCGCCATGCCCCACCATCATCACGCGGATGCACGTACCGCAGCACGGCGATTGAGCGCGCCCGCTTGGTGGAGCATGCCATGCCGGCCGCCGGGAAAGCCGGGGCCTCCGCCCCCGATGTGGAGGCCCGCCGTGCCCGTGAGGGGCTGACCACCGGTGAAGTCCAGGAGCGGACCGCTGCCGGCCGGATCAACAGCGTGCCCACGGCCACCAGCCGAACGGTCCGGGCGATCATCCAGGCGAACGTGTTGACGCTTTTCAACGCCGTTGTGGGCGGCTGTTTCATCCTGCTGTTCGTCCTGGGCCAGTGGCGTGACGCCCTCTTTGGGTTGTCGGCCATCAGCAACTCGTTGATCGGGATAGTCCAGGAGTACCGGGCCAAGCGTTCGCTCGACCGGTTGGCCATCACGCAGGCGGCGACGAACACGGTGATAAGAAACGGCGCACGGGAACGGATCCCGTCGGCGGGGCTGGTCCCCGACGACACCGTTGTCCTGGCCGGCGGCGACCAGGTCACGGCTGACCTCCTGCTGCTGGGCGGAGCCTCACTGGAGGTGGACGAATCCTTGTTGACCGGCGAATCCGAGCCGGTTCCCAAGATGGGCGGCGCCGTGCTGCTCTCCGGGTCGCTGATCCTGGCGGGCAGCGGCCGGGCCACCGTGCTCAGGGTGGGGCCGGATACGTTCGCGTACCGCCTCGCGGCGGAGGCACGCCGGTTCTCGCTGGTCACGTCGGAGATCCGCAGGGGCCTGGGGAAGGTCTTCGTCGTCATCACATGGTTGCTGCTGCCCACTGCGTTGCTGCTGGTAAACGCGCAGATGCAGGACCGGGGCGGGTGGACGGGTGCCTTCGGCTCGGGGCGGTGGATCCCCGCCGTGGTGGGGGCTGTGGCCGGGATCATGGCGATGATCCCCCTCGGCCTGCTGCTGATGACCAGCGTGGCATTCGCCGTTGGAGGCCTCCGGCTGGCACGCCAAAAGGTCCTGATCCAGGAGCTGGCGGCCGTGGAAGTGCTGGCGAGGGTGGATGTCCTGTGCCTCGACAAGACGGGCACGCTGTCCTCAGGCTCCATGGTGTTCGACGCCGTCCACGCTCAGGGGGCCTTCCGGGCAGCACGCTGGCAGCCGGTGCTGGAGTGGTTCGGGGCCCAATCGGAAGGCGGCAGCACTGCAGCGGCCATTGGTGCGGCTTTTCCCGCGGCCCCGCCGCTGGCGGAACTGTCCGCCATCCCCTTCTCGTCCGCCCGGAAATGGAGTTCTGTCACTGTGGGGCCGGAATCCGGCGCGGCCGGCACGTGGATCCTCGGGGCGCCGGACGCCGTCCTCGGAGGCTCCCCTGGTTGCGCGGCGGCACACAGGGAGGCCGCCGCCCTGGCCTCCACCGGCCTTCGGACGCTGGCCTTGGCCTACCTTCCGGGCATCCTGCCGCCGGATGCGGGCGAGACGGGTCTCCCCACGACACTGGAGCCGGTGCTGCTGATAACTTTCCACGAAAGAATCCGGGCGGACGCCGCCGCGACACTGGACTACTTCCGACGGCAAGGCGTCACCGTGAAGATCATCTCCGGTGACGACCCCCGGACGGTGGCGGCCCTGGCACGGGGAGTTGGCTTCGGCAACGGGGCCGCGTACGACGCACGCCTCCTTCCCGGGGATCCGGCCCAACTGGAGGACATAGTGGACTCGCAGAGCCTCTTTGGCAGCGTCACGCCGTCCCAAAAGCGGGATCTGGTCAGGGCCCTGAAGCGGCGCGGGCACACGGTGGCCATGACCGGCGACGGCGTAAACGACGTCCTGGCACTGAAAGAGGCGGACCTGGGCATCGCCATGGACTCGGCCTCGCCGGCCACCAAGGCGGTGGCCCGGCTGGTTCTCCTTGACGGCCGCTTCGAAAGGCTGCCCGCGGTGGTGGATGAGGGGCGCCGGGCGATCAGCAATATCGAGCGGGTTTCCTTGGTATTCCTCAGCAAGACCGTTTACGCCACGGTCATCTCCGTGGTGTGCGGCATCCTGCTGCTGGCCTTCCCGTTCCTGCCACGGCAGTTGTCCGCACTCGACGGCTTGACCATCGGCCTGCCGGCCTTCTTCCTGGCCCTGCAGCCGGGAGGCGAGCGCTATGCCCCCGGGTTCCTCCGCCGTTCCCTGGCCTTTGCCGTGCCGGCGGGACTCTGCACCGCCGTGTGCGTTTTGGCCGTCAGTGCACTCGCCACAGGCTTCGGCGGGCACACCCGGGAGAACGCGCAGTCCGCAGCCACCGTAACCTTGGGTCTGTTGGCTGCGTGGATCCTGGTGATGGCGTCCCGGCCGCTCAACGGCACCAAGGTCCTGATCCTGGCCGGTATGTACGCGGGCCTGGTCCTCCTGTTCAGTGTGCCCCTGACCCGGCATTTCTTCCGGGTGGATTGGCCTCCCCCGGGCCTGCTGGCCCTCGCGGTCGGGGTTGGCCTGGCAGGCTGCGCGGCCATCGAAGGGGTGGGCCGGTTTACCCGGCACAGGCGCGCCCGTGCCGGGTGAACCGATGCTGGGACCTTGGACTCTGGCTGCTGTCCTGCCAAGAGGGGATGGTGGAAATGCCGGGCGATCCGATGGTCCGGCTTCCACTTGAGCAGGAGGCAGTAATGACTGACCTGATGAAATGGTTCGATTCACGGCGCTCACCCTTGGACGTCATCGAACGGCTTTTTGAAGGTGACGTGGGAACTTCCGCCATCCGGGTGGAGGAGATGGTGGACGGCAATACCCTCGTAGTACGGGCTGAGCTGCCCGGCATCGACCCCGAAAAGGATGTTGACGTCACCGTTTCCGACGGCGTGCTGTCCATCAAGGCGCAGCGGGAGGAAAAGAAGGAACACAAGGACAAAGGCAGTTACCGCTCCGAGTTCCGGTACGGGTCCTTCGTCCGGCGTATTCCGCTTCCCGGTGGCGTCCAACAGGCGGACGTCACCGCCGCCTACAAGGACGGCGTCCTGGAGGTCCGTGCCCCGATGCCTGACCAGGCGGTCGAAGCCAGCGCGTCGAAGATCCCCATCACCAGGGGCTGAGCAGCGCCGGGCGGACGACGCCGGTGCCTGGCCCCCACGGGGACCAGGCACTTTCTATGTCCAGCTGGCTTAGGACGCCTTGCCGGCCGCAGCTTCAGCTGCGGCGATGACCGGAACTGTTTTGACGTAGGTGTCCGGGTTCAACGAAACGGAGTCGATGCCCTGGCCGACCAGGAATTCGGCAAGGTCCGGATGGTTGCTGGGCCCCTGCCCGCAGATTCCGATCTTGATGCCGGCCGCGTGGGCTTTGCGGATGGCCTCGGCAATGAGCGCCGTCACGGCGGGGTCGCGTTCATCGAAGAGGCCGGCAAGCTCCTCGGAGTCGCGGTCCACTCCCAGGACCAGCTGGGTAAGGTCGTTGGACCCGATGGAGAAGCCGTCAAAGCGCTTGGCGAATTCCTCGGCCAGGACCACGTTGGATGGGATCTCGCACATCATGTAGAGCTGCAGGCCGTCAGCGCCACGGACCAGGCCGTGCTCCGCCATCGCCTCGATGACCTGGTCCGCTTCGCCGACTGTGCGGCAGAAGGGGACCATGACGATGACATTGCGGAATCCTGCCTGCTCCCGGACCCGTTTGAGGGCCCTGCACTCCAGGGCGAACCCTTCCCGGTAGTGGTTGCTGTAGTAGCGGGAGGCGCCGCGGAAGCCAATCATGGGGTTCTCCTCGGGACGTTCGAAGAACCTGCCGCCCACCAGGTGGCTGTATTCGTTGCTCTTGAAGTCGCTGAGCCGGACGATCACCGGTTTCGGATGGAAGGGAGCGGCGATCTTGGCGATTCCCGTCGCCAGCATGTCCACGAAGTACTCCTGCGGGTCGTCGTAGCCGCTGGTGAGCCGCCTGATGAGGTCTGCTTCCTGCGGATCAGTCACTTTTTCCGGATGGACCAAGGCCATGGGGTGGACGCGGATCAGGCTGTTGATGATGAACTCCATCCGGGCCAGTCCCACCCCGGCTGCAGGCAGCCGCCACCATTTGAACGCCGCGGCCGGGCTGGCGATGTTGACCATCACATCCGTTCGGGTGGCGGGAAGACCCGCCATGTCCACATCCTCCACTGAGTACTCCAACAGTCCTTCATAGACGCGCCCCTCCTCCCCTTCCGCGCAGGACAAGGTGACCGGGGCGCCGTCGGACAGTATCTCCGTTGCGTTGCGCGTTCCGACGACGGCCGGCACGCCAAGCTCACGGCTGACGATCGCGGCATGGCTCGTGGTCCCGCCGTGATCGGTGACGATGCCGGCGGCGCGCTTCATGACCGGCACCCAGTCGGGGTCGGTCATCCGGGTGACCAGCACGGAACCGTGAACGAAAGACTCGATGTCCTTCGCATCGCGGATCACGCACGCCGCGCCCTTGGCGATGGCATCGCCAATCGCCGCCCCGGTTGCCAGGACCGGGCCGGGGTGCAGGAGGTGGTAGGTCCGGAAGGTGGAGGCGCTTCTGCGCGCCTGGACAGTTTCCGGCCGCGCCTGCACCATGAAAAGGTCACCGGTCAGGCCGTCCTTTGCCCACTCCATGTCCATCGGCCGCCCGTAATGCTGTTCGACGGCGGCGGCCCACCGGGCCAGGAGGACAATTTCCGGGTCGCTCAGCACCAGCGAGCGCCGCTCGCGTTCACTGGTGTCAACGGTCCGGGTCCGTGCATCACCGCCCTGGCTGTACACCATCTTGCGCTCCTTGGCGCCCACGGCCCGTTCGATGACGGGACTGAACCGCGGGTCGGCCAGCAGCGGCTTGAACACCTGGTATTTGTCCGGGTTGATGGTGCCCTGGACCACGGTCTCCCCCAGCCCCCAGGCGGCGCTGATCACCACAACGTCGGGAAAGCCTGATTCGGTGTCAATCGAGAACATCACCCCGGAAGCGCCGACGTCGGACCGGACCATTCTTTGGACCCCCACGGAAAGGGCGACGTCCAGGTGGTCATAGCCCTTCATCTCCCGGTAGCTGATGGCGCGGTCGGTGAACAACGATGCGTAGCAGCGCCTGCAGGCATCAAGGACGCCGCGCTCGCCCGCCACGTTCAGGAAGGTCTCCTGCTGCCCGGCGAAGCTGGCATCGGGCAGGTCCTCTGCCGTGGCGCTGCTGCGCACGGCCACGGGCACCTGGGCCTGCCCCGTCCGGCGGCACAGGTCACGGTAGTGTTCCTGGATGTCTGTGGCGATGGCGTCGGGAAAACTCGCTTGCAGGAACAGTTCCCGGATGGCTGCGCCCGCCTGGCGCAGCGTTGCCCGGCCGGCGCGGTGGTCATCCATGTGCTGCCGGATCCCCGGTTCCAGGCCGTTGGCTGCCAGGAAGGTCCGGTAGGCGGCGGCAGTCGTGGCGAATGCTTCGGGAACCCGCACTCCCGTGGATTGGAGGGACCGGCTCAGCTCACCCAGGGATGCGTTCTTGCCGCCAACCGAAGGTATGTCCGCGAGCCCGGTGTCTTCGATCCAGGTGACATTGACGTTGGCCAGGACGGCTTCTGCGGGGGCACTCATGGCTCGATTCTGGCGGCCGCCGGGCAGGGCAGGCAGAGTCTTTGGTCCCGGTGCCGCCCCCTGGCGGCACCAGTACTTACGCCACGGCGGACCCCTGGGCCGGCCGCAGGCGGTTCCGGACAGCTTTGTGGATCCAGTCGGCTGCCAGGACGGCGGGGGCGGCGAGGAGGGCGAGGGCCATGCCCATGGGGGTAGGCGGGGCCTGGCCCAGCACTGCCGCAAGATAGGGCACGTAGAGGCATGCTGCCAGGATGGCCACTTCAGCCAGCACGGCCCACACCAGCAGCCTGTTGGTCCCCCATCCCAGCTTCCACGGCGGCACGGTGGCGCTCCGGCACGCGAAGGCGTTGGCGAGCTGCCCCAGGACCACCGCCATGAAGGCGGCGCCGGATGCGGCCGCCAGGAGGCCGGGAGCCGGTGGTTGCCCCCGGGTCCAGCCGCCCGCGGCGAGGACAGCGGCGAACACCGCCATTTCCGTCATGGCCTCCACCGGCCCCAGGATGCAGAAAACCCTGATGATCAGCCGCCTGTCCATGAGGTGCCGGCGTTCGGGCGGACGGGACAGGACACGTTTGCCCGGCGCCTCCGCCCCGAGCGCCAGGGCCGGCAGCAGGTCGGTGCCAATGTCCAGGGCAAGGATCTGGAGCACCCCCAACGCCAGCGGAAACTGCCCGCCGGAAAGTGCCCAAATGACGAAGGGGGTCAGTTCCGCCACATTGTCAGTGAGGTGGTAGGTGAGGAAGCGGTGGATGTTGGCGTAGGTGGCACGGCCCTGCTCGATGGCTGCGACGATGGTGCCGAAGTGGTCGTCAAGGAGCACCAGGTCCGACGCCTCCCGCGCCACGTCGGTCCCGCTGAGCCCCATGGCCACGCCGATATCGGCTTCGCGGAGGGCAGGGCCGTCGTTGACGCCGTCGCCGGTCATGGCCACCACATGCCCACGGGCCTGCAGGGCCCTGGCGACGCGGAGCTTCTGCTCGGGCGATACCCTGCTGACTACTACCCCGTCCCGGTCCAAAAGGGCCCCCAGAACCTGGTCGTCCGCGGGAAGGTCCGAACCTTCAAGGACACATTCGGGTGATCCCGTCAGGCCGATTTGGCGGGCAATCGCTGCCGCGGTCCCCGGGTGGTCACCGGTAATCATGGCGATCTTCAGGCCGGCCCGGCGCGCAATCCCAATCACGTCGCCCACATCGGGGCGAGGCGGATCCTGGAGGCCAATCAGGCCGAGGAATTCCAGCCCGGTTTCGAGGTCGGCCGGCGTGCCGGTCTGCCATGTTGCCGGCACTCCCCCGAGTCTCCGCCGCGCGACGGCGATGACGCGCAAGCCACGTGATGCCATCACTTCAACATGTTCCTTGACGTGCGGCGGCACCGAGCCGCACACCGGGAGCACAGTTTCGGGGGCGCCCTTGCAGAACAGGTCCGCTCCCACAAGGGCAGATTCCCGGCGCCGCACCGGGTCAAAAGGCAACCGCCGCGCAGGGGCTGCCCCGGGTCCGGTTCCAGTCAGCCTGCGGGCCAGGACGTCCAGGGCTGCTTCCATCGGATCTCCTTGCGCGCGCCACTGCCCGCCGTGCAGCTCGGCCCGGCCCTGCGACGCCGCCCGTGCTGCGAGTGCGGCGGCGGCCGCCTTGTCCATTCCGTGTCCCTGCACGTCGGCGTCGGGGCCATACCCGTCGCCGGTCACGTGGACGGATCCGTCCGCGGTGAAGACTTCGACGGCGTTCATCCGGTTCTGGGTCAGGGTGCCGGTTTTGTCGGTGCAGATGAATGTTGTGGACCCGAGCGTTTCGACTGCTTCGAGGTTGCGCACCAGTCCGTTGCGTGCAGCCATCCGCTGTGCGCCCATGGCAAGGGAGAGAGTCACGGTGGGAAGGAGCCCCTCCGGTACCAGCGCCACGGCAACGCCAATGGCGAAGAGGAACGAATCGCGCCATTGGAAACCCACCAGCAATGAGGCCATGAAGAAGACGGCCGCGATTCCCAGCGCCATCGCCGCGGTGACCCGGACGATCCGGCGCAGTTCCAGGGACAGTGGTGTGGGGGGCGAAACCGCTTTGCTGGTGAGGTCGGCGATTCCGGCCAGCCTGGTGTTGGCGCCGGTCGCCGTGACGGTCGCTTCCCCGTAACCGTTGACCATGAAGGTGCCGCCCCAGACCCGGTCTCCCGCCGCTTTGGAGACCGATTCGCTTTCGCCGGTCAGCATCGATTCATCCACCGCGCATGCCGAGGCCAGCATGAGGGCCATGTCGGCGGGGAGCCGGTCTCCGGCAGCGAGCAGGACCACGTCGCCCACCACCAGTGCGCTGGCGTGGACGGTCTGCACCTTCCCGTCCCGGCGGACCATGACGTCGGCCGGCAGCAGGGCGCGCAGCTTGGCTGCGGCGTGCTGGGCGCGTTCTTGCTGGATGTGGGCAAACACGCCGTTGACGATCACGACGACGACGATCGCCACCGCCAGCTGGGGCATGTCGGCAATGAAGGCCAACCCGGCGGCACACCAGAGCATGAGGGCGAAGAAGTGCGTCATCTCGGCCCAGAGCTTCCGCCATTGCGGGACGGGTTTTTCAGTGGGCAGCTGGTTGGGGCCGGCCTGTTCCAGGAGTTGCGCGGCCCTTGCAGATGTCAGGCCCTCCGCGGTCCTCACACAGCGTCCGCCTCCTGGCCCACCAGGAGCACCGGGCAGGCGGAGTGCGCTGCGCACGCCTTGGTGACGGACCCCATGGACTGCTTAAGGAGGCCGCCCTCTCCATGCCTGCCCACCACCAGCATCTGCGCCCGGCGGCTTTCGTCCACCAGCACCTTCGCCGGTGGCCCGAATTTGACGTCCACATCGACGTTCGCCGGCCGCTCGCCCGGGAAGGCCCGGCCCAGGGCGTCCTCCACGAGCCGTTCGGCGGCGTCCTCCAGCCTCGCGGTGAACTGCCGGTCTGCCCCCTCGAGGCGTGAGGTCACCAGGTAGTCGGGCATCCCGACGCATGTGATGACCTCAAGGCGGGTCCCCAGGCGGGCGGCCAGCTTGCCGGCATACCGCAGGGCGGCGGAGGAATATTCGGAACCGTCCACGCCAACGATGACGGGCTTGGCCACTGTTTCTGCGTTCATACCACCACGTTGGCCGCTGGTGCATTTGGGCGGAAGGGCCGAAAGTCATGCTGACGGGCGGACAACGCCGGCAGCAGGCGAAGGGCGCCTGGAGCCTGCCATCCGCGTCGGGTCGGCACCGTGGAGAGCGCGCAGGCCGTTCAGGATGGTGGCCAGGTCCACCAGCTCCTGCAGGAGGGCACCGGCGACGGCGGGAATGTACCCAGTCATGGCGATGGCCATCAGGACCAGGCTGAGCCCTATCCCGGTCCAGATGCTCACCAGGGCCACGGCTACCGTCCGTTTGCCGATGGCGACGGCCTGGGCCACCTTGGACAGGTCATCGAGCATGATTACCACGTCGGCCGATTCGCTGGCGGCCGTTGCGCCTTTGGCGCCCATGGCTATTCCTACCTCGGCGGCGGCCAGGACGGGCGCGTCGTTGACGCCGTCGCCCACCATGATGACCGGGCGTTCCCGGATGGCGGCCACGGTGTTGACTTTGTCCTCCGGCAGACATTCCGCCTGCACGCGGCCGATTCCCGCTTCCTCGGCAATGTGCGCCGCGGTGGCTTGGGCGTCCCCGGTCAGCAGCATGGTGTTCCGCACTCCCAGGGAGTTCAACTGTGCCAGGGTATCCACGGCGTTGCGGCGTAACGGATCCTTCATGACCAGCGCACCGGCGTACTCGCCGTCCACGGCCACGTGGATGGCCAGCTGGCCGCTGTGGACCGGTGTTTCACGGAACCCGGTCGAGACATTGCTGACCAAAGCTGCTTTGCCCACCACCACGCGCCGGCCGCCGCAGACAGCTTCCACCCCGTGCGTGGCAGTTTCGGCCGCCTGCTGTACCGGCAGGAGCTCCAGGTTGGCCAACTGTGCCGCCTCGATCACCGAGCCTGCCAGGACGTGCGAGGAGTATTGTTCAGCCGAGGCAGCCAGCTGCAGGATCCGGTGGCTGCCCAGGGACCCGCCCTTGCCCGGGGCCACCCGGACCTCGTCAAGGACGGGACGCCCGGAGGTGAGGGTTCCGGTCTTGTCGAAAACCGCTGTCTGCGCCTTCGCAAGTTGCTCGAGGGTCCGGGTGTTCTTGATGATGATGCCCTTGTGCGCGGCCTGGCTGGTGCCGGCCAGGAAAGCCACCGGCGCCGCGATCAGGAGCGGGCAGGGCGTAGCCACCACCAGGACCTGTGCAAAGCGGAGCGCTTCACCTGACAGGATCCAGGCCGTGGCGGCCATGGCCAGTGCCAGGAGGGTGAAGGGGACGGCGTACCGGTCAGCGAGCCTCACCACCGGGGCCCGGCTGGTTGATGCTTCCTCCACCAGGGCGATGATGCGGCTGTACTGGGAGTCGGCCGCGGTGGCCGATGCCCGCATGCGGATTGCTGCCACACCGTTCACCGATCCGCTGAGCAGCACCTGCCCCCTTGCGTGTTCCACGGGAAGGCTCTCGCCCGTCAGCGAAGATTCGTCAAGGCTGGCCGTTTCAGACAGCAGCGTGCCGTCCACCGGCACCAGCTCGGAGGGGCGTACCATCAGCACGTCCCCCGGCACCACCTCGCCGATCGGGATATCTTCGAGCACGGTCCCGGCTCGCTCGCGGTGCGCGAAGCGGGGTGCCCGGTCCAGCAGGGACCGCAGCTCCCGGGCGGCACGTCCCTGGGCGAAGTTTTCGAGCGCTTCCCCGCCGGTCAACATGAGGATGACCACCAGGGCGGCCAGGTATTCGCCCACTGCCACGGTGCTGCCGATCGCCATGAGCGCCAGGAGGTCGATCCCCCAGCGCCCTTCCCGCAGGGCGCGGACCATCCCGGCGGAACGCAGTACCACGATCACAGCGGCATAGGCAGAGGCCAGGATCCGGACCTGCAGTTCCAGGCCGGATTGCATCAGCACCAGCGTGGCCGCCAGCACCAGGCACGTCAGCGCGACGACGGGATACTGCTTGGTGAAACGCCACGCCTTCTCCGCGGGGGACTTTGCGGGCCCTTCGGGGTCAACTCCATCGAGGCGCCCGCCCGACGCCGTGGGCGGGGCGGCCGGCTTCCTCATTCAGGACACTTCAAAGCTGTGTACCGATGGTGTTCACGCATAGAGCCGAACGTACCGGTCCGGCACTGCCTGGGGTAGGGCATTTGGACCCGGCACCGAGCTCGTCGCTCCCTGTGGCGGTGTGACCTTTGGCCCTGTCATGTAACCGGCCTCGCGGCAATGCTGGTGGCATGAACGGAAATGGGCAGGAACCGCGGAAGACCCACGTTGCGGAGCAGGCTGTGGCAGTGGTCCGCGAACGCGTCCCGATGGACGCACTGACAGGCTTTTTTGGCAGGGCCTTCGGTGCCGTCATGGCGGCTGTCCAGATGCAGGGCGCCAGCCCTGCAGGCCCGCCGTTCGCGCTGTACCACGGTATGCCTGGCGAATCAGTGGACGTCGAAGCGGGTTTCCCCGTCGCGGGACGCTTTCACGGAACAGACGAGGTGGCCAGCGGGACGCTTCCCGACACCGATGCGTATGAGGCCATCCACAGCGGCCCGTATGACACGTTGGGCACCACCTACGATGCCATCCGGCAGCGCATGGAGGAAGACGGCGCCACCCCGGGCGGGGTGGTGTGGGAATACTACTTGAGCGATCTGGAAAAGCAGCCGGATCCGGCCACGTGGCAGACCAAGGTGGTTTGGCCCGTTGCCTAAGGCAGGCCCGTTGCCTAAGGCAGGGCAGACGCCGTCGGTCAACTCCTGGCACGGCTGAAGGTCAGATCCCAAGGCTGTGTGCCGCGGGCAGATATTTGCCACCCGTCACGGGCTATGTCCCGGCGCAGTTGGCGGAGGCTGGCCTGCAGGCCCGGGGCCCACTGTTCCTCAGGAGGAGTCTGGTTCAGCGGCGGCCCGGGAAACGTGTCGCTGACGTAGAGCCGACGGCCGTCGTCGGCTTTTCCTACGAACCGGAACTGTGTGCTCCCGTACTGTGAGCCGAGTGTGTAGAGGATACGGGCCCACCACTTGCGGGATGCAGCGTCCTCCAGCTCCACCCGGAGCTGTTCGGTATTGGCGGGCTTCTCGTCCACGTCGTCCTCATTCACGCCGGCCATCGGTTTTCCCTCCACTCAGGCCTGCAGTCTTGCAAGGACCGGCGCCACAGAACAGGGCACTTGGTACCTCTTTGGGTGAACCAACGGAACCGCCTGACAGCCGGGCCGAATGGTGCTGTCTACGCCGGCGCCCCATATGGCGGAGCCCAGGCATGAAGAGGCCTGGGCGTGTTGCTCTTTGACGGGAGCCTGCCGCTGGTGGCCTTGGTATTCGGCGCCCTGCCGTGGGCCCTGCCCGGCAGCCGGAACCGGCCAACCGGGACTTTGGGCCCTAAACGCGGGCCGTGCCCTCTGGGATGGTGGTCTGGGCCGGAACACCGCTGTGGTTGTACATCCGCCAGGATCCGGTTCCGGCTTGTGATGCCGGACGGCCACGTTCTGGCTGTCTCCGGCCCGTTCACGGACAAGCGGTCGGCGGCCGCGGCCATAGAAGAAGTCCGGGAATGTGCCGGGACCGGACTGATCCGTGACGTGGTGCCACCAGCGGGACTCGTCCTCGCTCCCGCAGCACCCACCCGGTACAGCATCCGGCGCGGAATCGGCCGGTTGGGTGCGCTCGGCGTCGCGTAGGCCCCCGAATACCGCCACCGGAACTAGAAGCTTGACGAACTGCCCGACCCGGAAAAGCTCCCGCCGGTGCTGCCGTACCCGGTGGTGCTGCCGCCGCCCCTGGCCGAGTTGACACTGCCGATGCCGGTGGTGAACCCGGAGTTGAAGGTGGCAACGGAGAAGAACTGGTATGTGGGATAGCACGTGCCAAGGATGCTGGGTTCGTACCTGCGCTGCCCGTGGTGGGTGGGCCCTTCATGGGCGGCGTCCATTTTCTCCCGCATCAAGCGCGCCTCGTCCTCATTCCTGGCGAACCCCTGGATGACCGTTTCGGCGTGCTGCTCCAACAGCTCCGACAGCCGGGAACGGGCATCGTAGAGCCGGTCCAGTGCCTGCTCCGGCGTGATTGTTCCGTCGGCCAGGTCAGCCGTCCAGCGCTCGATCTCCCGCAGGCTTTCGTCTCTGAAGGACCGCAGGGCCGCCGCGCTGGCGGACTCGCCCTGCCCGTGCCTCTTGCTCAGGAGCTGCTCCAGCCCGGCTAAGTCCTCGCGGAACGGTGCAAGCTGCCGGTCCCAGGCCGTGGGCCAGGTGGCGGCGCGGTTCAGCAGGGCGTTGCTGTCCGCGATGACGTCATCCAGGGCATCCAGCCGGGCTGCGTTGTCGGCGAATTCGCGGGCAAGATTGAGGCTTTTCCGCCGGCTCAGCGCTCGCCGCGGGAGCGCATGCACCTGGTTGGACAAGTCCGTGGTGGCTGCGTACCGGCTCAGGAAAGTGCGGTGCTTCTCCAGGACCTGGCTGCCATAGCGCGACGATTCGGGGATGGTGCCCGCGTTCAGCTCCGTGACCTCCAGGTCCATGCTGACGTTGGAATAGCTGCGGTCCCCCCGATCAATCTGCCTGCGGCACCTGGCCCGTGTCACGCCGCGGACTGTAAGCCATGCGGCTGCGCCCAGCGCCGCCAGCCCGCCCGTTACCCACACTGTGATGAGGAACCCGGCAGAGCGGTACCATGGCTGGTTGATGAGCTCGGCGGCCCGGCGGATGCCGGCCACGGTGCCGTCGGTCCACTGGGCGTCACGGAAGAGTTCCTTCGACGCGTCCTGGATGTCGCCACGCTGCTCCAAGGACACTTTCCGGTCCTCACCCATGTATGTCCCCACGTGGCGGCCCACAGGATCGAGCGCGAAAATGAACAACCCGTCCGCCCATTTCTGCCCATCCGCACTGATCCATTCCGGATGCCGGGACCGGGCAAACGCGAGGACCTTTTCGTTAAGGTTGTCCGCGGCGGTTCCGTTGTAGGTGAAGACTGCGATACGGGTGGGTTCGTAGAACTGGATACTTTCGACGGCGGGGACCAGCGTGTTCTGGTCCAGCACCCCTGCGGTGTCCTCCACAACGATGGCCACGGGCGCACCCGCGGCGCTCGCCGCCGGCACCGCCACCAGGAGGACACCCAGCGCAAGCACGATCACACCAATCCGGCTGGCCAGAGTACCCATGTCCCTCTCCTTACTGCGTGGAATCAGGATGGAACCAGGACCAAGCCGGACAAAGGGCCAAAAGTCCCGCCGGGCCGAGTGGTGGCGGCGGACCCAGTGGGCCTTGGACAGGGCCCTGGACCCGGGCGAAGGAACCAAAGCGCTGGGGCTGGCCACCCTGGAGGTGCTGGCACGGAGCGGGCTCGCGCGCACCGAGGAGCTCGAGCTGTTCGATATTGCCTGGAAGAGCGTCTCCGGGGAAGAGAACGGAGAGGACACTGAGACGGACACGGGCCCATGGGAGGAGGCGGCCGGCGTGGACGGCCGCGCCATCTTGGGCGAGAATGAAACGAAAGACGAAGAAAATGCCGAGGAGGTTGGACCATGAGCGCAACGTCGCCTGAGCACCGTTATGTCCACCCCGCACGGAAAGCCGCTGCCCCCTCGGCCACAAAGAAGGCACGCCCCGCCGAGCGCCGGGTCCAGGTCGCTGCGGCCAGGCTCCGGGTCACGCTTGATGAAAGGCTGGGACGCGAAACACCCGCCAAGACCAAGGCGCTGGCCAAGGAACCGATCTAAATCCCGCTGCACGGTGGGGGCCGGCCCCGCGCGCCAAGGCAAGGTGAACGGTGGCTGCAGTAATACTGGCCGTGGACGCCGATGACCTGCATCGCCGGGACTACCGTGCCGCCGTCGAACAGGTCATGGAATCCGGCAGGTTCGTGGACCGGTGGAAACTCGATTCCCGGCCGGAAGCAGTCCCGGGAACGGACGCCTGGCTGCTGCTGCGCGGCGGCGGGCAGGGCAATGGCCTGATCGGCCACGGGCTGGTGGAGTCCGAGCCTTACCAGGTCCCCGCAGCCGACCATGCCTCAGACACTGGCTGGTTCATCACGGTGGTCTTCGACTCGCTGCTGCCCGTGGGTGAACAGACCGGCCTTGAAATCATTGAGTCCGCGTTTCCGGGTGGCTTCCCCGCCGGTGAGTCCGCGCAGTCCTTGGTGGAAGTCCCGCCGGAGTCCGAGCCGGCTCTTCACAGGCTGTGGCGTGGCCAAGGTCCTGCGATGACGGATCCTGATGAAATCCCCGGTGGAACCTTTCCCCCGTCTGCCGTCCGCCACGTCCAACTGAACCGTTACGAGCGGGACCCGGATGCGCGCAGGTTGTGTTTGGCGTTCCATGGCACGTCCTGCGCGGCCTGCGGCTTTTCCTTTGAAGCCACCTACGGAGTGGCCGGTGCCGCCATGGTTGCCGTTCACCACCTGGTTCCGGCAGAGATGCTGGGGAACAGCTATCAGCTTGACCCCGTAGCCGATCTCGTCCCGCTGTGCCGGAACTGCCACGTGGTCGCGCACAGCGAGAACCCGCCCCGGACGGTTGCGGAACTGCGCACCATGGCCTCCACCGGCGGCAACGTGGCGGGTGACGTGGTCAGCACGGCCCAACTCCAAGCGCAGGCCGATGCACGCCGGATTCTCGGAGGCGGCCCGGCGTAGGGCTTACCGGACTATGTTGGGACCATGGCAAAGCCTGGCCGGAGCGGAAACGGGGAAGACCCGGGGGACCTCGGTCGTGCCCGGGTGGACGCGGCCGCACAGCTGGATGCGGGGCTCGGCGACGTCGACTGGGCAGTCCCGCCGCCAGGCTCGGTGGACTTCACCATCGACGTGCCGAGCGGCAAGCTTGCGGCTGTCGCGTTGGGCGATCCGGATGATCCCTGCGTCGTGCTGGTCCCCGGCGCCACGGGGTCGAAAGAGGATTTTTCCCTGATGATGCCGGACCTCGCCGCGGCGGGTTACTTTGTTCTCGCTTACGACCTTGCAGGCCAACACCAGTCAGCCGGGGCCGGCCCGGAGAATCTGGTTCCGCCACGCAACCATTACGACTACCGGCTGTTCGTGGATGACTTTGTGGCCGTCCTGGAGACGACGGCAACGCCGGTCCATGTGGTTGGGTACTCGTTCGCCGCCATCATCGCCCAGCTCGCCTATGTGGAGCGGCCCGGGCTTTTCCGGTCCTTGACGCTGCTGGCCTGCCCGCCCGAACCGGGACATGGCTTCAAGGGAGTGGGCAGGATCGGCCGGTTCAGCACGTGGGTGAACGGCCGGGCAGGGGCCGCCCTGCTCATCTGGGGCATCCGCAGCGGCCGGGTGGCGAGGGTCCCGCGGGGCAGGCAGCGGTTCGTGAACTATCGATTCCGTTTCACCCGGCGGGCCTCAATCCGGGACATCTACACCCTCATGCAGCATGTTCCGGATGTCCGGCAGGAGCTGGCCGGGGCATCCCTGCCCAAATTCGTAGCGGTCGGTGACCACGACCTGTGGCCGCTGAGCCTGCACCGGCAGTTTGCCCAGGCCATCAAGGCGCGGATCGGGGTGTACCGGGGTGGCCACAGCCCCTGCGAAACCTCGCCCCACGAGTTCAGCCGGGATTTGCTGGCCCTGTACGCCGGGGCCGGGGAGGCGTAGCGCCCTGCTGCCGCCAGGGGCCGGTGGATCGGCAGCCAGGCCCTGAGGGAAGGCCTAGCGGATGCCTGCGGCGCGCAAAGTGCGGGCCAGTTCGCCGGCCGCTGAGTGCAGGGTCTCCACGGTCTTTTCGATGACGTCATCGGTGGCCAGCTCAATCGGCATGGAGCAGCTCATGGCGTCCGTGCCGGGGATGCGGTACGGGACCACCACACTGACGCAGCACAGCCCAACCGTGTTCTGTTCCCACTCCACGGCGTGCCCGGTTTTCCGGAATTCGGCCAGCTCTGCCTGCAGCGCCCCGAAGTCAGGCACCGTGTTGGGGGTCAGCGGGGCGTAGGGTCCCGGACCAAGCCGTTGCCTTACTTCCTCGTCGGTGTATTCGGACAGGATGGCCTTTCCCAGCGCAGTCACCTGGGCCGGCAGCTTGCGGCCCACCCGGGAGGAAAGCCGGCGGCGGTCCACTGCCTGCCGGGTGGCCAGGTAGATGACGTCGGAACGGTCCAGGCGGGCGTAGTGGGTGGTGAAAGTGGTCGCGTTGCGGACTTTTTCCAGGATGCCGGAGACATGTTCCATCACAGGATCACGGTCAAGGTACGCGGTGCCGCACAGGAGTGCATGCGTCCCGATCCGGTAGGCGCCCTCCGGCGTCTGCTCGATCCAGTTCAGCTCAAGCAAAGTCAGCAGCAGCCAGTGCAGGCTGGAGCGCGGATAGCCGGTCAGTTTGAAGATCTCGGCGGTTGTCAGCGGCTGCGGGGCCGCAGCGACCAGCTCGAGGATCGCGATGGTGCGCTCGGCGGACTTTACCAGTTTCACGTCGCCGCCCGGCGCCTCCCCGCGCGGACTCTCCTGGACCTCGAGTGATGCCATCAGTGCTCCCCCTGTCGCCACAGCCCCGGCTCGCCGCAACTCATTTGACGGCCAGGTGCGGGTAGTTGTCTATTCCCACCTTATGGTCACTGCCCGCCCAGGCGCCGCCAAGGAGTGCAGCCCATTCATCGGGAGTCGTGGTGTCAACGTCGCCGGCGAATTCTTCCGCATTGTCCCGCGGCTCAAATCCGATGGCACGGCCGGCTTCCAGGTTCGCCCATCCCCGGCTGTTGGCGGATACCGCCCACACCACATGGTGGCCGGGCGCGCCCGCATCGCTGAGTGCCGCCTCCACCAGGCGGAAGGAATCCGCCGGGGAGAGCCACGAACCAAGGGTCCGCAGGTTGTCCGGCCGCGCACCGCCGGTGCCGATGCGCGCACTGACCACCTTCATGCCGAACTTGTCGGCGTACAGGCTGCCCAGCGCCTCCACGGCGGCTTTGCTGACGCCGTAGTAGGTGTCCGGGCGCGGCGCCAGGACAGCATCCTCTGCCGCCGCGTGCGTGGGATGGAATCCCACGGCGTGCGTGGAGCTGGCCAGGAGGACACGGTCGACGCCGTTGCGACGGGCCGCTTCAAGCGTCACCTGGGTGCCCGTGATGTTGGTGGACACAATTTCCTCCCACGTCATCTCGCGGTGCAGGCCGCCCCAATGCACAACCCCGGTGACTCCGGCCAGGGCGGCGTTCATGAAGTCGGGGTCCGTTACCGATCCCACGTATACCGACTCGTGCGCACGGGGGTCGGCAGCCTCTGCCAGGTCCAGCAGGCGGACGGCATATCCGGCCTCTGCCAGATAAGGCCGCAGCAGCGTGGCCATCATTCCCGCCCCTCCGGTGACGGCAACAGTGACGGGCTTCGATCGTGCGGCCAAGATTTCCTCCAGTGGTTGACAGCCTGTGACCATGATCACACTCTCATGAAGTACGTTTCACATAGTAACAGTCATTTATATATGTAAAAAGGAGAATCAGAGTGGATTCGAAATTCAAGTCCCGCTCCCGGGCGGCGCTGGCGCTGTCCATAGCTTCGGCTGCCTTGCTGACCGGTTGCGGCAGCGGATCCTCGGCACCGGCGGCGAAGGATGATGGACAACCCATCGAGGTGTGGGCGCGAGCCGGAACCGATGCCGCCACCACTTACTCCGCACTGTTCAAGGAGTTCACCGCCAAGACGGGTGTGCAGGTCAACTTCCAGGGTGTCCCGGACCTGGACCAGCAGCTTCAGACCAGGGCGGCGTCCAAGAAACTGCCCGACATCGTCATCAACGACTCAGCTGCGTTGGGCAACTACACATCCCAGGGCTACCTGCAGAAGATTGACAAGTCCTCCGTCGCAGGAAATGACACGATCCCGGACTCCCTGTGGAAGGAAACACAAGGCCTGGACGGCTCCACCTACGGCGTACCGTTTTCCCGCCAGACCATGGTGACGATGATCCGCGAAGACTGGCGTGAAAAGCTGGGCCTGCCCATCCCCAAGACGCAGGAGGACCTGGCAAAGCTCGCAACCGCTTTCGCCACGCAGGACCCCGACGGCAACGGCCAGGCCGACACCTATGGCATGACTGTTCCCGGCTCCACAGAGCGCGGCTACTTCGGCTGGTGGGCCTCCTCCTACCTCTGGCAGGACGGCGGGGCCTACCTCAAGGACGACGGCAACGGCAAGTACTCGGCCTCCGCCTCCGGCGCCCAAGCGGGCGTCACGTGGATCAAGCAGCAGTTCTGCACCCCGGGCAACACCCAGCCGGGCGCCCTCACCGCGGCCACGAGCGCCGCGACCCCATTCTTCCAGACCGGCAAAACAGGCATCATCCTGACCGGCCCCTACAACTTCTCCTCGTTCGATGCCTCGCTCGGCAAGGACAAGTACGAGGTCATCGAGACCCCGAAGGGCAGCAAGGACAACACCGTCCTGGCAGAAGGCGAGAACATCTACGTCACTGCCACCAATGGCAAGAAGGACCAGACCAAGCAGGTCATCGACTACCTCGTCTCGGCAGAGGGGCAGAAGGCGGGCATGACCGCCGGCAAGCAGCCGATCGTCCGGGTTCCCGTGAATTCGGGCGTCGATGCCGCCGCCGTCTACAACGATCCGCGCTGGGCCGTGGTCCAGGATGCGTTGAAGAACTCTTCGAAGGCCTTCCCGTCCGCCATCAACTTCGTCCCGATCAAGCAGGCCGCCGCGGAAGCACTGAACAAGATCGCCTCCGACTGCGCTGCAGACAACGTGTCGTCCGGCCTCAAGGACCTTGACACCGCCATCAACAACGAACTGACAAGCCAGAACGCGAAGTCATGACCACAGCCCCAACCAAACCAGCACGGTCGCTGACCGGAGCTCCGGACACGGGGCAGGTGCCGGTGCGCAGGAAGCGCAGCAACGGCAAGCAACTCCTGGCCATCTGGCTCTTCCTGGTGCCGGCGGCCGTGCTGGGCCTCTATTTCAAGTTCATCCCCATGGTCGAGGGCATCCGGCTGAGCTTCTTCAAGGTCCAGCCGTTCCTGGGGGACGTGTTTGTCGGCATGGACAACTACATCAGCGTCCTGACGGACGCCCGGTTCATGGAAGCCCTGGGCCACACGGTGGTACTCGGCGTAACCCAGACGCTGGGCGCCCTCGTGGTCGGGTTCGCGTTGGCCCTCCTCCTTGAAGGCCAGGCCCGGTCGCTGTGGATCCTGCGCACCACCATCTTCCTGCCTGTTGTGACGGCCCTGGCCGTCGTAGGCGAGATCTGGCGGATCCTGTACTTTCCCACCGCTGACGGACCGCTGAACAATATCCTGGGCTGGCTGGGACTCGGTCCGCTGCAGTTCCTCAACGGTACGGACACGGCACTGTGGTCCATCGCCGTCGTCGGCATCTGGAGCGGCGCACCCTACAACATGGTGATCATTCTCGCCGGCCTCACCGGCGTGGACCGTTCCCTCTACGAATCGGCGGGGGTGGACGGAGCCAGCGTCTGGCAGCGTCTGCGCTATATCACTTTGCCGGCCCTGCGCCCATCGCTGGTGATTGTCCTGACCCTGGCCGCCATCCGGAGCCTTCGAAGTTTCACCGAGGTCTACGTACTCACCGGCGGCGGTCCCGCCGGGTCCACCGAAGTCTGGATGACGCGCATGTACTCTCTCGGATTCCAACGCAATGACATCGGGGTCGCGTCTGCGGCCGCCGTCCTACTGCTGGTGGTCACCCTGCTGCTCACGGTGGGGACACAGCTTGTTGGCAAAAGGAAGGCCGTACGATGACCCATACCGTTTCCCGCCCCAAGGCGCGCCCAGCCAAGCCTTCCGCCGGCGCGCGATTCGACACCGCATTGGGCTGGTCTCCCCGGCTGGGGCCGAACATGGTCCTCCGCGTCCTGCTCTGCGTGCTGGTCTTCTGCATCTTTGCGCTGCCCTTCGTGGCCATCATTTCCGGTGCCTTTGACCGGAATTCCAGCCCCACGGACATATCGCTGCTGCCCAAGAGCTTCACGCTGCGGAATTTTGAGGCGGCCACGCAACAAGGGCTGTGGGGTTACCTGCTGAACTCCCTGGTGGTGGCCGGCGGCGGACTCCTGCTGCAGATGACCGTATCGGTGTTCGCCGCCTACAGCCTGAGCCGGAGGAAGTTCCGGGGACAGGCGCTGGTGCTGCTCCTGGTCCTGATGACCATGATGCTGCCGGAAGAGATCATCGGCATCCCGCTGTCCTTGGTCCTTGGAGATTTGCCGCTGCTGGGGATCAGCCTGCGCGGTTCCGTCCTGGCCGTCATCCTCCCGGTGGGCATCTGGGGTTTCTCCATCTTCATCATGAGTGAATTCATGAAGGAGATCCCGGGCGAGATCGAGGAAGCCGCCCGGCTGGACGGAGTGGGCGAATTCCGGATGCTGTTCACCATCATCCTGCCGCTCTGCAAACCCGCCCTCGGCGTCATCGGAATCTTCGGCTTCATGATGGTCTGGGACCAGTACCTGCTGCCCCTCATCGCCGCCAATGACCCCAGCGACTACACCCTGACCGTCGCGCTCTCGGTGCTGCGCAATGACACCACGGTGGGCCCCGGCGTACTGCTGGCCGGCGCCCTGATGGCCATGATTCCCAGCCTCCTGGTGTACCTCTTCCTGCAACGCTCCATGATCCGCGGCATCACTTCGGGCGCCACCAAGGGGTAGGGCATACCCTTCACTCCCCCGCCGCCCATTCCACGAAAGAAACCTTATGAAAACCAGCACCACCATCCACGCAGCGTCCACACCCGTAGCGGCGGACCTCATCATCACGGATATCACCATCACACCCATTGCGTTCTCAGACCCTCCGCTGCTGAACGCCGTCGGAGTGCACGAACCCTTGGTCCACCGGGTGGTCATTGAGGTCCGGACAGCCAACGGCCTGCTGGGGCTGGGCGAATGCGCCGGCGGCCGCAGCCGGCTGGACAACCTTGCTGTAGGGGCCAACGCCATCAAAGGCGTGAATGTCTTCGAGACCACCCGGATGGAACAGCTGATCAACCAGGCCCTCGACCCCGCCCTGTCCGCGTTCGAACGGGCAGCCGTCTTCTCCGCCTTCGAGGTTGCCGCGCTGGACATCCAGGGACACGCCACGGGCCGGACTGTCAGTGAACTGCTGGGCGGCACCGTCCGCAACGAAGTTCCCTTCAGCGCCTACCTCTTCTACAAGTGGAAGGAGCATCCGGCCATGGACGGCAAACCTGCCATCGGCGACGAGTGGGGTGAGGCGCTGGACCCCGCGGGCATCGTCAGGCAGGCACAAAAGATGATTGCCGATTACGGGTTCAAGTCCATCAAACTCAAGGGCGGAGTCTTCCCGCCGGCGGAGGAAATCGAAGCCATCAGGGCCCTTCGCGAAGCGTTTCCGGACATGCCGCTGCGGCTCGACCCCAACACCGCATGGACAGTGGAAACGTCCCAGTGGGTTGCCCGGGAAACCGAGGGTTTGCTGGAGTACCTGGAGGATCCGACGCCGGGCCTTGAGGGAATGGGGCAGGTGGCCGCCGTAGCCACCATGCCCCTGGCCACCAACATGTGCGTCGTTGCGTTCGAGCACATCAAGCGGAGCGTCGAACTGGACTCAGTCCAGGTCATCCTCGGCGACCACCACTACTGGGGCGGCCTGCGCCACACCCGGGAGCTCGGAGCCATCTGTGAGACGTTCGGAATAGGATTGTCCATGCACTCCAACTCCCACCTGGGCATCAGCCTCGCCGCCATGGTGCACGTGGCCGCGGCCACCCCGGCCCTGACGTACGCCTGTGACACCCACTATCCCTGGAACGGGCACAACGATGTGGTCAAGCCCGGCGCCCTGCGCTTCGAGGACGGCAGCGTCCGGGTTCCCACAGGCACGGGTTTGGGCGTGGAACTGGATCGGGACAAACTGGCCGAACTGCACCAGCAGTACCTGGACGCCCGGATGACGGCCCGCGATGACACCGGCTACATGCAGCGCTTCGTTCCCGACTTCACGGCGGACCTCCCCCGGTGGTAGGCACGCAGGCGCCGCGGGCCACCGGCTACCTCTATCCCTGGGACGTGCTGGGTGACCCCGGAGCCGTTCACTGGATCAAGGCCAGCGGCGTGGATCGCGTGGCGCTTGCGGCGGCTTACCATTCGGTGCGGGCCGGCACGCCAAGGCACCCCGGCCGCCGCGTGGTGGACGCCCAATCCGCGGCACTCTATGTTCCCGCCGCGGATGCGTTCGCAGCCAACCCCATCGTCCCGGGCAGTGCGAGCGAATGGACGGGCACGGACAACGCGTTCGGTGAGGCCGCTTCGGTACTCCGTGCCGCCAACATCCCGGTGGACGCATGGACGGTCCTGACCCACTCAAGCGCAGCCGGGGGCAACAACCCCGGCATGTGCGTGCGCAACGCCTTCGGCGAGGTCTACAGCTATGCCCTGTGCCCCTCGCACCCGGAGGTCCGCGGTTACGCCGCCGGCATCGTGGCCCAGGTCCTGGCCCACGGGCAGCCCGACGGCCTCATCCTGGAAGCTGTGGGGCCGCTGGGATTCAGCCACCAGAACAGGCATGAAAAGACGGAGGGCGCGGAGTACTCACCATGGGTGCAGGCTCTGCTGTCGCTGTGTTTCTGCGAGGCATGCAAGGCTTCCTATGAGGCTCGCGGCCTGCCGGCTGACGTGGAGCAGGACCGGGTGCGTGCAGCAGTTATGGAATCAGAGGATCCCGGGCTCACCGCAGCCACAGCGGCCGGGGCGCAGGACTTCCTTCCGCTGCTGGAGGTCAGGTGGGACGCCGCCGCAGCGCTTCTCGATCAGTGCCTGACGGCCGTTGCAGCCTCCGGCTCCAATCCCCAAATCTCCTTGCACGCGTCCCCGGATCCCTGGAACACGGGACCGTTCCTGCCGGTGGAGGCGCTGCGCAGGAGCCGGCTGTGGAGGCAGCGTGGTGACGTGACCGCCGTCGTGCCTTGCTGGGGCAACCCGGACGACGGTGCGCTGACGGTCCAAGCCATGTCAGCCAACGGTGTGCGCACCGGCGCGTACGTCCTGGCGCTGCCGCCAAAGGCGCCCGACGGCGGCGGGCTGGCCGGCGAGTGGGGCGCACTTCATGCGGCCGGCGCCGACGAACTGCACGTGTATCATCTGGGACTTGCCTCGACCAGGCGGCTTTCGGCAATTTCTGCGGCACTCGCCGGGCTGCGCTGAGGGCTTGGTCCGGGCGGGCACCGGCGCGCTGCCGCCCTGGTCGCCGGCGCCCCGGTCCGAATCTTGAGCCAAATTTGCGGGGATCATGGGCGGCCGTTGGGGTTCCAGTCCTACCGTTGAAAACAAGATCCTGCCGGCGAGGGCAGGATCTTGGCACCAGGGACAGGACCGGCGGCCGGAGCATCCACGAGACCATGGGTGCCGCCCCCCAAACGCCGCCGGTCCAGCCCCACCTTGTCCGCCGGTGTTGGTTGCGTTCACCGGTGGCCGCGCCCACCATGGAAGCGTGCGAATGACAGGCTTCCGGCGCCGGCTGGCTATGAGCCTCTGCTTTCTGGTGCCGGCGGCCGGAACGGCCGGGTGTTCCTACGACTACCCGGATCCGGCGCACGGCCCCGGCACCGAAACTGAGGGCACGGCCACAGCCGTGACGGCGCAATCCGTCGCAAGCCCCGACCCCCAGGTCCTTGAGCGCGAGGTGGGGAACTATCGGGATTTGGACGGACTCCTCAAGGCTGTCCCGGGGGACGCCCTGCTGTTTCAAGAAGGGCCCTTGGACGGGCCCGCCAGCGGTTTTGGCACCACTGAACAGGTCATCACGGCTGGAGAATACACCGTCACGGCTGCCTGCATCGGCGCCCCAAACGCTACGATCTACATCCGCCAGGAGAATCCCAAAGTCACACTCTGGCCTGTCGAAATCACCGTTGACTGCCCGGGATCCACGTCACAGGTCATCACACTGCAACAGGGCTATGTTTCGGCGCACCTTTCCCTGCCTGCACCCGGCGCCACACCCTGGACGGGGGCGGTGGCTGGAGTGCGGGTAACCGGCTGGCGTGTGTCTTAGAGGCAGCGCCTGGCCCCCCGGTTTCACCTGGCCGGTTCTTCGACGTCGATTTCCACCGTTTTCTCCCCGCACACCAGCCGCAGCACCGCCTCACCCGCGTCGAGCCTGCACTCCCGGTCCTTTACCCGCGGCCACCCGGACAACTCGGGGGCGCTGCGGGCCCATTTGTAGTAGAAGCTGCCGTTCTCCGTATAAATGTCCACCACGTCTCCGTCGAATCCGTCCTGGGTAACGAGCACCGACCGTCCGTCCACGGCTTCCAGCCTGACCGTATCCCCGATCCCCGTGGCCTCTAGGAGGGCGAAAACGGCAACCACCCCAAAACAGGTCGCAGCCGCTGCGACCCCTCCTACGGTGGTCCATCCGGCGAGCCGTCGCACCGCTCTCCTGCGAATACGGCCGATCAGCACCGGAAGAAGGAGCAGCAGGCCTGCGGCGCCGATGGGAACCGCCACGACGAGAAGCCAAGCGGCCAGGGAGTTCAAGGGGGCGCCGACAAACAACAGTTGGTGCTCGCGCCTGGCGGCCCAATATGCATCGTCAAGTATGCAGAAACCCGTTACCGACAGGGCTGCACCGATGAAAAGGATGACACCCCAGCTTGAGCGGCTCCTCAATGCCTCACTTCCCGGGCGGCGGGCCGGCCGGCGGTCATCTGACGGCCACATCCCGCCAGACGGCCAGTCGACCCAGGGCAGCGGCGAAACCAACGGTTGCCCACAGGCCGAGGGCACCGACGGACCAACCGAAGCCGAGCACGGATCCCAGGGCCCAGAAGCCCAGTGTCGGCACGATGAAGAACGCGGCAACATGGATCCACTGGTTGCGGATGGGTCGGAGCAGGCGGCCAAGGATCCATGCCAGCGGGACTCCCGTCACCAGCGCGATGCCATACCCGTACATCAGGACCATCAGGGCAAGGTCGAGCAGGAACCCCTGCGAGGTGGCGGCCAGCACGATATACAGGCCGACGAGCCACAATGTCGTGGTGATGGCCCAGCCCTTGAAGAGCGCCCGGCCTGTCAGGATCACGCCGCTCCTGATCAGGACGTCGCCGGCGGCACCGGGTGTCATGACACCTTTCCCCGAGCCAGGACCAGGGTCATTTGGCGGCCAGCTCGTTGCGACGGAACGTTCCGGCAATGGAGAGTTTGCGGCCGTATTCAATGGATCCGTACCTGAACAGATGGACGGCCAGTCGAAGGATCAGGGTCCCGACGACGAAGAGTTCGACGACGACGATGGTCGCTTCAACAGGGTTGAGGGTTCCGAACCCGTTGCGAAGCAAGGCGGTGACGGGAGCGGTCAGCGGGAAGTAGGTGAAGATCTGGACGATCAGTGCACCCGGATTGGAGATGATCAGGCTGAATGTGTAGAAGGGGATGAACATCATCGCCACGAGGGGACCGAAGACGGTTCCGGCTTCCTTGGCGGTTGGCATGATCGCCCCGATGGCTACGAGGACCCCGGTGAAGACCGTGAACCCGCCCAGCGTGAGCAGCGCACCAGTGATCATGGGGCCGGGTTCGAAGACCAAGGAGGACAAGTCAACCTCCGGCAAGGCCAGGCGGTCCCGGAAGAACAGGTAAGCCAGTCCCACTGGCGCCAGGAACACCAGGATCTGGACCAGCCCGACGGCGAACAGCGAGATGATCTTGCCGGTAATGAGTGTGGTTGGGTTCAGCGTGGTCAGGATCATCTCGGTGACACGGTTTTCTTTCTCCTCCAGGGTGGAGTTCAGCATCTGGTTCGAAAGAAGGATCATCGAAATGTAGAAGACGACCAGGAACAACAAAGGCGGGATGATTCCGCCGACGCCTGGTGCGACGCTGCCGTCCTTGAACGTTTGCGAGTCAAACTTAACGGCTCCGGTCAGGGCAGCGGTCAGCTCGGGTGAGCCCACCTGGTTCTGGGCTGAGACCGCCAGAAGCTCTTTGGCCACTGCTTGGTATTTATCATTCTCGAACATGCCTTTGTCAGCCCCGTAAACCTTCACCGATTCCTTCGCAGGGTCGGCCGGGTAGGCGAAGTATGCCTCCGAGGTGCCGTCTTTCACAGCTGCGATGGCAGCCGCCGGGTCGCCGGCTACCGTCCCGCCGGCCAGTTTGGCAGCAGCGGGCACGATGATTCCGGACGCGTCGGTGTAGGTGAACGCGAACCTTGCGCTCTTCTGCGCGGCCGCGGTGTCCTTGGTGCTGGCGTTGGACGCGTACACCAGCGCGAAGATGAGCACGAGGATGACCGGGAGCGCCAGGGTGGCGATCACGAATCCGCGCTTCTTGATGGTCCTGAAGAACTCGAAGGAGATGACGGTGCCGAGGTTGTGCTGTCCCATTGCCATCTCAGCCTTCCGCCAGTTCATGCTGTTCGCCGTAAACCTGGATGAAGATTTCATCCAGGGAAATCCTTGCCGGGGTAAAGGACCGGATCCCGGCGCCGGCGTCCACGAGCGCGCGGAGAACGGATTCCTCCGTTGCCCCGGGCCGCGGCGAGAGTTCAGCCCGGCCGTTCTCCTCCGATACGACGTCGAACAGGGCCGACGCAGGCAGCGGACCGTCGTGGGTGACCCGGTAGACGGTGCCGCCGAATTCTTCCTGTACCTCTTCCACTGTTCCGTAGGCGCGGGAGACGCCGTCCTTGAGCAGGATGACGCGGTCGCAGAGCCGCTCGACTTCCTCCATTTGGTGGGTGACCATGATGACGGTCGCCCCGGCCCGCTTGTGCTCTTCGATGATGTCCATCAGCAGCCGCCGGTTGACCGGATCGAAGCCCTTGGTGGGCTCGTCCAGGATCAGCAGTCCCGGGTTGTTCATGATGGTAACCCCGAGCTGGACTTTCTGCTGCTGGCCGCTGGAGAGTTTGTCGAGCCGGGTCTTGGCTTTGCCCGCCAGTCCGACCCGTTCCAGGTAGGCCTCGGACCAGGACCGGGCCGAGGCCTTTGACAATCCTTTGAGCCGGCCGAAGTACACCATCACGTCCAGGACGTGTTCCTTTTTGTACAGGCCGCGCTCCTCGGGCAGGTATCCGAGGCTGGCCCCGTCCTTGGGCTCGAAGACCTTCCCGCCGATGTGCAACGTCCCTGCCGTGGGCCGGTAAATACCCAGGAGCGCCCGCAGGGTGGTGGTCTTCCCGGAACCGTTGCTGCCAAGGAACCCGAAGGTCTCTCCGGCGTGGACATCAAAGGACAGGTCCCGGATGACCGTGGTGTCCCCGAAGTCCATCCTGAAGTCTTGAATGTGTACCAGCGGCTCCTGCGCCGTTTCCCCCATTGTCATGATCCCAGCGTATCGTTTGGCGAACCCGGCCTCCTCCCCCGCGTTTCACGTCAAGGGCCAAGCTCTTTTGTCGATGTCGCCATTCAGAGACAATGGGTATTGCGCGAACAAAGCTAAGCATGCTTATGATAGATGCAGCCGACGGGAGACGGCTGTGAGGGGATAAAGGGGGTGCGCTCGGTGAACGGGCGCACCCCTTATCCGCATCCTTCCGGCGGCGGACTCCTCGCCACGCCCGCTTCCCGGCCTGCAGCCGACGATAGCGCAGGGCTGCGCGGAGCCGCTCCACCAAATCGTCAAGCGATTCGCGCCATTCCGGTTCGTCGGCATCGTCCCATAATTCGGCGCGCTCGGAGTCCTGCCCCGGCACGCGCTGAACGGCCTCTACATCATCGGCCGTGATCTCTGCGCCGTGGGCCGTGGGCCGTGGGCCGTGACCAAGTCAGCTACGTTCTCGGGCAGTCTTTGCCAACGCTACAAGTTTGCCATGTCTTGACCAGCTAACTATCAGCATGCTTATGATAGGGGTAACGGATGGGGATCCGGGTTGTGGAGGATCGAAAGGGTGCGCTCAGCGAACGGGGCGCACCCTTTTCGTGTTCTCACGGTCCGGAGTTGCGCGAAGACATCACGCGCCCCGGACCTGGAGTCGCGAACATCTGATATGGCTGCAGCACGGACGTAGCGGTCCCTTCGTACCGAAGCGCCGCCAGCCGACAGTCAAGACGCGAGGTCCTCGCGGTGGATCCGGCAAGACCGGCCGGTAGACTGGGCCGCGTAAGGACGGATTGGGGGATCCACGGCGGGCTCGCACTGCTGTTCCGCTGGTCAGTCGACGCCAGCACCCCAAGGAACCGCCTTGACCTTCTTCCAGGACCTGCCCGTACCCGAATTACCACCCCGGGGCCGTACCATCCGTTACGTACCGCCCGTATGGGCGGGCGCCCCGCGGCATGAGCTGCCCGCGGTGGTGGGGGTTGGCCGTTTCCTTCATATGTCGCCAACGTTCGTCATGGCTGTTGAAGCCGTCAAGGTGTATTCCACGGGTTGCCTTTTTGATCTGTCGTGGAAGTTGCGTCGGCATGACGAGAACGACGAAGAATGGGCTGAGCTCAACGCTTCCTTCTTCAGCCAGCCGCACGCCCGGTGGGCCAAGGCCAACATGCCTCTCGCGGCCCTTCTCTGCGGAGTGGAGTTTGCTGACGGCTCCAAAGCCTCCACCGGGGCGATGCTGAACAGACCCCACCCTGCACCCGACGCACCCCAGCCGGAGCCGCCGGTGGTTCTCTTTCAAGGCCAAGGCGGCAGCGGCGGGGACGACGAGATGGCGGCCAGCGGAACCCTCTGGCTGTGGCCCTTGCCGCCGGCGGGAGCCATGCGCCTGGTCACCCAATGGACCGACATGGGCATGCCCGAAACCTCCATTGACCTTGACGGAACCCAACTCCGCGATGCCGCGGCCGGCGCCCGGCAGTACTGGCCGGAAGGTGACGGAGAGTAATGGCACTCGACAGCTTGGTCCTGTCCGTCGTCTTCGTGGCAGTGTTCTTCTACATCCTCTACGGCATCATCCGCGCTGCCGTCCGTGACGGCATCCTCCAAGCCGACGAACGGCGACAGAAAGCCCGTCAAACGGTGGGCGGCGGCGGACATGAAATGTAGGCGCCACAGGCTAATAGAGGAACACCAGCCCACCCTGCATGCGCTTGTCCTAGTCTTCGTCGCAGGTTGGCGGTCCCGATCGAGTCACCACGGCAGATTCAGCAGGAGGACCACGCCGATGGCAACCCCCAGCACAGCAATCCCTGCGCCCACTATCCGGTAGACACCGCTGTCGGGAGCCGACCCCTTTGCATACAGCGAGGCATTGTTCTGAGCGACCTGCCCCAGCCATTGCGCCGATCCGCGGACGTCGGCAAGAAGGCAGGTTCCCAACAGTACAGCGGCGCCCGCCGCCACACCCCCCGCATAAACAAAGTAGGGCCGCCCCATTTGGCCAAGCAGGACCATGGCCGCGACGGAGAGAAAGAGTAACCCGCCAGATAACATCAACGGCCACGGCATCCCAAGTTTAGGTTTCATCAGATCCCCCAAGTTCGCAAAGCGAGTCGTCGTCCTGCCATGAGCATAGAGGCTGAAATGCTACCCATCCGTCCCGGACGGATGAGGGGATCCAGGGCGGCTCACGCCGTCGTTCCGCTGGTTGGTCGCCGCCCGTGGACCAAGGACGACCGTGGCTTTTTCCAGGACCTGCACGTCCCGGAGCCACCCCGCCGCGCCCGCAGGACGAGAGCGACGAAGAATGGTCCGGGCTTGGCGCCCCATTTTTCCCCCAGCGGCACGCATGGGCATGCCAGAATCGTCCACCACGTTGGTCGGTGCCCAGCTTCGAGACTCCGCTGTCGGCGCGCCGCAGTTCGTCTCGGCGCCCTCCAAGCCGACGCCGATCTTCAGCAATTAGCTACAGTGATCCAGGTGACGCTTGAGAGAAACATGTCCTTCAGCCGATCGTTGGCTTGGTTGGCATGCATAGCCGGTATCGTCCATGCCGGATTCAGCTTGTACTGGGCTCTGGGTGGGCGATGGCTTGTAGCCACGGTGGGCCAATGGGCGGTCCAGCTGTCCGTGGAGGCCCCGATTGAGGCAGGGCTAGTGCTTGGCCTCGTTGGGATAGGAAAGTTGCTGGCAGCGACGATCCCCGTCGTCGTCGCCTATGACCGTATGCCCTGGCGAAGATTCTGGCGTGCGGTGAGCTGGGCCGGAGGCCTGCTCCTGGTCAGCTACGGGGGCGTGAACACCGTCGTCAGCAGTGCCGTCCTAGGAGGGTTGATCCATCCTTCAGGTGGCTATGACCTCAACGCGATGATTGGACACGCATGGTTGTGGGATCCCCTGTTCTTGCTTTGGGGTACAGCCCTGGTTATCTCGCTCTGGACCTCGCGAAGGAGCTCACCAGTGATTGCGTAAGTCCAATCAAGGTGGGCCGGAAGCTGGTGTGCCGGCTGCAGCACACGCCTCCCTCCGGGCTCCCCATGTCCAATTCCGACCCACTCGAAACGCGATAGGCAGACCATTATCCGGACGAAGAGCTCCGCCCATCAGCTGGCCCCCGACCACACGGGCGGACGGCACCACTTCCGCCGGAAGCGACTACGGGTTCGGAACAAGCTTGAAGGCATAACGGGTTTTGGTCCCGCTGCTCGGGACCATGCTGAATTCTGCTCCCCGGGTCCGGAGCTCAACAGGGGCCTTGAAGACGTTTCCGTTGCAAGGGATGCTCATCGGGCTCAAAACTTCCGCCCCTGTCCAACTGGCCACTGAAAACTCAACGTCGGCCGCTCCGTCGCAAAGGAACTGCACTTCGTAGCTGCCCGGTTCTGCCGATAATCCTTGGCTCGTGGGCGAGCTTGAGCTGGCGGCACCCGCCAACTGTCCAGGCAGTTTGGGTTGAAGCTGCCGAGCCACCCATTCCGACATGTCCTCAAACTCTGACGCGCGCGGATCAGTGTTGAGTTCAAGCATGACACCGGCGGCGGCAGGCTTGTCCACGGGCGAGACGGTACTGATGGTGATCGGGCCGCCGGCGTGCCGGACAAATCGCTCCAAGACAGAGTCACACGTGTAGGGCACCCCTATCGTTGGCTTCTCGCCTTGGACAATGGAGACTGTGACACCGTGAACACCAGCACATGCACTCTTGATCACGTAGTCCCCTGGCGCGAGGTCAACCGATAGTTTCCCTAATGGTTCCCCAACCGTCGGCATCCCTGGTTCATCCGAAGAAACCATGAGTGAGCGCGCAACTTCATCAACGTTTTCCTCAAAGGACAGCATTCGCGTGCCGCCGGCCTGGGCCTGGGAACTGACCGGCGCGCTCTCCGGGCCGGTGTACTCACATCCGGCCAGCGCGACGATGAGGACTGCGGATACCAAAGGACCTGTTGCCATGCGCATATGCGTTGCTTCCCCCAAGCTCGCTTATGAATCGAGTCTAGCCCCCGGCAGCGCCGTCCCCCACGTACATGCAGGCCCCGTTGCCAGACTGGGCCGGGCAAGGAGGGATTGGGGGATCGCTCGCTGCGACCGACCAGCGGAGCCGCCGGTGCGAGCCGCCCTGGATTCCCTGGATCGACCGTTACGTTTGAACCTGGCGATTCCGCTCCCGACTGCCAGCTCGTCCCCTGGTCTGGCAACATCCCCATACGGTGAATGCACCTGCCCTAGCCCGGACCACCTCCGGGCCGGTCTTTCGGAAACCTCTCCGGGTGCTTGGGGTCCCGGCCCCGTTCCCGCCAGTATTCGTCACGCTGCCACAATGAGAACCGGATAACGGCCGTTCCGTAGACGACGACAAACACGATCTCGACGGGCATAACTGCAAATCGCCAAGCATCAGGAAGGTTCGGAATTAGATTCCAGACCCCGAAGGCGATCATGAAGGGCAGCGACCAGTACGCGATTCGTTTGATCCTGCGCCGGGCTTCCTCTTTAGAGGCAACCGGCTTACGACTCTGAGGCCCGGTCGGTGCTGCTGACATGCCTGCACTGAACCACCCGACTGGCCCCCGTGCAAGGTGCTTGAGCTGATCTTGCTTCGGAGACTACGAGAATGCAGGCTCAACGGATTCATGATCTTTCGTAGCGCGGCGGGGCTGGCGGCCATCCCCGGATCTGATTGCCATTTGCACCGGTTGCGGAAACATTTCAGTGTGAACTGCCGGTGGACGTACACCGGGCGCGGCGCCGATTACCAGCCAAGGTCAAAGTGGCCAAGCGACTGAAGCTGGCCAAGCTAGTTGGCGCCGCGCCCCCTGTATGTCACAGCGCCAACTAGCTTGCAGTGGTGCCAACTAAGTCGTCAACTCACGACCAGCCGCAAAACCGCCAACCAGCTTCTGGTCTCACACCCGATTTAGAAGTCCCAGTCCTCATCCTCAGTATTGACAGCCTTGCCGATCACGTAGGACGAACCGGATCCGGAGAAGAAGTCGTGGTTCTCGTCGGCGTTGGGCGACAGGGCCGAGAGGATCGCCGGGTTCACGTCGGTGACGGAAGCGGGGAACATCGCCTCGTAGCCCAGGTTCATCAGGGCCTTGTTGGCGTTGTAGTGCAGGAACTTCTTGACGTCCTCGGCCAGGCCCACGCCGTCGTACAGGTCGTGGGTGTACTGCACCTCGTTCTCGTACAGCTCGAAGAGCAGCTCGAAGGTGTAGTCCTTGATCTCCTGGCGCTTCTCCTCGGAAACCTTCTCCAGGCCCTTCTGGAACTTGTAGCCGATGTAGTAGCCATGCACGGCTTCGTCGCGGATGATCAGGCGGATCAGGTCAGCCGTGTTGGTCAGCTTGGCCCGCGAAGACCAGTACATCGGCAGGTAGAAGCCGGAGTAGAACAGGAAGCTCTCCAGCAGCGTGGAGGCCACCTTCCGCTTCAGGGGATCGTCGCCCTGGTAGTAGTCCATGACGATCTGGGCCTTCTTCTGAAGGTTCTCGTTCTCGGTGGACCACCGGAACGCCTCGTCAATCTCCTTGGTGGAGGCCAGGGTGGAGAAGATGGAGGAGTAGCTCTTGGCGTGCACGGACTCCATGAACGCGATGTTCGTGTACACGGCTTCCTCGTGCGGAGTCAGCGCGTCCGGGATCAGGGAGACAGCACCAACGGTGCCCTGGATGGTGTCCAGCAGGGTCAGGCCGGTGAACACGCGCATGGTGAGCTGCTGCTCGGCCGGCGTCAGCGTGTTCCAGGACTGGACGTCGTTGGACAGCGGCACCTTCTCCGGCAGCCAGAAGTTGTTCACCAGGCGGTTCCAGACGTCCACGTCCTTGTCGTCCTGGATGCGGTTCCAGTTGATGGCCTCGACGTGACTGAGAAGCTTCACTTTTTCGGTCATGACTCCGACTCGCTTTCTGAAGAGAGACTTGGTTTGGCTGAGTCCTCGACGCAATACTTGCAGTCGGCTTTCTCGATGCCTTTGTTGGTGTGATGTCTAGTGTGTGCGCTGCGCTGGCTGGAAGGCATTGGACGGCCCTTCCGAACCGCTGACATTTTCGCACGGGTTTCCTCGCTGGCCTTCTTCCCGAAGTTCGGATTCCCGGCGCCCTTCCTGGCTTCAGAAAGTGCCCTTCGGGCTTCTTCGCCGACAGTGCGTCCGAACCCTGGATGGTCCGGCCCGAACCTGCCGTAATTCGGGTTAGCGGTCCCGGAATTCGTACCTTTGCGGTCCTGTGACCACTTGCTGCGCTGCTCCACGCTGTGCTTTCCGCCGTAGAAGGGGTTCGCTGCACCCGGCCGGCTCGACCCCTTACGCCCGGTACCACGTACACTGGCTGCCGCCCGCATCTCGTCCGTCCAGATGACGCCCGTGGGACCAAGTCCGCCATCGGAAAGATTCAGCAGGCGATCACCCTCGCGGCGCAGGAAGCTGATCCACTCCATCTCGGCCCGGCCCAGATCCTGCAAGCCCTCGATCCAATCCAGTTCGTCCGCGATCAGGTCGGCGGGATCGTGCTTGCGGACCCAATCGTAGAACGGCGTTTTTCGGCCCTCCGCTGCTGCCCGGAGGTGTTGATGGAAACGACGACTGGCCGTCTTGGTGGTGATACCGACGTAGCGGTACTCGACCTCCCGCCGAAGCCGGATGCCGTAGACCAAGCCGCCCGCCGCCGTCGTCGTTTCCATCTCTCTCCTAAGCAGAACTCAACCGATTCTGGTTACAGCATGCAGGAAACGCAATTTTCCACCTCGGTCCCTTCCAGCGCGAGCTGGCGGAGACGGATGTAGTAGATCGTCTTGATGCCCTTCTTCCAGGCGTAGATCTGGGCCTTGTTGATGTCGCGCGTGGTGGCGGTGTCCTTGAAGAACAGCGTCAGGGACAGGCCCTGGTCCACGTGCTGGGTCGCGGCGGCGTAGGTGTCGATGACCTTTTCGTAGCCGATCTCGTACGCGTCCTGGTAGTACTCCAGGTTGTCGTTCGTCAGGTACGGCGCCGGGTAGTACACGCGGCCCAGCTTGCCTTCCTTGCGGATCTCGATCTTGGACGCCACCGGGTGGATGGAGGAGGTGGAGTTGTTGATGTAGGAGATCGAGCCGGTGGGCGGCACGGCCTGCAGGTTCTGGTTGTAGATGCCGTGCTCCATGACCGAAGCCTTCAGCTCGCGCCAGTCAGCCTGCGTGGGGATGTGCACGTTCTTGAAGAGCTCGCGGACCTTCTCGGTCTGCGGAACCCATTCCTGCTCCGTGTACTTATCGAAGAACTCCCCCGAGGCGTATTTGGACTTCTCGAAGCCGCCAAACGTCTGGCCGGTTTCGATGGCCAGCAGGTTGGAGGCGCGCACCGCGTGGTACACCACCGAGTAGAAGTAGATGTTGGTGAAGTCCAGGCCCTCTTCGGAGCCGTAGTGGACCCGCTCCCGCGCCAGGTAGCCGTGCAGGTTCATCTGGCCCAGGCCGATGGCGTGGCTCTGGTCGTTGCCCTTGGCGATGGACGGCACCGAGGTGATGTTGGACATGTCGGAGACGGCGGACAGCGAGCGGATCGCGGTCTCGATGGTGAGGCCGAAGTCCGGCGAGTCCATGGTCTTGGCGATGTTCAGCGAGCCCAGGTTGCAGGAGATGTCCTTGCCGGTGTCGGCGTAGGACAGGTCATCGTTGTACGTGGTGGGCTGGGAGACCTGGAGGATCTCCGAGCACAGGTTGGACATGATGATCTTGCCGTCGATCGGGTTGGCCCGGTTCACGGTGTCCTCGAACATGATGTACGGGTAGCCGGACTCGAACTGGATTTCGGCGAGGGTCTGGAAGAACTCGCGCGCCTTGATCTTGGTCTTCTTGATCCGGGAATCGTCCACCATCTCGTAGTACTTTTCGGTGACCGAGACGTCGGAGAACGGCATGCCGTAGACGCGTTCGACGTCGTACGGCGAGAACAGGTACATGTCCTCGTCCTTCTTGGCCAGCTCGAACGTGATGTCCGGGATGACGACGCCCAGGGAGAGGGTCTTGATTCGGATCTTCTCGTCCGCGTTCTCCCGCTTGGTGTCCAGGAAGCGGTAGATGTCCGGGTGGTGGGCGTGCAGGTATACGGCACCGGCACCCTGGCGGGCACCGAGCTGGTTGGCGTAGGAGAAGCTGTCTTCGAGGAGCTTCATCACTGGGATGACGCCGGAGGACTGGTTCTCGATCTGCTTGATGGGCGCGCCCACCTCGCGGATGTTGGTCAGGGCGAAGGCCACGCCGCCGCCGCGCTTGGACAGCTGCAGCGCGGAGTTGATGGAGCGGCCGATCGACTCCATGTTGTCTTCGATGCGGAGCAGGAAGCAGGAGACCAGCTCGCCGCGCTGCTTCTTGCCGGCGTTCAGGAAGGTGGGGGTGGCCGGCTGGAAGCGGCCCTCGATGATCTCGTCCACCATCTGCAGGGCGAGCTGCTCGTTGCCGCGGGCCAGGTGCAAGGCAACCATGCACACACGGTCCTCGTAGCGCTCCAGGAAACGCTTGCCGTCAAAGGTCTTCAGCGTGTACGAGGTGTAGAACTTGAAGGCACCGAGGAAGGTTTCGAAGCGGAACTTCTTCTTGTAGGCACGGTTGAACAGTTCACGGATGAAGTTCATCGTGTACTGGTCCAGCGTTTCGCGCTCGTAGTACTGGTTCTTCACCAGGTAGTCGAGCTTCTCCTCCAGGTCATGGAAGAACACGGTGTTGTTGTTCACGTGCTGCAGGAAGTACTGGTGGGCGGCCTCGCGGTCCGCCTCAAACTGGATTTCGCCGCTGGGACCGTAGAGGTTCAGCATGGCGTTCAGCTCGTGGTAGCCCAGGCCCTTGTAGGCGGCCGGCATCTCGGGCTTCCCGGCCCTGGTTACTTCTGTGTCTGCGACAGTCGTGTCCAAAACGTGTCCAATCCTTGGTTGACCCGGGTGACGTCTTCCGGCGTTCCCATAAGTTCGAATCGATAAAGGTGGGGTACTTTGCACTTGGCGGCGATGATGTCACCGGCCATGCAGTAGTTGTCCCCGAAGTTCGTGTTGCCGGCACCAATCACGCCGCGGAGCAGTTGCCTGTTCTGCGGGTTGTTGAGGAACCGGATGACCTGCTTGGGAACGGACCCCTCTCCCCCGGTGCCACCGTAAGTAGGCACCACCAGCACGAACGGCCGGGTGGCGAGGAGGGGTGCGTCCTTCGCGTAGAGCGGGATCCGGGCCACCTCACGGCCTAGCTTCCTGACGAAGCGGCTGGTGTTCTCGGATGCGGAGGAAAAGTAGATGAGCTGGCTGCCGGTACTGACCGGCCCTGCATCAGCCTGTGCACCGGCCAATGCGGACGCCTCCATGCGCTGAGCCGCATGGTCACGCTGTGCTGTGGGTGCCACCATGGACGTCACCTCAGCTTGTTGCTGTCGGGAAAAGCGGAAACCTTAGGCTACGGAGGAAACGGCGGACAGTGCCAGTTCCTCGATCTTGTCCGGGCGGAAGCCTGACCAGTGATCCTGGTCGGTGACCACAACGGGAGCCTGCATGTAGCCCAGTGCCTTCAGGCGCTCCAGCGCCTCGGCGTCCTGGGAGATGTCGACGCTCTGGTAGGTGATGCCCTTTTTGTCGAGCGCACGGTAGGTGGCGTTGCACTGAACACACGCAGGCTTCGTGTAAACCGTTACGGTCATTGTCGCTGTCCCCTTAGTTGAAATCTCTTGCTGGTGCGGTGTCCCCGTCCAAGCCGTATGTAGATACTACATGTAGTGCAGGCGCCTCTTTTGGACCCCAAGATGATGTATTACAAGTATGTCATTTAATGCACCGTTAATCCACAGGCAGGGGCCCATAAAATGGCCGGGATCCCGGGATTTTTGGAAGTTCCGTCCACACCCTGTGGACTACTTAGCCACAATTAACGGCCAGCGTGTCGCGAAATCGACGGCGTGTCGCGGCGTTGTCCACAGGGCTTCCGGGCACGGAAAAGGGGTCCCGAAGTGACCTTCGGAACCCCTTGGGGTGACCAATCGCACCCGCCGCCTGGTGCCGGTGGAAGCGGCGGGAGCCGCTATAGCGGGGCGGGCCTGCTGCAGAGGATCTGCTCTACGCCCATCCGGCCTTCGGCAAAGCTGCGGAGGGCCCCCACCAGGTACAGCCGCCAGACACGGACCACTTCCGGGCCCATCATTTCCCGGGCCCGGTCCAGGTTTTGCTCGAACGTCGCGTACCAGGCGTCAAGGGTGCGGACGTAGTGCCTGCGCATGCCCTCGACCCCCTCCACCTCAAACCCTGCGCCCTCGAGGAAGTTCAACGTCTCCCCCACCGGGCGCATGTGCATGTCCGGCGCGATGAATGATTCGATGAACGGACCGCCGCCGGGGTGGCGGCCGCGCCGGGACATCTGCTGTACCAGCACTTTCCCGCCCGGCGCCAGGTTATCGAACAAGGCCTGGGCGTAGACGGGATAGTTCTTCTGCCCCACATGTTCGCCCATCTCCAAGGAGGCAACGGCGTCGAATGGCCCGTCCGGGATCTCGCGGTAATCCTGTACCCGGATCTCCACCTGGTCCGCCAGGCCGTACTCGTTGATCCGGGCGTCGATGAATGCTTTCTGTTCCACGGAGAGAGTGACACCAACTACCTTGGCTCCATACTGCCGCGCGGCATGCAGGCTGAGGGAACCCCATCCACAGCCAACGTCCAGCAGGCGCATACCCGGTTCCAGCCCGATCTTGCGGCACACCAGGTCCAGCTTGTCGCGCTGGGCATCCTCGACGCCGTAGCCGGGACCGGGAGCTTCCGTCCAGTAACCGCTGGAGTAGGCCATCTGCGGGTCCAGGATCAGGCCGTAAAAGTCGTTGCTGAGATCGTAGTGGTGGCTGATCGCGGCGCGGTCACGGATCAGGCTGTGCAGCCGTCCCCGGACCTTGGCCTGTGTTGCCGGGGGCGCCGGCGGTGTCCCCAGGGCCCCGGCCGAGCGGGCGATCCTGCCGATCCCGGCGATGACTCCGGGCGTAAGGCGGATGCCGGACAACCGGCGCTGCCGGACCACTTCCCACAGCTGCTGCAGCGCCGAATTGAGGTCACCGTCAATGTCCAGTTCACCCGTGACGTAAGCCTGTGCGGCGCCAAGTTCGCCGGGGTTCCACAGCAACCGGCGGATGGCGTCCGGGCTGTTGAGCCGGACCACCGGGGCGTCCACCGGCCCCGCTTCCGAACCGTCCCAGGCCTTCAGGCGGACAGGCAGGTCCCCGCCCACCACAGGCCTCAACACCTCTGCGATCGTTTCGGCAAGTGCAGCGGTCATCAGCGGCCTCCGTTGACGGCAGCGTTCTTCCTCCGGTCCAGCACAATTTGCTGGACGTTCAGGTAGCCCGAGGCAAAACCGGCCCTTGAATAGCAAAGGTAGAAGAGCCACATCCGCTGGAAGACGGCATCGAAGCCGAGTTCAGCAACCTCGTCCTTCCGCGCCATGAACCGTTCCTCCCAGAGGCGCAGCGTCTCGGCGTAGTGTTCGCCGAAGGCAAGGCGTTCACGCACCTGCAGTCCGGTCCGCTTCTCTGTGACTTCCTCGATGGCCCGCACCGACGGAATCACGCCGCCCGGGAAGATGTATTTGTGCACCCAGGTGTATCCGGTCCGGGTGGCCAGGAGCCGGTCATGCGCGATGGTGATGGCCTGGATGGCCACCTTTCCGCCGGGGGCAAGGACACGCTCGATGGTTTGGAAGTACGTGGCCCAATATTCGTAACCGACGGCCTCGATCATCTCGACCGAAACGACGGCGTCGTATTCGCCCTCCACGGCACGGTAATCCTTCAGCTCAATGGTCACCTGGTCCGCGTAGCCTGCCTCCGCCACCCGTTTCCGGGCCAGCGCCTGCTGCTCGCTGGACAACGTGACCGAGTAGACGGTGGCGCCGCGGGCGGCTGCACGCAGCGCCAGTTCGCCCCACCCGGTGCCGATCTCAAGCACCCGGGTTCCGGGTCCGACGCCGGCCTTGTCCAGCAGGCGGTCGATCTTCGCCTGCTGGGCGGCGGCGAAGCCCTCCCACGGCATGTCCTTCACGGCGCTTCCCGATGCAGGGAAGAGCGCGCTGGAGTAGGACATGGTCTCGTCGAGGAACGTGGCGAACAGTTCGTTGGAGAGGTCGTAGTGACGGGAGATATTGGAGCGGGTGTTCTTCAGGGAGTTGCGTTCCGTCCGCGGCTGGCGCGGCAGGAAAATGGACCGCAGTTTCTGCAGCGGAGCCGGTATCAGGGTGCCCGCCCGCTCCGCGAAGACCTCCAGCACCGCTGTCAGGTTGTCTGCATCCCAGTCGCCGGCCATGTAGGACTCGCCCAGGCCGATCAAGCCTCCGTCGCCCAGCCGCAGGGCAAACTGCGCGGGCCGGTGGATGGTCATGACGGGTGCGCCCGAGCCGGCCGGGGCAGAACCCAGCACCTGGCCATCGGGGTAGCGCACCTCGAGCGGAAGGCGCCGCACCGCGGCCTTGAAGATCCCGTCCGCAATCCGCGCTGCACCGTTCGCCTTGAAACCCGAAGGCACGGCGGCGATTCCCGGCCAGATGCCCGCATCGATGGACGCGGGTGGCCGCGGCACGGTGTACGGTGCGGCGGAACCGTGATGGTCCGCCGGCCGCTCAGCCGAGGCGGTGCCGTTATCGTCCGTCATTGTCATTGAACTGCCTCCTGTGGGGGGTGATGTGGTCTGGCGACGACGGGCAGGCGTCTTGCCCAGAGCTTAACGCCCTGAAGCCGGATAAGTGCGGATACCAGCATCGGCGCGGCAGGCACTGCAACGGCTGCCGCGAGGATGTTCCGGATGGTGGCCGGTTTACGCTTGCCGTCCATGGTTGCCACGAAGGGTCGGTGCCCTTCGCGTTCCAGGACGATTGACACCGCCAGCCGCTCTCCGGGGGCGGGAAGCTTCATCCGGTATTCGCCGTCAACGTCGTTAAAGGGTGAAACGTAGAAAGCCTTCGGCACTGACGCGCGTCCCGAGGTGTCTGTCCGGAGCAGGTAGCAGTGCCGTTCGCCGTAGGTGTTGTGGACCTCGGCCACCACGCACCGCAGCTCTCCGTTGGTGCCGTAGCACCAGAAAAGCGTCAGCGGGTTGAAGACGTAGCCAAAAACCCTGGCACTGGTCAGCATGTGGATGGGGCCGCCGTCGGGCTCGATTCCCTGCGTCCGCAGGTAACGCTCCACGGTGGCCCTGAAGCTGGCCCCGGGATCGCCCAGATGGTCTCCCGCGCGGAATTCCGCCAGTGGCCGGAGCAGGCGGGGCAGGCGTGGCAGGTCATCCACGTCCACGAACCAGCTGTAGCTGCGGTAGGTGAACGCGTTCTTCAGCGGGGTCTGCCGCACATGCGAGATGGCGGTGCGGTAGATGGCGGCACCCATGGTCACGCCGGTTCCGCGGCAAGCAGTTCCCGCTCCCCCTCGCCGGAGGAGTTTCCGCCGTCATCGGCCCTGGCCACCGGCCAGGTGCGGCCGAGCTGCTCCGCGGCACGGACCCCGGAGAGGGCGCCGTCTTCGTGGAAGCCCCAGCCAAGATAGGCCCCGGCATAGGCGATCCGGTCGTTGCTGAGAGCCTTGATGGCCTGCTGGGCCTGCAGGGACTCGGGGGTGTACTGCGGGTGCTCGTAGACCATCCTGTCCAGGACGGCGACGTCGGCAATCAGTTCGGACTCGCCAAGACTGACCAGGTACGGCCTGCCGTCGGCCGGTTCAAGCCGCTGCAGGCGCGTCAGGTCGTAGCTGACCAGGACTTTGTCCGGTCGGGCGTCGCAGCCGGGAAGCCGGTAGTTCCATGAAGCCCTGGCATTCTCCGCCGCGGGCAGGACTGCGGGGTCCCGGTGGAAGACGGTGTGGTTGACCGAGTACGGCATGCCGCCGAGCGCTTCCTTCTCCGCAGGCGTGGCGTCGGCCAGGAACCCCAGTGCCTGCGCCGGGTGGGTGGCGATGACGACGGCGTCGAAGGCTTCCAGCCCAGCGGCAGTTGCCAGTTCCACACCGTCAGGGGTCCGCCGAAGGGCAGTGACCGGGGTTTCCAACCGGACATCGGGAAGGGTCGCAGCCAGCTTTTCGACGTAGCGGGCGGAGCCGCCGGTGACGGTGCGCCACTGCGGTGAGCCTTTGATGCCCAGCATCCCGTGGTGGCCGAGGAACGTGAAGAGGTACCGCGCAGGGTAGGACAATGCGGTGGTGGGGTCGCAGGACCAGACGGCGCTCACTACCGGGGTCATGAAGTGCGAGATGAAGTAGGGGCTGAATTTTTCCCGCTCCAGGAAGGCGCCGAGCGTCAGGTCGGGAACGTCCACCTCGCCGCTGACGGCCGACGGCGGCGCGGTCCTGAGCAGTTCGCGCGCCTTCCGGTAGAAGCGGGTGACCTCCAGGAGCATCAGCAGGTAGCGGCCGCGCAGCAGGCTCGACGGTTTGGCGATGATGCCGCGTGCGCCGTCCCGGGCGCCGGCATATTCGAGTCCGCAGCCGTCACAGCGGATGGACATGCTCATCTCCGAGTCCTGGGTTTCCACGCCCAGTTCGGCGAACAAGCGCAGCAGCGTGGGATAGGTCCGTTCATTGTGAACAATGAAACCAGTATCGACGCCGATGGCGCTGCCGTCCGGCTGGGGCATGTCGTGGGTGTGGGCATGGCCGCCCAGGCGTGAATCTGCCTCGAACAAGGTGACGTTGTCCTGCCGGTTCAGCACGTAGGCGGCCGTAAGTCCGGCCACGCCGCTGCCGATGACGGCGATGCGCCGTCGCCCGCCTGCATCTACTGCTGGATTAGGTGACAATTCGTGCTCCTCTGTTGGACATCTGCCGCCGGACCGGGTGTACAGAGGGCAATTCGGTACCGTGGCGGCGGCGGATGGGTGCAGTACTGTGGGCTGGTGGTAAACCCCGTGCACTTGAAGACCTTATTGGAGGTCACGCGGCTTGGCTCATTCGCCGCGGCCGCCGCGACACTTGGTTATACTGCCTCCGCTGTTTCGCAGCAGATGTCCGCGCTGGAGCGGGACACCGGCGTCACGCTCTTCCAGCGCTCGGCGCGGGCCGTGGTCCCTACGGAAGCCGCCGTCGTCATGACCCGCCACGCCGCGAAAGTGCTCACGGACATCGAAGCCCTGATGGCGGCAGCGTCCAGGGCACAGGACACGGGAAGCCAGGAGCTGCGGCTGGGGATCTTCCCCAGCCTCGCCACCTATGTCCTGCCGCGGATCCTGAAAAATCCGGCCTGGAAGAAGCTGGGCATTGACCTGCGGGTGTCCGTGGCTGAACCGGGCCAAACCATCCAGGGGCTGCGGACCGGCGGCGACCTCGACCTGGCGGTGGTGTTCCAGGTGGGCCAGACCGGCTTCGCCTGGCCCAACACGATCAACCGGCAATGGATTGGCGACGACGACTTCCGGGTGGTGCTGCCTGCCGGCTGGGGATTCCGCGCCGACGCGAAGGTGGCAGCGGACCATCTCTCCGACATGCCATGGATCATGCACCACCCCGGCACCAGTGATGCCATGGTGATTGAGCGGCTCTTCGCCGGCTGCAACCTGCACCCGCGCGTGGTGGCGCACAGCGACGACTTCCACGCAAGCCTGGAAATGGCAGCTGCCGGGCTGGGCGCCGCCCTTGTCCCGGAGCTCGCGCTGCGGAACAAACCGGCTGGGGTAGTGGTGCTGGACGTCCCCGAGATCCGGCTGGCACGCAACGTGTTCGCGCTTCTGATCAATGACCGGAAAACGGCACGGGTGCAGCTGTTCGTCGACCTGCTGGCCGAAACCCTTGCCGGCATGCGCACCGCAGTGAATTAGCCCCGAACGCTGGAATGGGCCGGACTTCGGGTCTATGTTGAGAATATGAACAAGGTAGCGAGCCAGCACTTTGGAGAGATCGACCTGAACCACGGCATGGATCATCTCTTCGCCGCCCGGCACGAGCTGCGCGGCCACCCGCTGGAACTCGACCTGAACATCAATGCCCACGACCACTTCGATGAAGCCGCGCTCCGGAAAGTCGAATACCGGCTGCGTTTCCTGCCCGAACTGGTGGACGAGGTCCGCGAGATGATCGCCGAGGAACTTGAGCAGGAGGGCACCAGCCCGCAGGAATACCTGCACTTCCACTGCAACGCGCTCAAGGAAGAACACCTGCACAAGGTGTTCGGTGTCCAGGACCGCAGCCAGCTCACCAATGAGGTGTTCCTCAAAGCACTGAAGCTCGGCCATGTGGGCATCTACCCCGGCCAGCCCGAACGCTACTTTGTCCTGGACTTCACCCTCGGCGAGCACTTCACCGATGAGGTCCTGGTGGCCTGCGCTGACCAGGACGGCGTGGTCGACGACGAGATCGTCTGGGAGTCGTGAGGCTGCCGGCGCTGTTGTGACACCCCGGCACTAAGGAGTGCAGGCGCCATGGATGTGTTTGATGACAGGCGCGGAACCCGGCGGCTGGCGTCCTCGCTGCTGCTGGCCGGCGTCGTGGTGTCGATCCTCGCCGGCGTCCTGCACGCCGAATCCCACGACGCGAATGATCACGTGGCAGCCTTCACCGCTTACGCCAACAGTGGAATCTGGACCGCCGTGCATCTTGGCCAGTTCGTGGGCATGGCGTTGGTGGGCGCGGGCCTGGTTTGCCTGGGCACCGTGCTCGGTTGCCAGCGCCGGTCGCTCGCGTGGACCGCACGCTTTGGTGCCCTTTTCGCTGCTGCGGCCATTGCGCTGTACGCGGCCCTGCAGGCGGTGGACGGGGTGGCCCTGAAACAGGCCGTGGACGCCTGGGCTGCCTCGCCCGAATCGGAGAAGGCCTCGCGGTTCGCCACGGCTGAGGGCATCCGCTGGCTGGAATGGGGCATGCGCAGCTATCAAAGTATCCTGCTGGGCACGGCGTTGGTGTTGTTGGGTTTCGTGGTGGCCGCTTCGCACCGAATGTCCCGGACAGCCGGTTATGCGATGGCGCTGGCCGGGCTGGCCTATATGGCGCAAGGGTGGATTATCGGGGAATCCGGGTTCTCCGCCGACAATGCGGTACCGACGCTGGTGGGCATTGCGGCCATCGTGGTGTCGGCGGTGTGGCTGACGGTCGGCGCATGGCGGATGAAGAAACCGGCGACGGCCGGCCACGTGATGTGACCGGCCGCCTGCCCGCTTCTCAAACTTCCTACTTGGCCGCTTCCAGCAGGCCGGCGCGGACCGTCTGGGTTGCCTTGGCCAGGTTGCGCAGGGACTCTTCGGTCTCGGCGTAGCCGCGGGTCTTCAGGCCGCAGTCCGGGTTGACCCAAAGCTGGCGGGACGGGACGTGCTTGACGGCGGTGGACAGCAGCTCGGTGACTTCGGCTTCGCCCGGAACGCGCGGCGAGTGGATGTCGTAGACGCCGGGGCCAACGCCGCGGCCGAAACCGTGGGACTCGAGGTCGTGGACAACCTCCATGCGGGAGCGGGCTGCTTCGATGGAGGTCACGTCGGCGTCAAGGCCGTCGATCGCGTCGATAATCACGCCGAACTCCGAGTAGCAGAGGTGGGTGTGGATCTGGGTGGCGTCTGCGGCACCGGCGGTGGCCAGGCGGAAGGAGTCAACGGACCACTTCAGGTAACCGGCCTGGTCCGCCTTGCGCAGCGGGAGCAGCTCGCGCAGGGCGGGCTCATCCACCTGGATGACCTTGATGCCGGCGGCTTCGAGGTCGGCGATCTCATCGCGCAGCGCCAGGCCAACCTGGTTGGCGGTCTCGCCCAGCGGCTGGTCGTCGCGGACGAAGGACCAGGCCAGGATGGTGACGGGCCCGGTCAGCATTCCCTTCATGGGCTTGGCGGTGAGGGACTGGGCGTATTCCGCCCATTTGACCGTGATGGGGGCGCTGCGGGTGACATCGCCCCACAGGATGGACGGGCGGGTGCAGCGGGAGCCGTAGGACTGGACCCAGCCGTGGACCGTGACGTCGAAGCCTTCGAGGTTCTCGGCGAAGTACTGGACCATGTCATTGCGCTCGGGCTCGCCGTGCACCAGGACGTCGTAGCCCAGCTCTTCCTGCAGGTCCACGACGCGCTTGATCTCGTCCTTCATGAGCCGCTCGTACTGGTCGTCGCTCAGCTCGCCCTTGGTGTTGCGGGCACGGGCGGAACGGATCTCCGAGGTCTGCGGGAAGGATCCGATGGTGGTGGTGGGCAGGGGCGGCAGCTGCAGCGCCGCTTCCTGGGCGGCTTCGCGGACGGCGTATTCGGAACGGCTGAAGTCGGCAGCCGTCAATGCTTCGGTGCGGGCCCGCACATCCTGGCGGCGGACACCGTGGGCGGTGGCACGCGAAGCGATCACGGCGGTGGCGTCATCGATGGCTGCCTGTGCGGCCGCGGGGTCGGCCAGCCAGGACGCCAGGATCTTGACTTCGGCGGCTTTCTGGTCGGAGAACGCCAGCCAGCTGCGGAGCTGCGCGGACAGCTGGGTTTCTTCCTCGACGTCGTGGGGAACGTGCTGGGTGGAGGTGGAGGTGGAGACGGCAACCTTGGCGGCGGCGCCCTTCAGCTCGTCCAGCTTCGCCGCCGACGCTGCGAGGTCGTTGCGCCAGATGTTGTGCCCGTCAACGACGCCGGCAACCAGGGTCTTGTTGCCCAGTCCTGCCAGCGCCGCGGCGGACGGAACGGCGCCCTTGAAGACGTCGATGTGCAGGGCGTCGATGTTGGTGGCAGCAAGGGTGCCAAGCTGTCCGTCGAGGGAACCGTACGGGGAGGAGACCAGGATCTGCGGGCGGTTGGCCGCAGCGGTCAGTACCTCGTAGGCCCGGGCAACCGCGGCTTCGATCTGGGCGGCAGGGAGGTCCTGGTCGACCACCAGGGCGGGCTCGTCGAGCTGGACCCAGCTGGCGCCGGCGGCAGCGAGCTGTTCGAGGAGCTGGACGTAGATGGGGAGGATGTCCGCCAGCCGCGACAGCGGCGCAAAGCCGGCCGGTGCGTCGTCTGACGCCTTGGACAGCAGCAGGTAGGTGACCGGACCCACGATGTAGGGGCGGGTCTCGATGCCGTTCTCCAGCGCGAACGCGAACTCGTCCACCTTGGCGGTGGAGGCAAGGTTGAATTCGGTCTCCGGGCCGATCTCCGGGACCAGGTAGTGGTAGTTGGTGTCGAACCACTTGGTCATTTCCAGCGGCTGCTGGTCCTTGTTGCCGCGGGCCAGGGTGAAGTACGCGTCGATGTCCAGGCGGCCCTCGGCGTCGAGGAGCTTGCCGAAGCGGGCCGGGACGGCGCCCAGGTGGGCGGTGGTGTCCAGGACCTGGTCGTAGTAGGAGAACGTCCCCGGCACGGCGGCGGCTTCGGTCAGGCCAAGGTCCTGCAGGCGCCGGGCGATGGTCAGTTGGATGTCCTTGGCGGCGGCGTCGAGGGCGGCGGCGTCAATTTTGCCTGCCCAGTAGGCTTCAACGGCCTTCTTGAGTTCGCGGCGGCGGCCGATGCGCGGGTAGCCGAGCAGCGATGCCGACGGGAACGGGGTGTTTTTGGGCGCGGTCAGTTCAGGCATGGAGTTCTCCTAGGAAGTGTGGAGCGTGCGGGGGTGGTCTGTGGGGTTCGGCCGGGAAGTGCTCAGCTGGCGAGCTGGGGCCGGGCGGTGGAGTCCCGGCGGGTGCCCAGGCGGCTGTGGCGCGGCAGGGCCAGCTTGTCCAGCACTTCGAGCGCGCTTTGGTGCTCGTTGAAGGTGTAGAGGTGGATACCGGGGGCTCCGGCATCCAGGGCGGCATTGGCCAGGTCCACCGTGGCGTCGACGCCGATGTGGAGGCGTTCGAGGTCGCTGTCGGCGGCGGCCAGGCGTTCCATCAGTGCGGGTGCCGGTTCGACGCCGGCCAGTTCACCGAGCCGGGTGAGCCGGCGGAGGCTGGTGAGCGGCATGACGCCGGGGATGATCGGGATGGTGACTCCGGCGCGGCGTGCCCTGGTGAGGAGGTTCGCGTACTGCTCGGTCTCGAAGAACACCTGGGTGATGGCGAAGTCGGCGCCGGAACGCTGCTTGGCCAGCAGCACCTCGACGTCGTGTTCCTCGCTGGGCGATTCCGGGTGCCGGGAGGGATACGCGGCCACGCCGACGGCGATCTTTCCGGCGCAGAGCAGTGCTGAACGCCGCTGCTCCACCCGCCTGATCAGCTCGATCAGGTCCTGGGCGTACCGCAGTGCACCGTCGGAGGGCCGGACGCCGTCCTTGGGCAGGTCGCCCCGCAGCGCGAGGATGCCCCGCACTCCGATGTCCAGCAGTTCGCCGATGATTCCGGCCAGCTCCTGCGGCGTGTTTCCAACGCAGGTCAGGTGTGCCAGCGGCCGGAGGGTGGTCTCAAGCAGGAGCCGGTTAATGAGTTCGACGGCGGTGTCACGGTTGGATCCGCTGGCACCGTACGTCACGGAGACGTAGTCGGGCGCCGTGGTCTCGAGTTCACGGATGGTGGTCCAGAGCGTCTCGGCGGCGGCCGGGGAGCGCGGCGGGAACAGCTCATAGGACAGTGCCACCGGGGCGGTGTCCGAGAGGTTTGGGTGTGCTTCAATGAGGCTTGGTGGTGACATTTGCGTCCTTGGCTTTGGGCCACTGGGGTTGCCTGCCGGTAAATCTACAGGGAAACCCGCAATGAATTGAGTTTGGGGAACACGGAGGGACTCCATTGAGGACGCAGCCGCGACTGTTACGCCTGGAATGAAGTAGTCCGTGAGCAAATGTCAGGCCCACATGGGGGCACCCACACCCTCCGGAACGGAGGATCGCTGACACGTTACCGCGGTAACTTGTCTACGACTCTATGGGGGCACGGAGGGTGCATTCAAGTCGGCAACCGAATAAGACGCAGTTTTACGGCGTGTTCCACACCCGCTGCAGAATTTCCTTCGCCGGCGGACCAGCCCTACCAGGGCCGGTCCGGCGCCGTTCCGCTGGAGTCGTCCAGGTATTGCTCGCGTTCACGGCCGCTGTTCCGTTCCCGCTCGGCCTGCCGCGCACTGTCCTGAAGTTGGTCCAGCTGGCTTTGCCGCGCCTCTGCCGAAGGGACAGGCGCGGGCTCCGTCGATGGTGCCGCTGTTGGGCCTGGCCCTTGGGCGGCCGAGCTAAGCTTTCCTTCCAGCCGTTCGGCGGCTTGCCCCAACCGTCCACCGGCCCCGGCTGGCGCGTCCGGCGACAAGCAACCCGGTGCCTCCTTCGCCGCGGCCAGTGCGGACTGGTACAGGGCAGCGGCCGACGCCGGATCCCCGGCCTCCAGCCGTTCGTCACCAAGGCGTTCGATCACCAGGGCCAGGTTGACCCTGATCAGGCATTCATCCCCGGAACCGGCCGGGACGGTGCGGAGAGCCGTTTCGAAGTCGGTCCGGGCGGCCCCGTAGTCTCCGCGCAGCACCGCAGCGCCGCCGGCGGCGAACGGCGCTTTGTGCGGCTCCACCACGTTGGCCACGCCGAGGCCACCGGCGGCGGCGTCCACGCCGGAAGCGTCCCCGGCCGCGTACCGTACGGCAGCATGCTCGGCGAGGACGCCGAGGCTGAGGAGCTTTGCCGCCACGCACAGCGCCAGGAGCACCGGCAGCAGCGACCAGAGCAGCAGGCGACGGCGGCGGACCGGAGGCTTCACCGTACGGCCTCCGCCCGTGCCGGCCGCGGGAGCCCGCGCAGCCGGCGCAGGACCGCCGCCGCTTCGGGCAGGGCCAGCAGGAACGCACCGGCGGCCAACAGCCAATACACCTCGGTCCGGGCCGCGACGGAACCGTCGCCGTCCGAGTGTTCCGCCTTTCCCGGGTGCGCCTGCCGCATCATGTCCGCCACCGGGGCGCCCGCGTCCCGATGCACGTACGGTACGCCCAGTTGCGCCGAAATGGTCCGGAGCCGTCCCTCGTCGATGACGGAGCGTGCGTCCCCTGCGCCGTTGTCCTGGACATATCCGCCGTGCGGTCCTGTCGCAGCGCCGCCGGCAGAACCGTCGCCGGCGTCCAGGCCGGAGTTTTCCTTCATCCGGCCGCCCTCCGCCGTGCCATAGCCGAGGACCGCTCCCCCAGCCACCAGTCCGGCGTCGAACGCCATTGCCTCCGGTTCCGTGCCACTGGTCTGTTCCCCGTCACCCAGGTAGTACACCAGCCGCGGGCGGCCGGGGTGGCTGTCCCGGGCGGCGGCCAGCCGCTCTGCGAGGACCTGCCTGGCGGCGGTGATGCTGCTGCCCTTGGCGTAAGCGGTGACTTGGGGCTCGAGGACGTCGGTGATGGTCTCAAGGGCCAGGGTATCGGTGCTCAACGGCATCCGGACATGGGCGGTGGTGTCGAAGGTGATGACTGAAAAACGCGCGCCCGGCAGCTGTTCCGCAATGGCCTTGATGTCCTTGCGGACGCCTTCGAGCCTCGGGGTTGCGCCGCCGTAGTCCTCGGCCACCATGCTGGTGGTGGTGTCCACCACGAAGAACACGTTGAGGTCCGTCGAGGCGGCCGGCACGTTACCGCCGGGCAGGCCGGGCCGCAGGGCTGCTGCCCCGACGAGCAGGACGACGGCGGAACGCCTGCACCATGCACGGCGCCCCGGCCCGGCGGGACGTGGCGGCGTGCCATGCCGGCCGCGCCTCAGCGGTGGCTGCACCTGCCACAGTGCAGCGCAGAGTACCAGTGCAGACAGAGCTGCGGTGGCCAGCGGTACTCCGGGAACCTCCGTCAGCACGGCCCGCGGCGCTCCCTGGATTGCAGCAGCCTCGGTCTTTTCGACGCCGGACACGATCCCGGCCACGGCGTCAGGGCTGTCCAGGGCGTAGTAGGAGCCGCCCGTAGACTCCGCCGCAGCCCGCAGCCGGGCGCCCGGCTGGTCCGTCCCGGCGCCGTAGTCAACGTCTCCCGGATTCAGGGCGTAGACGTGCACCGACCTTTCCTTGGCCAGTTGCGCCGCCTGCTCCAGGGTCATGATGGGTTTGCCGGAAAGGAAGTTATCAGTGGCCAGCACTATCGACCGCGAGCGCTGCGGTCCGGCGGCACCCGGGCCGGTGGCGCCCTGGAAACTGTTCAGGCAGGACGCCAGGCCATCGCCGATCAGCGAGGAACCACGGCCGCTCCAGGTGCCGTCCAGGAATCCGGAGCTGCCGGGCTTGCCGTCGAAAGCGTCCTTGGCGGCCTGGAGTTGCTCCTGGGCATAAGCGTAATCGTCCGTCAGCGGGAACACCTGGATAGCGCTGCTGTCGAAAATGGTCAGGCCGATCCGCTCGCCGTCGAACTTCCTGGCCAGGCCGGCGAAGACGTCCACCACTGCGGCGTCGGCGTTGCTCATGGAGCCGGATGCGTCCAGGCACAGCATGATGTCCCGGTTGTGCTGCTCCGGCCGGGTGGTTGCCACGTCCACGGGGCGGGCAGCAGCCACCGCCGTCGAGGCCAGCAGCAGGGCACACGCGGTCCCGGCCACGAGCAGCCATCTCCGGTGCCGCCGAAGGGCTGCCTGGTATTCCGGCAGCGCGGTGAGCCGGTCCGCGTGGGCCACCGGACGGCGTCGAACGTCTTCCCGTCCGTTGCGCCGCAGCCCGGCCCACACGGCCCACGCCACGGCAGCGGCAGCCGGCAGCAGCACCCACCACAACATCAACTCCATGCGCGCACCACCGCCGAAGTCCTTGCCGCGGAGGCGCCCACGGAGGGCAGCGGACCGGGCCCGAATTCGGCCGGGTAGAGGGCTTCGACGGCGTCCGCGGCCGCAGGAAGCGGGTGCTGCGCCAGGTCCTGCTGCGTCATCCGGGTGGCGTCCACCCCGGTGGCGTCCCGGACGAATCCGCGCAGGAGCATGCTGATCTGCTGGTGCGCGGCCCGGGCGTCGAGGGTGCCTGCTGCAGCATCGCGTTCCACGTCACGGATGCGCTGCAGGTAGGCGGCCTTGAGCGACGGGAGGTCTGTCAGGGCGGGACGCGCCGGTGCGGAACCGGAAGCGGGGCCGGCACGGGAGCTTAACCACACGAAGGCGTACCAGCCGGCCACCAGGGCCAGGATTGCCGCTCCGCACCACACCCATGCGGGGTTGTACGGCAGCGGTCCGTAGAATCCGGGGTCAGCCTGCACGCCGGTGCCTTTCCAGCAGGGCAAACAGACCGGTCATGACGTCGTCGCTGGCGGCCACATCCCCCTCCACGATCCCCGCAGCACGCAGCATGGCCTTGCGCTCCGCATCGCGCTGGGCGGCCGCGGTGGCATAGGCGGCCGCCACGCCGGCCGCCGCCGCAGGCTGCCAGGCCATGACCGCGGAATCGGCCACGCTATAGGAATCGGAGGTGGAAGATTCCCGTATCTCCTGGCTGGACGGCGCCAGGTCCGCGTCCCGGACCGTCAGCCAGAGGATCTCGTGCTGCGCGCGGAGCCTGCGGAGGAGCTGGCCCGTGGCGTCATCAGCGGGCAGTTCATCCGCGACGACGAACAACAGGCGGCGGCCCTTGACGTTGGCGGCCACGTGCTTCAACTGGTCCTGGAGCCTGCTCGGGGGGCCGTCCAGCCTGGTGTTGGTGTCGACGTGCCTCAGCAGCCGCTCCAGGTGCTCCTCACCGCCCTTAGCGGGCAGGGACCGGGTGGTGGAAGAGTCGCCGCAGACCAGGCCCACCACATCCCCATGGCGGAGGGCAAGGTAGCCCAGGACTCCCAGTGCGAGGATGGCAATGTCCTTCTTTGCCTCCCCGGATTTGGCCTCCGCAGCCATGTTGCGCCCGGTATCGGTAACGAGGAGGACTGTTTGCCTCCGGACTGCCACATAGCGCCGGATCAGGGGTGAGCCGTGGCGCGCCGAGGCCTTCCAGTCGATGTCGCGGACCTCGTCACCGGGAACGTAGGCGCGCAGGTCATCGAAGTCGAGGCTGCGGCCACGGAAGACGGAACCATATTCGCCGTCGAGCATTCCCCGGGCTTTCCGGTGCGCGAAGATGGCCATCTTCGACTTCACGCGCTGGAGCAGGCTTGGCATGCGGGGTCAGGGGGTCTGGACGGCTGCGACGATGGCGTCGATCACCGATTCGACCGGCACTTGCTCGGCCACGGCGTCGAAGTTCAGGATCAGCCGGTGCCGCAGCACCCGGTGGGCCAGCGACCTGACGTCCTCGGGGATGACGTGGTCGCGGCCATTCAACAGGGCCACCGCGCGGGACGCCTGGCTGAAGGCGATGCTGGCGCGGGGGCTGGCGCCGAATTCGATGAATCCGGCAAGCCGGGAGTCGATGTACTGCGAAGCATGCCGGGTCACGTACACCAGCCCCACGATGTAGTTGATCACCGCAGGATCAATGTAGATCCGCCTGGCGAGGGCCTGGATTTCGGTGATGGCGTCGAGGGAGGCGGCGGCAGCAGGCTTCTGGTCCGCGGTGAAGATGCCGGCATCGATCCTGCGGATAATCTCCGCTTCCTCCGCAGGCGAGGGGTAGTCCAGCACATCCTTGAGCATGAAGCGGTCCATTTGGGCTTCGGGGAGCTGGTAGGTGCCTTCCTGCTCGATCGGGTTCTGGGTGGCCAGGACCAGGAACGGCGAGGGCAGCCGGTAGTCCTGGCCGCCGATGGAGGTCTGGCGTTCCTGCATGGCCTCCAGCATGGCGCTCTGGGTCTTGGCGCTGGAGCGGTTGATCTCGTCCAGCAGCACGATGTTTGCGTGCACCGGACCCAGCTGGGTGACGAAAGTTCCTTTGGCGGCGTCGTAGATCTGTGTTCCCACAATGTCGCTGGGCAGCAGGTCCGGGGTGCACTGGATGCGGCGGAACTCGGCGCTGACGGCCTCGGCCACCGTTTGCGCCGCAGTGGTTTTCGCCAGTCCCGGGACGCTTTCGAGGAGGATGTGGCCGCCGGTCAGCAGGCCCACCAGGAGCGATTCGCGCAGCCGGGACTGCCCCACCACCTTGGCGTCGAAACTGCGGGAAATGTTCGCGACCACCTGCTGCGCCCTGGCCAGCTCCGCCGGTTCGATTCTTGCGGGCACGCTGGTCGAAAGCACTGGTATTCCCCCTGGTGACGGTGATGGAGTCGCGGGCCGGGCCGGCCGTGTCCCGCCCGCCATCCTATCCAAGACCGCGGGGCCCGGAACGGCAATGGGCACCCCTCCCCATGCGGGCCAGGCAGGTCTATCCTTTTGCCATGACCGAGCTTCCAGACAGTTACAAGGAGTACCTCGCCGGCAAGAACCAGTTGTTCGTCGACACCGTCAGGCCGGTCCTGATGCAGTCCGCGGCGGACAAACTGCACGGCGTCCGCGTAGTGGACACCCACCACGGACACCAAGCCCACCTGGACGATACCCTCCCCTTCGGGGTGGTGCTGGAGGACATCGACTAACCCCTGACAGCTCCCGACAGCGCCAACGGGTTGCCGGCGCCGCGCGCCACGATGCCGTAGAGGGCCAGCACCGGCAGGGAGTACAGGATGGAGAAGGCGGCCAGCTGGCCATACGCCACGGCCCCGTACTGGCCGAAAAAGCTGAAGATCGATACCGCCGCCGGCTGGTTGGCTTCAGAGAGCAGGAGCACGAACGGTACGAAGAAGTTCCCCCAGGCCTGGATGAACACGAAGATAAACACCACGCCCAGGCCCGGGCCCATGAGCGGCAGCACGATTGAACGCAAGGCAGCCAGCCGGGATGCCCCGTCCACCCAGGCGGCCTCCTCCACGGCCAAGGGCACCGCATCCATGAAGTTCCTGGTCATCCAGATGGCCATGGGCAGGCTGGTCGCGGACAGGAACAGCACTGTGGCGGGCAAGGAATCCAACAGCTGAAGCTGAACGAACAATCCGTACACCGGAACCATGATGGCCGTCACCGGCAGGCAGGTGCCGAACAGGATGCCGTAGAGGAACGGGGTGTTGAACCGCGACCGGAAACGGGAGAGCGGATAGGCAGCCAATACGGCCGCTGCCAGCGTCACGGCACCGGTCCCTGCAGAAAGCAACAGGCTGTTCCACAGCGGCCGGAACAGCAGCTCCGGGGTGAGGACTGCGGAAAAATTGTCCAGGGCAGGCCGCAGCGGAACTTTGGTGCCATGCCCGGCGGCCGGGTCCAGCGAACCGAGGACCAGCCACAGCAGCGGCAGCACGAAGCACGCGCCGATCACCAGCAGGACGGCATCCGCCACCGCGCTCCCCCGCGGACGGCGGCGGGCCCGTGGCCGGAGGGCAGTCCGAGCGGCGGTCACGGCTTCTGCTCCCGCAAGAGTCGAAGATAGGCGGCCCCGAACACTGCCCCGATCAGGATCAGCACCGAGGCGACCGCCGTGCCATAGCCGATATCGCCGAATTTGAAGGCCTCCTGGTAGGCCATGACGGGCAATGTGGAGCTGCCGTTGGCCGGACCGCCCGCGGTCATGACCCAGATCAGGGTGAACACGGCCAGGGTCTGCAGCGTGACCAGCATCAGGTTGGTGGCGATGCTGCCCCGGATCACCGGCAGGGTGATGAACACCAGCCGCTGCCAGGCGCCGGCACCGTCCATGTGTGCCGCTTCGGTGAGCTCGGCCGGCACCCCGCCCAGCGCCGCGCGGTACACCAGCATGGAGAAGGCGGTGCCACGCCACACGTTCGCCATGATCACGGCCAGCATGGGCACGGCGTAGAGCCAGTCGACCTCCGCCAGTCCCATCCCGCCGAGCAACTGGTTGAGCGTCCCGTCGCGGCTGAAGAAGGCGTAGGCAGCGAAAGCCGCCACGATTTCGGGCAAGACCCAGGCGGCAACGACGGCGGTACCCACCACCGCCGAGACTGCGGGCCGTGCCCGGCGCAGAAGGACCGCCAGGGCCAGTCCCAGGACGTTCTGGCCCAGAACGGCGGAGCCGCCCACGAACAGCACCGTCAGGGCCAGCGAGAGCGGGAACACCGGGTCCTGCAACAGCCGCTGGTAGTTCTCCAGACCCACCCATTCCGGGTTCCTGGCATGCCGGCCGGTCAGTCCGGCATTGGTCAGCGAGGCCTGGAACGCCCACAGCACCGGGCCCGCCAGGAAGACAGCAAGCAGCAGGACGGCCGGCAGGACCGGCAGGTAGCGGGCGAGCTGCCGACGTTGGTGGTGGCGTGCCACCGCTACTTCCGGACGGTCTTGTCGCCGCCCACGATGCCTGCCACGGCCGTGTCGTAGTCGGCGGCCGCCTGCTCCGGGGTCCTCTTGCCCGTGATGACGGCTTCGGTGGCCTCCTGGACGGCAGCGGAGATCCGGGGGTAGTCCGAGGTGGCGGGGCGGTAGCGGGTCACCGACACCAGGCTGGACACGTCTTTGACGAAGGGGTTGGCGGACTGGTAGCCCGGATCGGCTGCGACGTCGGTGCGGACGGCGATCTGTGAACTGGCGACCGTGAACTGCAGGGAGTTCTTTGCATTCAGCGCCGTGGTCAGGAACGTGAAGGCGAGGTCAGGCTGCTTGGTTTCCGCGCCCACGGCCAAGGTCCAGCCGCCGGACATGCTCACGGCACCCGGTGCCCCGCCGTTCTGCGTGGGGAACGGGGCCACGCCCATGTCCTGCGCGTACGCCGGCCATTCGTAGCTTCCACCTTTTTGCCAGAACGACGGCGTATAGGAGCCTTCCACGGTGGCGCCCAACTGTGCTTTCGGGAACCAGTCCCCGAACACCTTCTTCCAGACGTTCGGGTCCAGCGCATCGGCAGGCGGCACTGCGAGGCCCTCCTGGTAGAGCGTCTGGAGGAAGGCGAGTGAATCCTTGAAGCCTGCTGAGCCGACGACCCACTTTTTCGCATCCTGGTCATAGAGGCCGGCACCGGTGCCGTAGAGCAGCTCGTAGAACCCCTGCATCACTGTTCCCTCGCCGGTGCCTTTGCCGGCGTACATGTTGAACGGGATCACGGCGGGGTTCGAGGCCTTGATCTTCCTGGCGGTGTCCAGGATGTCCTGCCAGGTGGCCGGGCGCCAGGGCAGCGCGATGCCCGCGGCTTCAAAGACTTTCTTGTTGTACCAGATGGCCCGTGTGTCGGTGCCCAGCGGCACTGCGTAGGTGCCGCCGTCGTCCGCCTTCCCGGCTTCCTTCGCGCCGGCGTCGAACTTGTCCCAGTCTTCCCACGCCGCCAGCCGGCTGTCCAGGTTCAAGAGGTACCCGGCATCCACGTCCGAACGGACCTTGAAAGTGTCTTCGTAAAAAACGTCGGGGGCAGTGGCAGGCGACCTGAGCGCGAGGGCCAGTTTGGTGCCGTAGTCGTCGTCGTTTGCCTGGATGGGCTGGAGTTCAACGGTGATGCCCTGGTTTGCTGCTTCGAACTCCTTCTTGGCGTCCTGGAACATGGTGTCCAGTGCGGTGAAGGAATCCGTCTTCTGGTAGGCCACCTTGATCGTCTTGCCGCCTGCAGGATCGGCGGGAGTACAGCCGGCGAGGGCCAGTGCTGCGGCGGCCAGCAGGGACACCGTGGCGGATACCCGGCGAAGCATGGTCCGGTCAGCTTTCCAGCAGCAGCCGCTGGGCGCGGGGCGCGAGGGTATGTTCCAGGACCAGCGATGCTGCGCCGATGGCGCCCACGTCCTCCCCTACGCCGGTGCCCACAACTTCGATGGGGTGGATCAGGCGGGCGGCGCTGTTGGTATCCAGGAGGGACGGGATCAGCTCCAGGTAGCGTTGGGACAGGCAGGTCCAGAACGGCCCGCCGAAGACAACCCGTTCAACATCCAGGGTGTTGGTGACCACTGAAACTGCCCGTGCCACCAGGACGGCTGACTTGTCCAGGATGGCGGAGGCCCGTTCGTCACCGCCGTAGGCGTGTGCGCAGAGGTCGGCGAAGCTCTGCTTGATTTCGGCGGCACTGCTGGCCGGGGATCCTTCCAGGATGCCGGCCGCTTCCGCCTCTGCCACCAGCACCTGCGGGATGCAGGAGGATTTGACGCAGCCCCGCTGGCCGCAGTCGCAGGGAGGGCCGTCCGGATCCACCACGATGTGGCCGATCTCGCCGGCATTGCCGGAGGTTCCGCGGATGACCTCGTCGTTGAGGACGATGCCGCAGCCGATGCCGGTCCCCATGTACATGAAGACGAAGCTCCCCGCGCCGCTGGGGCCGCCCGCCCAGGTTTCCGCCACTGCCGCGCTGGTGACGTCCTTGTCCACCAGCACCGAGTAGCCGGTGGCCCTGGCCAGCGCCTCACGCAGTTCCACCCGGTCCCAGCCCGGCAGCAGCGGCGGGTCCACCACGGTGCCGTTGTCCAGGTCGATGGGGCCGGGAGCGGCCACGCCCACGCCTGCGATGCGGCTGCGGTCCACGCCGGAATCGGTGACGAGCTGCGCCAGTTCCGCGGCGATGGTGTTGATGACGGCGGAGGGATCGTTCCCGCCCGGGGTCTTGATGCGTGAATGCCGGACCACCGCCCCCACCAGGTCCAGGACCACGAACGTGGTCACTGCCGGGTCAAGGTGGACACCCAAGGCGTACATTCCGCCAGGGTTGAGCCGCAGGATGGTGCGTGGCTTGCCCGGTCCGCTGCCCTCTTTGCCGGCTTCCACGATCAGGTTCTGGTCCAGCAGGCGCCGGGAAATATTGGAGATGGTCTGCGGGGACAGGCCCACGATCTGCGCGAGTTCCACGCGGCTCAAACCGCCGGTGGTCCTGCGGATCGCGTCAAGGATGACGGTGAGGTTGAAATCCCCCATCCTGGGCAAGTTGGTTCCGCGCCTCGGAGAAGATTGGCGGATCTCAGACACGGTGTCCCCTAAACGTCTTCGGCTACCTGCATACGGTGATGCTTTGAATCGTACGTTACGGGCGGGCGCCCGCCCACATGGCCGGGCGGCGGCGCGGCGCGGGAACGGTCCACGTCAGCGGCGGGTTGGCGGTGGGCGCCGGTCAACGGGTGGCAGCCGCCGGCCCGGATCAGCGGGGACGGCGGACGCTTCGCGTGACGGTGAATTTAGGATTCATGCCTTCCACGACGGTGGGTCCGACGTGCCGTTCCAGCGCCGGCAGGTAGGCAAGGTGCCGGTTGAAGACCGTCCACAGCTCCCCGCCGGCGGCCAGGACGCGTCCTGCCGCCTCGATCATCTTGATCCCGGCGCCCGCGTGGACGCCGGCGCCAACGTGGAAGGGCGGGTTCAGCAGGACGGCATCGGCAGCGCCGTCGGGGAAGGTACTGAGCGCGTCATCCTGCAAGACAGTGATCCGGTCCGCCAGGCCGTTCGCCCGTGCGGTGGCGAGGGCCGACTGCACGGCGGCCGCGGACTGGTCGGTGGCCGTCACGGCGGCGCCAGGGAACTGGCGGGCGTACATGGCGGCGAGGATGCCGGTGCCGCAGCCGAGGTCGACGGCGTGCCGTGCCGGTTTCATGGCGGGCAGGAACGTCAGCAGGAATCGGGTGCCGATGTCCAGTTTGGCGCCGGCGAAGACAGCGCCGTGGGCGGCAACGTCAAGGTCCAGCTCAGCGAGGTGCTCCACCACCGGAAAGCGTGGCGGTGCGGCCGGCTTTGGTCCGGCGGCCAGGACCAGCCGCGACTTTTGCCGGGCGAGCTGCGGCTGGACGGACGCGAAAAAGCGTTCCAGGACCGCGTTCATGCCCAGGGACATGTGTTTGACCCTGCCGCCGGCCAGCAGCAGCACCCCGGGGGCCGCATGGCGGGCGACGGCAGCCGCAATCTCCTCCAGCTCCGCCAGGGTCTTGGGCAGTTGCAGCAGGACAGTTTCCGCGCCTGCCAGGAGCTCAGGCCCGAGGGGCAGCTGGACGAACTCCGTGCCGTCACCGGCGTATCCCGGCAACTGTGCGTCGCATTGCGCGGCGTTCAACCGCAGCGCCCGCTCCCCCGTCACCAGATCCTGGTGCACGCGCAGGGAGGCCGGGGCGAGGACTGCGGAGGCGCCCAAGGTCAGGGCGCCGTAACGGTCACCGATGACGGCAATGGTGCTGCCGGACCGGCCAAGCTGCACAGCGGTGTCCAGGAGCAGCCGGTCCGTGGCGTCCCAGGCGTGGAGGTTGGGCGCTTCAACATCGGGCCGCCGGCGCAGGACATCGAAAATCTCCGCCAGGGTATGTGCTGCCACCGCTGTCCTGCCGCCTTCTGTCGTCCGTGCCGGCCCCGGGTTCCCCGGAGTCACCCCCACGTTACCGTTTCCGCCGCCGGAGCCATCCCGGGCAGTGCCGCGATGGCTGCCACTGCAGCCCGGCCGGCCCGGTTGGCGCCGATGGTGGACGACGACGGACCGTAGCCCACCAGGTGGACGCGCGGCTCAGCTGCCACCTGGGTTCCTTCCATCGCGATCCCGCCGCCCGGTCCGCGGAGGTGGAGCGGGGCAAGGTGTTCCAGTTCGGCCCTGAAGCCGGTGGCCCACAGGATGACGTCCGCCTTCAGGAAACTGCCATCGGCGCGGCGGACTCCGTCCGGTTCGATGGACGTGAACATGGGCTGCCGGTCAAGGACGCCGCGCTCCCGTGCTGCGCGGAGCGCCGGAGTCCAGATTAGTCCGGTCGCCGATACGACGCTTTGCGGCGGGAGGCCCCGGCGGACACGGTCCTCCACCAGGGCCACTGCGTCGTGCCCGGCCCGGGCATCGAAAGGGGCGTCCCGCCAGGCCGGTTCCCGGCGCGTGAACCAGCTGGTGGACGTCACCCGGGAAATCTCGTCCAGCAGGCCGACGGCGGAGATGCCGCCGCCCACCACAATCACGTGCTTGCCCGTGAATTCAGCGGCGGAGACGTAGTCGGCAACGTGCAGCTGGCGGCCGCGGAATGAGGACCGGCCCGGGTAGATGGGCCAGAACGGGCGGCTCCAGGTGCCGGTGGCGTTGATGAGGGCCCTGGCGCTCCAGACGCCGTCGGACGTCTCCACCCTCAGCCGTCCGGCCGGGTCCTCGTCTTCCCGCCGGACAGCACGCACTTTGACGGGCCGGTGCACGGCAAGGCCCAGGGCGGCCTCGTAGCCGCCAAAGTAGCGGGTCAGGAATTGGGAGCTGGGCTCGGTTGGATCGACGTCCGGTTTGGGGATCCCCGGCAAGTCGCTGATTCCGTTGACCGTTGCCATGCGCAGGCTCTTCCACCGATGCCGCCAGGCACCGCCCGGACCGTCCTCGGCGTCGAGCACCGCAAAATCGAATCCCCGGCGCTGCAGGTGGTAGGCGGCGGACAGGCCGGCCTGGCCCGCCCCGATGACCACCACATCGGTCGGCTCAGGAATCACTCCCCAATGATAGTCGCGGAGGGCAGCACAGCCTTAGGGTGGGCCCATGGACACTGCGGGAGCCACCAAGGCCACGGGACATGCTGACCGGCTGGCAACAGCGTTGGGGGTGGTGCTGGGGACGGATCGGATCCCCTTGCGCCTGAGGGCCTGGGATGGCTCCGAGGCCGGGCCCGCGGACGCCCCGGTCCTGGAGTTCAGGTCACGCCGGGCACTCCGGCGGATGCTGTGGTCACCGGGGCAACTGGGACTGAGCCGGGCGTATGTAGCGGGTGAGATCGACGCTCCGGGAGACGTGTTCGCGGCCTTCGGGGCACTGAGCTCGGCAGGGAAGTTTGCCGAGCCCGGCCCCTTCCGTCCGCCCACTGCCCGCGAACTGTTGCTGCTGGCACGGACTGCGGTCAGGCTGGGCGCGGTAGGTCCCAACCCGGTTCCGCCGCCGGAGGAGGCCCGCATTGCACGGAAGGGCCGGATGCATTCCCGGGGCCGGGATTCTGCCGCCATCTCCCATCACTACGACGTCGGCAATGATTTCTATGCCCTGGTGCTGGGATCCTCCATGGTCTATTCCTGCGCGGTATGGCCGGCCGCCGGCGCGCCGGATCCGCAGGCGCCGGACGTGGGCCTGGACGCCGCGCAGGAGGCCAAACTGGACCTGGTCTGCCGCAAACTGGGCCTCCAGCCCGGGATGCGGGTCCTGGACGTGGGGTGCGGCTGGGGCAGCTTCGCCCTCCACGCGGCCGCCAGGTACGGGGTCAGCGTGGTGGGGGTGACGCTGTCGACGGAACAGGCCGCCCTGGCCGCCAAACGGGCTGCAGATGCCGGCCTCACCGGCAGCGTGGAGATCCGGGTGCAGGACTACCGGGATGTGCACGACGGACCGTTCGACGCCATCAGCTCCATTGGCATGTCCGAGCACGTGGGCCGGGCCCAGACCCCCGCCTACGCCGCAGCGCTCTTCGGGCTGCTCAAGCCCGGCGGCCGGCTGCTGAACCACGCCATCTCCTGGAATGCCGGCCCCACCAGCCCCGATCCCGACTCGTTCATTCCCCGGTACGTTTTCCCCGATGGGGAAATGATCAGCCTGGGCGAGATGGTGGCCGCCCTGGAAACAGCCCGGTTCGAAGTCCTCGACGTCGAGGCCCTCCGCCGCCACTATGCCCTGACCCTCCGGGCCTGGGTCCGGCGGCTGGAAGAGAACTGGGACGAAGCGGTAGCCCTCGCCGGGGCGGGGCGCGCCAGGGTATGGCGCCTCTACATGGCGGCCAGCGCCCTGGGCTTCGAAAACGGGCTGACCGGCGTCAACCAGGTCCTTGCCCGCCGGCCGGGCGGGGCTGAGCCGCCACTGCGCCGCCACGACTGGTTGTGACACCAGGCCCGGATGGGCGGCTAGGCCACTGGCGACGGGCCACCCGGCTGGGTGTAATGCTGGGTCTGCTCGATCTGCACGACCTTCGGGTCGGTCTCATCGGCGGCGTAGTCCGTGGGCCGCGTCAGGTCCTCCCCCGTCCGGACCTTCAGTGCCCGCAGCACCACAGTCAGGACGACGGCGACCACCAGGTTAAGCGCGAACGCGGACACCGCGATGTACACGCTGAAGTCCGTCCCCGGGAAGGCTGCCACCGAGCCACCAAAGTGCGCCTTGGTGACAGGGTTGACCACGTTATAGGCGGAGACTGTTCCGAATACGATGCCCACTGCCCAGCCGGCCAGGAGGGCCCACCGGTCGAACCAGCGGGTGTACAGGCCGGCCACTACCGCCGGGAACGTTTGCAGGATCCAGATGCCGCCCAGCAGCTGCATGTTAATGGCGGCGGACTGGTCCATGGCGATGACGAAGACCAATGCGCCCACCTTCACCACCAGGGAGACGATCTTGGATACTTTCGCTTCGGTCCTGGCGTCCACGTCGGGCCGGATGAAGTCGCGGTAGATGTTGCGGGTGAACATGTTCGCGGCGGCGATCGACATGATCGCTGCCGGCACCAGGGCACCGATGGCGATGGCGGCCAGCGCGATTCCCGCGAACCAGGCCGGGAAGTGGTCAAGGAACAGCTGAGGGACCACCAGCTGCGGGTTGACCGATCCATCCAGGTCGATGGGCTTGGTCCCGGCCTGGATGGCAACGAATCCCAGCAGGGCCAGGAAGCCGAGCATCAGCGAATACAGCGGGAGGATCGCGGCGTTGCGGCGGATGGTGTTCCGTGCCTTCGAGGCCAGCACGGCCGTCACGGAGTGCGGGTACATGAACAGAGCCATGGCTGAACCAAGGGCGAGTGACCAGTATGCGGAGTAGTTGGCGGCGCCTGGAATGAAGACGCCGGCCGGCTTGCCCGTGGCCTGGTTGACGGTGCCCAGTTTGGCCTGCGCGGAATTGAAGATCGTGTCCCAGCCACCAAACTTGATGGGCAGGTAGATCACGGCCACGATGACGGCGAGGTAGATCAGCAGGTCCTTGACCACGGCGATCATCGCCGGTGCACGCAGCCCCGAGGTGTACGTGTAGGCGGCCAGGACCACAAAAGCCAGGATCAATGGCAGGTCGGTCAACAGCACGTTGCCGGAGCTGCCCAGGCCCAGGACTGTGAGCACCGCCTTGATGCCGACAAGCTGCAGCGCGATATACGGCATGGTGGCTACGATTCCGGTGACTGCCACCGCCAGGGAAAGCCAACGGCTGCCGTACCGGCCGCCCACGAAGTCGGCCGAGGTGACGTAGCCGTGGCGGTGGGAGACCGACCACAGCCGGCTCATGATGATGAAGATGATCGGGTAGAGGACGATCGTGTAGGGGACGGCGAAGAAGCCGCTGACCGCGCCCGTGGCCCACATGGCCGCCGGGACCGCCACAAAGGTGTAGGCGGTGTAAAGGTCCCCGCCCAGCAGGAACCAGGTGATCCAGGTTCCGAACCCGCGGCCGCCCAGGCCCCACTCGTCAAGGCTGTGCAGGCCCTCCACTTCGGATCCGCGCCGCCACTTGGCAGCGAGGAACCCCATCACGGCCACGACGACGAACAGCAGCACAACGATGACCAGGGCGGTCCAGTTGATTTCGCGCCCGTTCATGGCCGGTCCCCTCCCCGGCCGGTCCGGGCGGGGGCGCCACCCGCCCTCGGCGGGCCGCCGGCCCGTGCTTCAGCCCGCCGTCGTCGGTCTTCCCTGGTGACCAGCCAATAGGCTGTGCCGGTCAGCACGGCGGAAATTGGCACCCATGCCAGCTGGTACCAGTAGAAAAACGGCATGCCGCCCAGCCGGGGTGTGTCAAAGGAGTACAGCTGCGGCATCAGCGGGAGGAGAATGGCTGCCGCCAGCAGGAGGCCGGCCCCAATATACGGAGCCGGCCTGGCCGGTCCCCGGATGGCTGTATCACGCGACAGCGGCGTTCCGTGGGGAACCCCTTCGCCATTCGCACCGTAGCCGGACTCATTCGCCTGGGACATCTGCGACCTCCTCGTCAGCGACGTCCCGGGGCTGGACTCTGGTGAATGAAGACCAGCGGCGGGACGCTGTGCCCTCCATGATCAGTTGTACGCCGGTTTGACCTGCGCGGGAAGGGTTTTGCACCGGGGCCGGCCCGCTTCCAGGGAGCAATGAAAAAGGGAACCATCACCAGGTGATGGTTCCCTTTTTCCTACTTTGCACGGTGGAGCTGAGGGGACTCGAACCCCTGACCCCCTGCATGCCATGCAGGTGCGCTACCAGCTGCGCCACAGCCCCGTACTTCGCGTTTCTTCGGTCGATTTCCCCGGAGCAACCTGACCAGAGTAATGCACTTTTCCGCTGGACGCCAATCGGGCTTTTCCCGCGGCACCGGCGGCGATTGACCGCTGCCGGAAGCTGCCGGCGGCTGCCGTGAACACAGCAGTACAAAAAAATCCGCCGGAACCGTGATGGTTCCGGCGGATGTCCGGTGGAGCTGAGGGGACTCGAACCCCTGACCCCCTGCATGCCATGCAGGTGCGCTACCAGCTGCGCCACAGCCCCGGAATGTTGCCGCTCCGAGAAGCTTTGTTCGGGGTCTCCCCCGAAGCAACTCAAATATCTTAGAACAGCAATTCCGAAAATTCCAAATCGGGAATATTCACGGATCTGGCGACTCGCCTACTCGCCGTCGGCCGCCGCACCGGCCTGGGCGGGGACGTCGTCGCCGAGCTGCAGGTCCACCACCGGGCAGTCCTTCCAGAGCCGCTCGAGGGCGTAGAACACGCGGTCTTCCTCGTGCTGGACGTGGATGACGATGTCCGAGTAATCCAGGAGCACCCACCGGCCACCGGAGCGACCCTCGCGGCGCACCGGGCGGAGGTCCTGCTTGGCAAGTTCTTCCTCGATGCCGTCCACGATCGCGTTGACCTGGCGTTCGCTGGGTGCAGAGGCGATGAGGAAGACGTCGGCCAGGGCCAGCCGTTCGCTCACGTCAAGGGCCACGATGTCGTGGGCTATCTTGTCAGCGGCAGCCTTGGCGGCCGTACGGGCCATGGCGATGGACGTTTGTGTTGCAGTCACGGGACTCCTTGTTTGGGTTAAGTGTTTGTTGCCGCTGGTGGGATCAGCGGGACATGCCGGTGACGATCAGGATGATGCCGGCAACCAGTGCCAGGATCCCGAACGCGAGGATGCAGAACTGGAGGACCCGGTTGCGCCGCGCCCTGGTGAGCCCTGCTGTTGCGGCGTCCAGCGGATCAAGGCCGTAGGCGGACCGTGCGGGTACCCGCGGCAGGTCTTCGAAGAGGTCTTCGGACTGGCCCTCCGGCCGTGCAGCCGGTTTGGGCCGGCCGGCCGCCTTTGCGGCCGCTTCGGCCCTGGCAATCACCTGGGACCGGCCGGTGCCGGACTCGGCTGGCGCTGCTTTGGTACGGGCTGCCGGCCGGCGTTTGCCGCCCGCCTGGACCTTCGTACCGGGCCGGGTGGTGACCGGAACATGCGAAGTTGCCGGCGGTTTCATCACCGGGCGCTCCACGCCGGGCACCTGGACGAACTCAAGCGGCGTGACCATGGCAAGGTTGCTGGCAGTGGATGGGCCGGATTTGTCCTGGGTGCCCGCAGCCGCTGCCTGCTTCGCGGGATCTGCGGCCTGGGCCTGGCCTCCCGCCTGTTCGGCGAGTTTTTGCCGGGCCATCGCCCGCCGGTTCATGACAGCGGCCCTCTCGGCCAGCGCGATCTGTTCGGCGAGGATTTCCGGGTCCACCGCTTCGGGGTCCTGGGAGGCGATGTGCTCCATTTTGGCGATCTGGTTCCGCGCCTGTGCGGCGATGAGGGCCCGTGCTTCCAGGGCCTGCTCCACGGTCATGCCGTCCGGGGCGGAACTGCCGGCTTCCGTCGTAGGTCCCGGGTTGACGGTGTCACCTGGCGCACTGTTCTTTCCGCCGGCCGGCTTGGCTGTGGGCGCAGGAGCTCCGGCGGCCGGCGGGGAGGTTGGGCCGGCCGCGGGTGGAACCACTGGATTGGCGGCCGTCAGTGCCTGCTCCTTGAGCTGCTGCAACCGCAGCTGGCGCCGGGTGGGCGGACCGCCGGCGGACAGCTGCCCCTCCTTCTCTTCGAGCTCCTTGATGGTGCGCAATGCGGCGCGGTCGCGGGCACGGATCTGGGATGAGCGCTGGGGGGCTGACTGGCTTGGAACAGCCTCCGGACGCGCGGCAGGCTCGGCGCTTGCGGTCGAGGCAGGGCGGACCGCAGGGTCCTGCGCGGCAGGTGCCCGCCTGGCAGGTTCGGGCGCACCCTCGGCCGGCCGATTCGCGGCAGGCGGGCGTTGCTCCGTGGTGGCCGGGGTGCCCTGTTGGGCGTCCCTGGCCTTCCGGAGTTCCCGGCGGCTGCGGATGGGAGGCTGTTCCTGACTCATTGAGAACTCATTCAGTACTGGCTGGTTCGCGTGCTTCGGAAAGTGGTTCATCCGCGCCTGCCGGCGGATCGGCATAGAGGTCGTACTTGGCGATGTACTGCACCACCCCGTCCGGGACCAGATACCACACCGGATGGTTCGCTGCCACGCGGGCACGGCAATCCGTGGACGAAATGGCCATGGCAGGCACTTCCAGGAGACTGACGTCCTTACGGCCCATCCCGTCCAGGACGTGCCCCGGGCGGGTGACTCCCACGAAGTGGGCCAGCGACCAGAGCTCGTCAATGTCTTTCCAGGACAGGATTTGAGCCAAGGCGTCAGCACCCGTGATGAAGAACAAGTCGGCGTCCGGCCGCTGGGCCCGGAGGTCGCGCAGGGTGTCGATGGTGTACGTGGGACCCGGCCGGTCCACGTCGACCCTGCTCACGGTGAAACGTGGATTGGAGGCCGTGGCGATCACGGTCATCAGGTAACGGTGCTCAGGCTCGCTGACCTGTTTATGGGACTTTTGCCATGGCTGCCCGGTAGGCACGAAGACCACCTCGTCGAGGTCGAATTCGGCCGCGACCTCGCTGGCCGCCACCAGGTGCCCATGGTGGATGGGATCGAACGTCCCACCCATGACACCAAGCCGCAGCCTTCCCCGGGCACCATTGCGGTGCAGGTTGTGCGAAATGTTAGTGGCCCTGCCCGCGATCGTGCTTGTTGGGGTGCTGGCGGTGCGGATCCGCGTGCTCTTCGGTGGCCGCGTGCCGGTTGCCCAGGTTGTTGTAGGACAGCGTGATGAACATCAGGACCACCAGGATGGCGAACATTGACACGCCGAAGACCCACGGCTCTGCCAGCAGCGGGGCGGGCTCCTCATGGGCTGCGTCGCCTGCCGCGGCGATGGACGTGACGATCTGCTGGAGCAGCATTTTCTCCCCTATGGTCAAGGATTTTCAGGCAGCGGAACCTTCCGCTGCTTTCTAAGGTTCTGGTCTATGTTACCGCGTTGCTACCCGCGGACCTGGCCTTCGCCCTGGACAATCCACTTCGTGGTGGTCAGCTCGGTCAGTCCCATCGGGCCGCGGGCGTGCAGCTTCTGGGTGGAGATCCCCACCTCGGCGCCCAGGCCGAGTTCACCGCCGTCGGTAAAGCGTGTGGAGGCGTTGACGATGACCGCTGCGGAATCCACCTCTGCGATGAACCGTTCAGCGTTGGCGAGGTTGTTGGTGAGGATCGCTTCGGTGTGGCCCGTGGACCATGTGCGGATGTGCTGCACGGCTTCGTCGAGGCTGTCCACCATGGCCACGGCAAGGTCCAGGTCCATGTATTCCGTGGCCCAGTCTTCGTCCGTGGCCGGCTCCGCGTCGATCCCGGCGGGCAAGGCTGCACCGATCCGTTGGTCCACATGCAATCGGACCCCGGCGTTTCGAAGGGCTGTTGCGACGGCGGGCAGCACGGTCGCGCCGGAGTGGACCAGCAGGGTTTCGACGGTGTTGCAGACGCTGGGCCGCTGGGTCTTGGCGTTGAGCAGGATCTCCACCGCCATGGTCTCGTCCGCGGATTCGTCCAGGAAGATGTGGACGTTTCCCTCTCCCGTCTCGATGACCGGCACGGCGGAATTGGTCACCACCGTCTGGATGAGGTCGCGGCCGCCGCGGGGAATCAACACGTCCACCCGGCCGCGGGCCTTCATCAGGACATTGGCGCCGGCGCGGCCGAACTGGTCCACGGTCTGGACGGCGTCGGCCGGCAGGCCTACGGATTCGAGGGCTTCGCGCAGTACCCGCACCAGGACCTGGTTGGTGGCTTCTGCTGCACTGCCGCCGCGCAGGATGACGGCGTTGCCGCTCTTGAGCGCCAGGCCGGCGATGTCCACAGTGACGTTGGGGCGTGCTTCGTAAATGGCTGCCACAACGCCCATGGGCACGTTGACCTGGCGGAGGCGCAGTCCGTTGGGGAGGGTTTGGCCGCGGACAACGTTGCCCACGGGGTCCGGGAGGTTGGCCAGGTTCTCGAGGGCCGCCACCAGGCCGTCAACACGGCTTTCGGTGAGGGTGAGCCGGTCCAGGAGCGCTTTGGAGGTGCCGTTGTCCCGGCCGCGCCGGACATCCATGGCATTGGCTGCGAGGATTGCCTGCACGTTCTCCTGCAGGGCCGCGCCCACGGCGCGGAGGCCGCGGTCCTTCCATGCCCGGTTGGCGGTGGCCATGCTGCGGGCGGCGTGGCGGGATCGGTCCGCGATGGCGTGGACTGCCGCTTCGACGTCCGCTGCGGCGGCCGGCACCCCTGTCTCCTGTCCTGCCGCCGGGCCCGTCTGCGCGTGGTCAGCAGTGGTTCCGGTATCAACGGCAGCGTGGATCAGGGCGTCAGTCATAGTCCAAGTTTAGGCGAGCCGGGGGCCTGGACCAGCACCAGGTCATCTACATGAACAACTTCGCGGTCATAGCCGCTGCCGAGTTCCTCGCCCAGCTCCCTCGTGGAGCGCCCCAGCATGTGCGGCAGCTCCTGGGATGAGTAGTTCACCAGTCCCCGGGCAACTACGGTGCCGTCGGCACCGGCCAGTTCGACGGCGTCGCCCGCTTCAAAGTCGCCATGCACCGCCGAGATGCCCGCCGGCAGCAAGGACGTGTGATGGTGGCGCACGGCCCGCACCGCGCCGTCGTCCAGGACCAGGCGGCCCTGCACGGACGCGACATGTGCCAGCCAGAGGAGGCGGACGGGCTTGCGCGAGCCGTTCACGGAGAACCAGGTGCCGACGTCCTCGCCGTTCAGGGCGGCGGCGGCGTTGGGCGTGGATGTCACCAGCGCGTGGATGCCGGAGCCTGCCGCCATGCTGGCGGCTTCCACCTTGGTCATCATTCCTCCGGTGCCCACCCCGGCCTTGCCTGCTTTGCCAATGGACACGCCCTCGAGGTCCTGCGCTCCGGTGACCAGCGGGATGCGCTTGGCACCGTGGGCCGGCGGACCGTCGTAGAGGGCGTCGACGTCGGACAGCAGCACAAGCGCGTCGGCGCGCACCAGGTGTGCCACCAGGGCGGCGAGCCGGTCGTTGTCGCCGAAGCGGATCTCGTGGGTTGCCACGGTGTCGTTTTCGTTCACGACGGGGACCACTCCGAGGCTGAGCAGCCGGTCCATGGCGCGGAGGGCGTTGGTGTGCTGGCTGCGGCGCATCAGGTCCTCGGCCGTGAGCAGGACCTGGCTGACAGTGACGCCGTGGGCGCCAAACGCCTGGGTGTACCGGGCCATCAGGAGGCCCTGGCCCACGCTGGCCGCCGCCTGCTGGGTGGCCAGGTCCCGGGGACGCTTTTCCAACCCCAGCGGGGCCAACCCGGCGGCGATGGCGCCGGAGGAGACCAGGATGATTTCGGCACCCGCGTTGCGCTTGGCGGCGAGGGCGTCGGCCAGCGCGGTGAGCGACTCCTCGGAAATGCCGCCCTTGATGCTGGTCAGTGAGGAGGACCCCACCTTCACCACGATGCGGCGGGCATCTGCCAGCAGGCTTCTGTCCGCGGAGCCCGCAACGGGCGCCGCGTCCACGACCCTAGAGGTCATCGTCCGCTTCCATTCCACTGTCCTGGACGGGGCGGGCAGCACGGCGTCCGCTGACGGACTCGGTCCAGATACCGGCTTTGCGCTCGGCCTCGAGTTCGGCACGGGCGGCGGCTTTGGCGTCGCGGCGTTCCTGTTGTTCCTCACGCTTCTGGCTGCGGGTGGGGCGGTCGCCGATATCGGCGAACCGGACGTCCGTGCCACGGGGTGAAGCCAGGAGTTCCGCGCCTGCCATCATGGTGGGCTCCCAGTCGAAGACAACGCCGTCGTCCTCGCCAATGACCACCGTATCCCCCGGCTTGGCGCCCTGCTTGAACAGTTCGGTTTCCACGCCCAGCTTGGCCAGCCGGTCGGCAAGGTAGCCGATGGCTTCCTCGTTGGTGAAGTCGGTCTGCTTGACCCAGCGCTCGGGCTTCTCGCCGAGGACACGGAACAGCGGCTCCAGGTTCTTTTCCTCGCGGCGGATCTTGAACCCGGTTTCATTGACGGCGCGCGGCCGGAGCACGACCGGCTGGACCTTGGGAGGTTCGGCCGCGACGGCGTCGCGGGCGGCTTGGACGATTTCGGCCATGGCGAAGCCGAGCTGGCGCAGGCCCTCGTGGCTGGTGGCGGAGACCTCGAAGACGCGGTAGCCGCGCGATTCCAGTTCCGGGCGCACGAATTCTGCCATGTCCTTGCCGTCGGGCAGGTCCACTTTGTTCAGTGCGACGAGGCGGGGGCGGTGGTTGAGGGGGACCACTTGGCCGTCGGAGCCTGCGTAGCTCATGTCCACCGCGTACTTTTCGAGTTCGCCTTCGATGATGGCGAGGTCCGAGAGTGGATCGCGGTCGGATTCGAGCGTGCCGCAGTCGAGCACATGCACCAGGGCGGCGCAGCGCTCAACGTGGCGCAGGAAGTTGTGTCCGAGGCCCTTGCCTTCGCTGGCGCCTTCAATCAGGCCGGGGACATCGGCAATCGTGAAGCGGACGTCGCCTGCCTGGACGACGCCCAGGTTGGGGATGAGGGTGGTGAAGGGGTAATCGGCGATCTTGGGCCGGGCGGCGGACATCGCGGCGATCAGGCTGGACTTGCCAGCGGACGGGAATCCCACAAGCGCGATGTCTGCAATGGACTTCAGTTCCAGGACCACATCGCGGGATTCGCCTTCGATTCCCAGCAGGGCAAAACCGGGAGCACGGCGTTTCTGGGAGGACAGGGCTGCGTTGCCGAGTCCGCCGATGCCGCCGGCGGCGGCAACATATTCGGTGCCTTCACCCACCAGGTCGGCCAGAACGGTGCCGTCCTTGGACTTGACCACGGTGCCGTCCGGAACGGGAAGGACCAGGGTTTCGCCGTTCTTGCCGCCGCGCCAGTCGCCCATGCCGGGTCCGCCGTTGCTGGCGTGCCGGTGCGGCGCGTGGTGGTAGTCGAGGAGGGTAGTGGTCTGGTGGTCCACCCGGAGGATCACGTCGCCGCCGTTGCCGCCGTTACCGCCGTCGGGCCCGCCAAGGGGCTTGAACTTCTCACGGTGGACGGAAACGCATCCATGGCCGCCGGTACCGCCGGATACATGCAGTACTACCCGGTCTACAAAGCTGGCCACGTGGATCTCCTCAGATGCTGTTCAAGCGGCGCCCGGGGACGCCACAACGATTGTAATGCGGTTAAAAGAACAGTGGAGCGGGCCCTCGGGCCCGCTCCACCGCTTCAATACTGGTTGTTACTCTGCGGCTGCAGCAGCAACGATGTTGACCACGCGACGTCCGCGGCGGGTGCCGAATTCAACGGCGCCCGGGGTCAGTGCGAACAGGGTGTCGTCACCGCCACGGCCTACGCCGGCGCCCGGGTGGAAGTGGGTGCCACGCTGGCGGACGATGATCTCGCCTGCGGAAACGACCTGGCCGCCGAAGCGCTTGACGCCGAGGTACTGTGCGTTGGAATCGCGACCGTTGCGAGTGGAGCTCGCGCCCTTTTTATGTGCCATCTGGAATGCCTGCCTCTAAATTCTGGGGAATCTGTTGAAATGCCTGAACAGTAACCGGTGGTTACTTGATGCCGGTGATCTTGACCTTGGTCAGTTCCTGGCGGTGACCCTGGCGCTTCTTGTAGCCGGTCTTGTTCTTGAACTTCTGGATGACAATCTTAGGACCACGCAGGTCCTGGAGGATTTCAGCCGTAACAGTTACCTTGGCCAGGTCCTTGGCTGCGGAGGTGACCTTGTCACCGTCAACCAGGAGCAGTGCGGGCAGCTCAATGGTGCTGCCGGCTCCACCGGCGACGCGGTTCAGGGTAACGAAGTCTCCAACGGAAACCTTCTCTTGGCGGCCGCCTGCGCGGACAATCGCGTACACCACTTGGGAACTCACTTCTCTCGACGTTTATAACAAAATTTGCGTGCGGAACCGACTCAATAAAAGCCTGGTTTCTCGCTGTGCCTCAACGCCGTGGGGTCATAACCCAAGTGTTGGCGTAAGCACCGAAGATCCAGAATACGCTAAATCCGTCTCCAGCCGCAAATGAGGCTGGTTCCGGAGGGCCGGCTGTGATAGTAACCACAGCATGGCATGCAGCGCCGCAACCGTGCGTATCCATTGTAGCCGGGGCGCCGCCGTTGGGCGTCAGGAGTGAATGCGCGGCGCGTCGAAGAATTCCACTTCGAGCCGGCAGGACTGCTTGAACGCTGTGACCATGGCGGCCTGTTCATGGTCGGAGGCCTTCCGTCCGGCCGCATCCACCATGGCGATGGCCTGCCGGGTGGCCTCGGCGAAGCCCTCGTCGGCATAGGTGCGGAGCCACGCGGCGTACGCGTGCCCGTCCGGTTCGCCCGCCGCGAGGAACCGGGCGTGCAGTGTCCTGCCAACCTCGGCGTAGAGCCAGAAGCAGGGCAGGACGGCGGCGGCAAGGACGGCGTAGCTGCCTGACGCCGAGACGGCTGTGAGGTGGTCAACGTAGGACTTGGTAACGGGTCCCAGGCCCGTCTGCCCGGGCCGGGTGCTGAGCCATGAGCGGTGCAGTTCCGATTCAACCTCCAGGCACTGCCGGGCCGAGCCTGCCCAGAACAGCTGCTCCTCTTCGGAGGGGGCCAGGGCACTGGCACGGGCCAGGACCCGGGAGTAGCCGTTGAGGTATTGGGCGTCCTGGGCCAGATAGTAGGCAAAGTCCTTTTCCGCCAGTTCGCCGGAGACCAGGCCTTGGATGAAGTCCAGGGCGTAAATATCCGCCAGGTCCTGCCGGGCTTCGGCCCAGAGCCTGGCCGCGAAGCCGCCTTCCGGCAGGTGGGGCCGCACATGGTGGAAGTGGTGCACGGGCCCGTTCCCGTGGCCGACCTCCAGCCTGCCGGAATCCTCAAGCGCTCCGGCCAGCCAGGGCTTGACCGTCCGCAGCGCCCCTTCCCAGTCGCCCAACCGGGCCTGGACCGTGGCCATGGCAGAGGACAGCGAACAACCCGTCCCGTGGCTGTTGCGGGTGTTGACGCGGGGGCCGGGCACTTCCACCACGTCCCGGGCCAGCACACCGGCGGTGTTCACCAGGGCGTCCGGGCAGCCTTCGCCTGACAGGTGTCCGCCTTTTACCAGGACGGTGGCGCCAGTGGCATCCGCCAGGCGCCTGCCCTGGTCCAGCGCACCTTCCCAGTCCCCCGCTGGCTCTTCGCCCACCAGCATGGCCAGTTCGGGCAGGTTGGGGGTGATGAGGTGGGCAAGCGGAAGCAGGTCGCGGAGGGCGGCCTCGGCGGTTTCCTTCAGCAGGCGGTCGCCGCTGGTGGCCACCATCACCGGGTCCAGGACTACGACGGCGGGACGCACCTTGTCGAGCCATTGCTGGACCGTGCGGATCACCGCTTCGTCGCCGAGCATGCCGATCTTGACGGCGTCGATGGTGATGTCGTCGCTGACGGCATCGAGCTGCTGCGCCAGGAACGCAGCAGGCGGGACGTGGACGGCCACAACGCCACGGGTATTTTGCGCCGTCAGTGCCGTGATGGCGGCCATGCCATATCCGCCGTGCGCTGCAATGCTCTTCAGGTCCGCTTGGACTCCTGCTCCGCCGGAAGGATCAGAGCCCGCAATGGAGAGGACGCGTGGGATATCGCGGCCCGCAGGGGTCCCGGAGGAGTCAGTGGAGGCACTTGGCAGGGGCATGGAGAGGGTCGAAGACAACAGACATCCCTTCGCCGGTACTAGCCGGACAGGTTCAACGGGTGTGGATCTCAGCCGGCCTTCTGCGCGGCACCCCGTGTCGGTTTCCCAGCCTAGCCGGTGGCGCGGTACCGGGCTAAAGGTGACAGCGGCCGGATGCAGGAAGTCCCCGCCTCGTGGACTGTTCCCCCTGTACTTTCGGGGGGAATGGTCCACGAGACGGGGACTTCACCTTTCGACGCCGTGGTCTGCCGGAATTTAGAGCTCCGAAGCCGGGACGCCCACGCCGAGGATGATGGGTTCCTCGGAACGCTTGCCGCTATCAGCGGGCTGCTGGTTCGCGGGCTCGGGGGCCTTGGCTGCGTGCGAGTGCCCGGTAGTTGCGGCTTGGACGTTCTCATGGTGCTGGACGGCGGTTTCGTTCGCGGCGCCCTGGGCTCGGCTGGCGGCCCGGTGGCGGCGCGGCCTGCGCTGCCTTGTCTGCTCCAGCGTGTGGTCGGAGTAGTCCTTTTCAACCGGTGCTTCCGCGGCCCGCGCAGGGGCTCCGCCGCCCTGCGGCCGGGGCTCCTGTGCGGCCTGTTCCGTTGCCGGTTCAGCCGCTGCAGGATCTTTCGGAGCGTCCTCGACGGCGGAAACCGGCTGGCCGAGGTGCGCGAATGCTTCCGCGAGCCGGTCCAGCGTCAGGGCGGGCTTGGGCTGCTGCTCCTCCGCGTGCTCCACGAACGGAAGCGGGACTTTCTCGCCGCCGAACGTCAGGACCGCCGCGGGACGCCCGTGCGTATCGGCGTCGTGCTTTTCCCCGTCAGCTGCCGGTGCAGGCTGGACCGGTGCTTGCGGGGCCGTAGCCTGCTCCGCCGGCGCGTGCCGGGCAGCTGCCAGCTCGTCGTCGTGGAGGTGCGCCGCGTGGGCCGCCGCGGCGATGTTGGCCAACGCAAGCCGGGTGGCTTCAGCCTTGGCGTGCCGCTCGGCGTCACTGGGATCCGGCTGCACAGTGTGCACGTGCACTGCCGGCGCCGGTACTGCCTCGGCCTGCTGGCCGCCGCGTCCACGGCGGCGCTTCCGCTCGGGGCGTGCACCGGGCTGGCCGGCATCGGTCCGCTGTCCGTCGGGGCGGTGGGCCTCCCCGCGGGCTTCGGGACGGTTGTCGGCGCGCTGGACGTGGTGTTCGGCCGCCACGATGTTGGCGCGGCGGTGCTCCACGGGATCGTCATGGGTCACGACGCCGCGTCCGGCACACGCCTCGCATTGCTCGCCGAAGACTTCCAGCAGGCCCGTGCCCATGCGCTTGCGGGTCATCTGGACCAGGCCCAGGGACGTGACCTCGGCAACCTGGTGCTTGGTCCGGTCGCGGCCCAGGCACTCGACGAGGCGGCGCAGGACCAGGTCCCGGTTGGATTCGAGCACCATGTCGATGAAGTCGATCACGATGATGCCGCCAATATCGCGCAGCCTCAGCTGGCGCACCACTTCCTCGGCAGCTTCGAGGTTGTTCTTGGTGACGGTTTCCTCGAGGTTGCCGCCGCTGCCGGTGAACTTGCCGGTGTTGACGTCCACCACGGTCATGGCTTCGGTCCGGTCGATGACCAGGGATCCGCCGGAGGGCAGGAACACCTTGCGCTCGAGTGCCTTGTGGATCTGCTCATCGATCCGCCAGGCGGAGAAGATGTCCTGGTCCTTGGTCCACTTCTCGAGGCGGCCCACCAGGTCCGGGGCGACGTAGGTGACGTAGGCCTCGATGGTGTCCCAGGCTTCCTCGCCGGAGACGATCAGCTTGGAGAAGTCCTCGTTGAAGACGTCGCGGACCACCTTGATGGTGAGGTCAGGTTCGCCGTACAGCAGTTCGGGGGCAAGGACCTTGGTGGAGGTGGACTGGCTTTCGATGCCTTCCCACTGTGCGCGCAGCCGGTTGATGTCGTGCGTGAGTTCCTCTTCGGAGGCGCCCTCTGCGGCGGTGCGGACGATGACACCGGCGCGTTCGGGGAGGCGGTCCTTGAGGATGCGCTTGAGGCGGTTGCGTTCGACGTCCGGCAGTTTGCGGGAAATGCCGGTCATGGAGCCGCCGGGCACGTACACCAGGTAGCGTCCGGGCAAGGAGATCTGGCTGGTGAGGCGGGCGCCCTTGTGGCCCACAGGGTCCTTGGTCACCTGGACCAGGACAGTGTCGCCGGACTTCAGGGCGTTTTCGATCCGGCGCTGCTTGCCCTCGAGGTTGACGGCTTCCCAGTTGACCTCGCCGGCGTAGAGCACGGCGTTGCGGCCGCGTCCGATGTCCACGAAAGCAGCTTCCATGGACGGCAGCACGTTCTGGACCTTGCCCAGGTAGACGTTGCCGATCAACGAGTCCTGCTGGGTCTTGGACACGAAGTGCTCGGCCAGGACGCCGTCTTCGAGGACGCCGATCTGGATTCTGTCGTCGCGCTGCCGGACGATCATCTGGCGGTCCACGGATTCGCGGCGGGCCAGGAACTCGGCTTCGGTGATCACGGTGCGGCGGCGACCGGTATCGCGGGATTCGCGGCGGCGCTGCTTCTTGGCCTCAAGGCGGGTGGAGCCCTTGACGCTGGTGACCCGGTTGTTGACCGGCGCTTCGCTGACCGCGCGCGGCGCACGGACCCTCGTCACCGTGTTGGGCGGATCGTCGCCTTCCCCACCGGTCAACTCCAGGTCCTGGTCACCGCGGCGGCGGCGGCGGCGACGGCGGGAGGTCACGCCGTCTTCCAGTGGCCCGTTGGCGTCCTCGTCGGCTTCGTCTTCGGCATCGGCGTCACCGGTGCCGCCCTCGACGTCTTCATCTGTCCGCTCGCCGATGCGGCTGCGGCCACGGCGGCCACGGCTGCGGCGCCGGCGGCGGCTGGCGGAATCGTCTGCGTCGTCGGCCTCTTCTTCGTCGGCGTCCTCCGCCGCGGGCGTCGCGGGGCGGACCACGGTGCTCAGGTCCGGCGCCTGGAAGAGGACTGACGTGGGGGAACCTGGTTCCAGGAACAGCGAACCAAAGGGGCTTGCTGCCGCCGTGGACGCGGCGTCGCTTCCGGCCTCGGGAGCTGCAGGTGCGGCGGCGGGCTCCTGTGCCTGCACCGGCGCCTGCGGGACCTCCTCGACTGCGGGGGCGGCGGCGACTTCCGGGGCAGCAACAGCCGCCTCGGGGGTTTCCTCCGATGCGGTTTCTGCCACGGCGTCCTGCACCGGAGCGGCGGCAGCAGCTTCCGCCGCTGCAGTTTCCGGGGCCGGAGCTGGAGCCGGGGAAGCGACCTTGCGGGTGGCTACCCGACGGCGGCGCACAGGCTTCGTTTCGGCGTTCGCCGCGGCATCCGGGGCGGGGCCGGCAGCCGGGGCCTCATGGGCCGGCGCCGGTGCGGATACCTCAACCGCGGCAACGGCTGCGGCGGACGCAGCGTCGTCGGCGAACGCGGGAAGAGGTTCGGCGGCGTCGGCTTTCTTCCGGGCGCGGGTGCGGCGGGCCGGGGCCTTCTTCTCCGCGGCTGGTTCTTCCACCGGCGCGTCGGCCGCAGGCTCTGGTGCGGCAGCTTCGTCCGCTACGGCTTCGGCAGCCTTGGGCGCCGCCTTGCGCCGGACCCGTGGAGCCCTCTTCGGTGCAGCAGCGGCCTCCGGGGCCAATGCTTCGTCATTAACGGCCAGTTCTCGATCAATATCCATATGTGGCTACACTCCTGCCCCTGACGTACCGCCACATCCGGCACCCATTGGGGCACATATTGTCAAAACCCGCAGGCGTTGACAGAAGTCAAATGGATGCTCCCGGGTTCGCACCGTCATTGGGGTGCGGCAGCCCACAGGAGCCGGTGGATGTTCTGAAACCCGTTGTTCTGCGTGCCACAACCAGGTGCCGCTCAATGGAGTCGCGGGAGTGCCGGAGAATTCCGAAGCCTGCCCTGCTCATCATTGGCGGTCTTGGGAACAAACCACCGGACCGGAGTCCGAATGTGGATCGGCTTCCAGCCACGTTCATTCTCTCATACCCGGGCCGGATCGCCGCGGAGGCCCGCGCTGCTCCTGCCTTCCTGGGTGGCGGGACCAGCCACCGGCGTTACAATCAGGCACAGGAGCACCGGATGAAAAGGACGCCACACCCATGCCCAGCATCTCCCCCGTCAGCGCCCACGAAAGCGATCGAGCCGTTGCGCCGCGCACCGCTGCTGCCGAAAACCTTCCCCGGATGACCCGGAACCGGCCGTTCGGCTGGCTTCTGGTCATCACTGGAATTGTGGGATGGCTTGCCTCCGGAACCCTTGTCCTGGAAAAGCTCGAGGTTCTCAAGGACCCCAACCACACCACCGTCTGCGATGTGAATCCGTGGATCTCATGCGGCCAGGTCATGCAGACCTGGCAGAGTTCACTGTTCGGGTTCCCCAACATGTTCATCGGAATCGTGGCCTTCGCCATCATCATTACCGTAGGCATGGCCCTGCTCGCCGGCGCCACCTTCGCCCGCTGGTACTGGGTTGGCCTGCAGGCGGGCGTCACGCTGGGCTTCGCATTCGTCGTGTGGCTGTGGTCCCAGGCCCTGTACTCCATCCACATCCTGTGCCCGTTCTGCATGATCGTGTGGTCGGCCATGATCCCGCTCTTCGTCTGGACCACCATCAGGAACATCACAGCAGGAGTGATCCCCCTGCCCGCCCGGGCAACCCGCATCCTCGGTGACTCCGGCTGGATCATCACGGCGCTGCTGTATGTTGCCGTCATCGCCACCATCTTTTTTGCGTTCATCCAGGTGTTCGCAGGTACCTCCGGCTTCTAGGCCGCACACGAAAGAAGCCCTTGGTTCCGAAGAACCAAGGGCTTCTTGCTGTTCCGGGGCCTGTCAGCCCTGGAACCAGATCTTGATCTCGCGCCCGGCGGATTCGGTGGAGTCCGAGCCGTGCACCAGGTTCTGCTGGACCTTCAGGCCCCAGTCGCGGCCGAAGTCGCCCCGGATGGTGCCCGGCGCCGCCGTGGTGGGATCGGTGGTCCCGGCCAGTGAACGGAAGCCCTCGATGACGCGGTGGCCTTCGAAGATGGCTGCCACGACCGGGCCGCTGAGCATGAACTCCACCAGCGGCTCATAGAACGGCTTGCCCACGTGCTCTTCGTAGTGCTGCTCCAGCAGTTCGCGGGTGGCGTCAACCTTCTTCAGCTCAACAAGGCTGTAGCCTTTGGCTTCGATCCGGGCCAGGATGGCGCCGGTCAGGTTACGGGCGACGCCGTCGGGCTTGATCAGGACGAGGGTGCGCTCTGTGGTCACAACTGCTCCAATGGTTCGGGTGGGGTTTCAGGTCAAGTCTACGGGGACTATGGCTGGGCCGGGCCGGCGGCCTGGTCCGGGTGGGAGGCTTCCCATTCAGCTTGCTCGCGGGCGCGCTGCGCCGCTTCACGGTCAAGCCGGATGCCGGTGCGGATCCCGTACCACCAGGCGATGGCGAACAGGGCGCCCACCAGGAACATGGCCGGCTCAAAGATGCCGGTCAGGATCAGGATGACCTGCAGGATCCACCCCAGCGCCACCCCCCAGGGCTTATTGAGGACCGCGCAGGCCATCACCATGACGGCGCTCAGGGCAAGGCCCACGCCCAAAATGAGGGCGGGCGGGAACTCCTCCCGGCGCAGGCCGAACACCGCGAGGGTGGCGAAAAACATGACGAACGCTTCCAGGAGCAGCACCGTGGAGGCAAACATGACCTTGGTGGAGCGGCGCTTCTTTGGCATCCCGGGGCGCCACTCGCGCTGTGCCTTTGTCAGTCTGGCCATGGATTACGCCTCAGTCTTCCCGAGCAGGATCCGTGCCTCAGCCACCAGGGTGATGGAGCCCGTGACCAGGACGGCGCCGGAGAGGTCGTCGTTGGCTTCGGCCCGCTCAACAGCCCATTCCAGGGCGTCGTCCAGCTTCTCGGCGATGTGCACTTTGTCTTCGCCGAAGCCAAGGTCAATGGCGAGCTCGGCGAGTTCGGCTGCCGGAACTGCGCGCGGGGAGTTGGACTGGGTGAAGCAGTACTCGTCTGCCAGGCCGCCCAGGGATTCCTTGAGTTCGCGCAGGATCTCTTCGGCGTCCTTCTCCTTGAGTACGCCCACTACCGGAACCAGCTTGGTGAACGTGAATGCTTCCTGCAGGGCGGCGGCGGAGGCCCGGATGCCGTCCGGGTTGTGTGCGGCATCCACGACGATGGTGGGCGCCGTGCGCACCACTTCCAGGCGGCCGGGCGAGGTCACTGCAGCGAATCCTTCCTGCAGGACCTCGAAGTCGAGTTCCTTTTCGCCGCCAAAGAACGCCTCCAGTGCGGCGACCGCCACGGCGGCGTTTTGGGCCTGGTGGGATCCATGCAGGGGCACCAGCAGGTCAGGGTAGCGCCCGGCGATGCCCTGGATGGTGACCATCTGGCCGCCCACGGCCACGGTGCGTGACTCGACACCGAACTCCACCCCCTCGAAGCGGAAGGGCACGCCAACCTCCTTGGCCTTCTCCAGCAGGACCTGGGCCGCGTCGATGGGCTGGGCGGCACTGATGAGGTAGCCGCCCGGCTTGATGATGCCTGCCTTTTCGTGGGCGATGTCCTCCGTGGTGTCACCGAGCAGGTCGGTGTGGTCCAAGGAGATCGGGGTAACCACCGACACCTGGCCGTCCCCGACGTTGGTGGCATCGGTGATGCCGCCCAGGCCCACCTCGATGACGGCCACGTTGACCGGCTGGTCAGCGAAGATGGCGAAGCCAAGGATGGTGAGGCATTCGAAGTACGTCAGCCGCGGCTGGCCCTCGGCTTCCAGTTCCGAATCCACAATCTGCAGGTAGGGCCGGATTTCGTCCCAGATCCGCACAAACGTCTCATCCGGCACGGGGTGTCCGTCGATGCTGATCCGCTCGGTGACCTTGGACAGGTGCGGGCTGGTGTACCGCCCCGTGCTCAGGCCATGGGCGCGGAGCACCGACTCGATCATCCGCGACGTGGAGGTCTTGCCGTTGGTTCCCGTCACGTGGATGATCGGGAACGCCTTGTTGGGTTCGCCGAGGACGTCCATGGCGCGGAACAGCGGAGCCAGGCGAGGCTCCATCTTGTTTTCCGGCGCCCGGCCCAGCAGTTCCGCGTAGACGCTTTCCACCGAAAATTCGTCGGTCATGTCCTAGGCCTCCACTTTTTCCACCACGACGGCGGGTTCGTCCACGTCTGCCGGTTCGGCAGCCAGGTCAACGGTCAGGGTCTCGCCCTTGACCAGTTCGGCGTTCGCCCGCAGGGCGGCCACGACGTTCTGCGCGGCGGTTACCGTGGTGCGGATCCGGTCGCTGACATTGAGTCCGGCATCCTTGCGGGCCTGCTGGATGGCGCGGACCATGTCGCGGGCCAGGCCTTCGGCCTCAAGTTCAGGGGTCACTTCGGTGTTCAGCACCACGAAGCCGCCACCGGGCAGCACGGCCACGGCCTTGGAGCCGCCGTCACTGCCATCGGAATCCGCCACGACGGTCTCCAGGGTGTATTCCTGGGGTTCCAGGCGCAGCCCGCCCGCGGTGACCACACCGTCGTCGTCCACTGACCAATCGCCGGACTTGGCGCCCTTGATGGCGGCCTGGACGTTCTTGCCCAGCCGCGGGCCGGCGGCGCGGGCGTTGACTACCAGCTTCTGCTGGATGCCAAATTCCTCCGGGGACGCGTTCTCCGCGTCGAGCAGGCGGACTGCGCGCAAGTTGAGTTCATCGGCGACGACGGCGGCGAAACCGTCCAGTGCACCGGCACCAGGTGCCACCACGGTGAGCTCCTGCAGGGGCAGCCGGACGCGCAGGTTGGCTGCCTTGCGGAGCGAGGATCCTGTCGAGCAGATCTGCTGGACCCGGTCCATGGCTTCGACGAGGGAGGGGTTTGCGGGGAAGAGGCCCGCGTCCGGCCAGTCGGCCAGGTGCACGGACCGGCCGCCGGTCAGGCCGCGCCAGATTTCCTCGGACACCAGCGGCAGCAGTGGCGCCGCGGCACGGGTGACGGTCTCGAGGGCCGTGTACAGGGCGTCGAAGGCGTCCTTGTCCTCATCAAAGAACCGCTGCCGGCTGCGGCGGACGTACCAGTTGGTGAGCATGTCCAGGTAGCTGCGCAGCGAGTCGCAGGCACCGGAGATGTCATAAGAGTCCAGCTGGGCCGTCATGTTCCGGACCAGGTCGCCGGTGTTGGCCAGCAGGTACTGGTCCAGGGTGTCCGCGTAGCCGTCGTAGCGCAGCGTGGCGTCGTAACCCCGGCCGCCGTCTGCGGCGTTGGTGTAGAGCGTGAAGAAGCTGTACACGTTCCAGAGCGGCAGGATGACCTGGCGGACGCCGTCGCGGATGCCTTGCTCGGTGACGATCAGGTTGCCGCCGCGGAGGATGGGGCTGGACATCAGGAACCAGCGCATGGCGTCGGAGCCGTCGCGGTCCAGCACTTCGGAGACATCCGGGTAGTTGCGCAGGCTCTTGGACATCTTCTGCCCGTCGGAGCCCAGCACGATGCCGTGGCTGATGACGTTCCGGAACGCCGGGCGGTCGAACAGCGCCGTGGAGAGGATGTGCAGCATGTAGAACCAGCCGCGGGTCTGTCCGATGTACTCCACGATGAAGTCTGCCGGGTTGTGCGTGTTGAACCAGGCTTCGTTCTCGAACGGGTAGTGGACCTGGCCGTAGGGCATGGAGCCGGAGTCGAACCAGACGTCCAGGACGTCCTCGACCCGGCGCATCACGGACTGGCCCTCTTCCGGGGTGCGGGGATCGTCCGGATTGGGCCGGGTGAGCTCGTCGATGAACGGGCGGTGGAGGTCCACCTGGCCGTCCTTGTTCAGGGGCAGGCGGCCGAAGTCCGCTTCGAGTTCGGCGAGGGAACCGTAGACGTCGGTGCGCGGGTAGTCGGGATCCGTGGACTGCCACACCGGGATGGGGCTGCCCCAGTAGCGGTTGCGGCTGATGGACCAGTCACGGGCGTTGTCCAGCCACTTGCCGAACTGGCCGTCCTTGACGTTGCCGGGGATCCAGTTGATCTCCTGGTTCAGTTCGGACATCCGGTCCTTGAACTTGGTGACCTCGACGTACCAGGAGGACACGGCCCGGTAGATCAGCGGGTTGCGGCAGCGCCAGCAGTGCGGGTAGCTGTGCTCGTAGCTCGCCTGGCGGACCAGCCGGCCCTGGGCGCGGAGCACCTGGGTGATGGGCTTGTTGGCCTCGAAGACCTGCAGTCCGGCAATGTCGTGGAGGTCGCCGTGCTTGAACAGTGGCAGGAACTTTGCGCCCTCGTCAACGGAGAGCACCACCGGGATGCCGGCTTCCTCGCAGACCTTTTGGTCGTCCTCGCCGTAGGCCGGAGCCTGGTGCACGATGCCGGTACCGTCCGTGGTGGTCACGTAGTCGGCCACCAGGAAGCGCCAGGCGTTCTCCATGCCGTACTTTTCGTTGTCGGCGAAGTCGTCCCAGAGCCGCCGGTACTCCAGGCCTTCCAGTTCGGCACCGGTGTGGGTGGAAACGACCGCCGCTTCGGCGTCCTCGAAGCTGTCGTATCCGAGGTCCTTGGCGTAGTTGCCCAGCAGGTCTGCCGCCAGCAGGAAGCTGCCCGTCACCGGGGCCTCGGCCGAGGCAGCCTTGACGCCGTTGGGTCCGGCGGGGAGCACCGCGTAGGTGATGTCGGGGCCGACGGCGAGCGCGGCGTTGGTGGGCAGCGTCCAGGGCGTGGTGGTCCAGGCGAGGGCCTGGACGCCGTCGAGCTGCTTGGACAGCGCGGAGTCGCCGGCCAGGATGGGGAACGTGACGGTGACCGTCTGGTCCTGGCGGTTCTTGTAGACGTCGTCGTCCATGCGCAGCTCGTGGTTGGACAGTGGGGTCTCGTCCTTCCAGCAGTACGGCAGGACGCGGTAGCCGTTGTAGGTCAGGCCCTCGTCGTGCAGCTGCTTGAAGGCCCAGAGCACCGACTCCATGTACTCGACGTTCAGGGTCTTGTAGTCGTTGTCGAAGTCCACCCAGCGTGCCTGGCGGGTGACGTAGCTGCGCCATTCGTCGGCGTACTTCATGACGGATGCCCGGCAGGCGTCGTTGAACTTGTCGATGCCCATGGCTTCGATCTGGGTCTTGTCCGTCATGCCCAGCTGCTTCATGGCTTCGAGCTCGGCGGGCAGTCCGTGCGTGTCCCAGCCGAAGCGGCGCTCGACGCGCTTTCCGCGCTGGGTCTGGTAGCGGCCCACGAGGTCCTTGGCGTAACCGGTGAGGAGGTGGCCGTAGTGCGGCAGGCCGTTGGCGAACGGTGGGCCGTCGTAGAACACGAATTCGTTGCTGCCCGGCTCGCCGCCGGGGGCATCCGCGCTGCGCTGGTCGATGCTGGCCTGGAACGTTCCGTCCTGGTCCCAGTACTTCAGGATGCGCTCTTCGATCTCCGGAAACTTCACGGAGGCGGAAACGCCGGCATTGCCGCTGGCTGGGGTGCTGGAGGCTGAGGCCTTGGGGTAAAACGTCATGTTCGACATCCTGGGTTGGGCGCGGTGAACCTCCGGCGCGGGCCGGCTGTTCCGTTCAGGATGCGAGGACGGCGTCCGTGCCGTCCTGGGACTGCACGCTCACCGCGGTACCACCTCACTTACCGGCACTGCGTGTCCCTCGCGGAACGGGCGCCGCACCGGCCTCTCGTTGACTGCTGTGACGGGCTTACCCGTCCGGTTCTACTGGCGCGGCCGCCGTTGACGGGCGGCAGCGTGTTCTTCCGGAAGCTCACCGGTGATTGCCGGGTCATAGCCACTGGCCAGTCTACTATTTCCGCCGCGTCCAGTGCCATTCCGAAGGCCGGGGGTGGCGGCACGGTGCCATCGGCTGCATCAGGTTGCCGCCGGTGGGTGCCTTGGCCGGCATCGCAGGATCGGCCAGCCCACGTCCATGTCCAACACGATCACACCCGGGGCATGGGGTGCCTAGACTCGCCCCATGACAGCATCGAAAGGTTCTTCCCCCGGCGCGCGGGCGGCTGCGGTGTGCAGGTGGCTGTTTCTTCCCGCGGTCCTGCCTGTGGCGGCGGGAACAGCCCTCCGTGCAATACCAGCCGATTGGCCGGTGCTTGGGGTGCAACTGGTGGCCTTCACTCCGTGGCTCGCAGTCCCGGGCGCCGCAGCACTTGCCTTGGCTTTCGCAGGGCGGCGCCGCTGGCAGCAGGCTGTGGCAGCCGTCCTGCTGGGGGTCCAGGTTTTGTGGCTTGTTCCGCTGGACATCAGGGAGCCCGCGGTCGAGGCCGCAGCGCCGGTCACGCTGGTAGCCATGACCATTAACGCAGAACTGGGCGGTGCGGACGCATCCAGCATCGTGGGGATGGTCCGTGACCGGCGCGTGGACCTGTTGGCCGTTGAGGAGTACACGCCCGCGCTGGCACGGAGGCTGACGGCGGCCGGCCTGGACCAGCTGCTCCCCCACCGCGTTGCCCATGCCAGGGAGGGCGCAGGCGGCGCCGCCATCTATTCCACCTACAAGCTCAAAGAGTCCGGAGTGCTGCCCGGCACCCAATTCACCATGCCCGTGGCCAGCCTCGAACTGGCCAATGACAGCGGGACGGCCCTGCGGGTGGTGGCCGTTCACACGTTGGCGCCCGTAGGCGAGGCCGTCAGGCAATGGCGCACCGACCTCTCGGCCGTGGGGAGAGTGGACACCGGCTCCGGGCCGCTGCTGCTGGCCGGCGACTTCAACGCCACCTGCGACCATCACGAATTCCGGTCGCTGCTGGCAGGAACGGGCCGGACCCAAAGCCTCGTGGACGTGGCCGCCTCGCTGGGAACGAGGCTCGTGCCCACCTGGCCGATGCGCGACTACCGGCTGCCCGGGATCACGTTGGACCATTTGGTGACCAGCCCGGACATCAGGGCCACGAACTATTCAGTCCAGCCGGTTCCGGGCACCGACCATGCGGCGGTGGTTGCCACCCTGCACGTCGGGGCTCCTAGCCTTTCCTGATCAATTTGTGTGTCGCGGCCTGCGCCACAGGCCGGACAACGATTTGGTCCAGGTTGACATGGTGCGGGGCGGAGACGGCGTATCGGACCACGTCCGCGACGTCCGCCGCGGTCAGCGGCTTTTCCACCCCCTGGTAGACCTTCCCGGCGGCCTGCGCATCGCCCAGCCGATTAAGCGCGAATTCCTCGGTCTGCACCAGGCCCGGCGCCACCTCAATGACGCGCAGGTTGTGCTCCGCTTCCTCCAGGCGGAGGGCATTGGTCATGGCGTGCTGGCCGAACTTGGCCGCGTTGTAGCCGCCGCCGCCCTCATATGCGTCCAGTCCCGCCGTCGACGTCAGGTTGAGCACGGTGCCCCGGCCGGTGGCGCGGAGCATCGGCAGGAAAGCACGGGTCAGCTTCATGGTTCCCAGGACGTTGACCCGGAACATCCACTCCCAGTCCTCCGTGCTGGCATCTCCTACCCTGTCGGCGCCGCGGGCGCCGCCGGCGATGTTGATGAGCGTATCGATGCCGCCCGCATCGGTGACCCGGGCAAGAAGCCGGGACACGTCGTCGTCCTCTGCGATATCGGCCGGGATGGCCATGGCGCCTGTCTCACCCGCCAGGGTGGCGAGGCGGTCTGCCCGGCGCGCGACGGCGAAGACTGTCCAGCCTTCTGCGCGCAGGGCACGGACGGATGCTTCCCCGATTCCGCTGCTCGCTCCGGTCACCAATGCTGCCTTTTTCTGCAAGTCCTCAGTCATGGCACCACCCTAACGGGACCGGGCGGCCCGGCGTTGGTTGGGTGGGATTGAAGCGGGCATGAAAGAATTGCCCAATGGCTGAAGACACGCAGGGTACAGACACGCCCACCACCGCCCCCATCAACGTTCCGGACAAGCCGGCCCTCGAAGGCCTGGAAGCCACGCTCACCCAGCGCTGGCTGTCCGAAGGAACCTACAAGTTCAACCCCGACACCACCCGGGAGCAGGTCTACTCGATCGATACTCCCCCGCCCACCGCGTCGGGTTCCCTGCATGTGGGGCACATGTTCTCCTTCACCCAGACGGACGTCCAGGCGCGCTACATGCGCATGACGGGCAAGAACGTCTTCTACCCCATGGGCTGGGACGATAACGGCCTGCCCACCGAGCGGCGCGTGCAGAACTACTACGGCGTGCGGTGCGACCCCGCTGTTCCGTACAACGCCGACTACCGGCCACCGGCCCAGCCGGCCAAGAACCAGCGCGATTTCGACGTCGTGTCCCGGCAGAACTTCATCGAACTCTGCGAGGAACTGGCTGTTGAGGACGAGAAGGTCTTCGAGAACCTGTTCCAGACCCTGGGCCTGTCCGTCGACTGGGACCTGACGTACCGCACCATCGATGACACCTCCCGTGCCGTGTCACAGCGCGCTTTCCTGGCCAACCTGGCCGCCGGCGACGCCTACATGGCCGAGGCCCCGACCCTGTGGGACGTGACGTTCCGCACGGCGGTGGCGCAGGCAGAGCTGGAGGACCGCGAGGTTCCCGGCGCCTACTACCGCTACCCCTTTTTCACCGAAGACGGCGAAAAGATCTTCATCGAGACCACACGTCCGGAATTGCTGGCCGCGTGCGCCGCACTGGTGGCAAACCCCGACGACGAGCGGTACCAGCCACTGTTCGGCAAGACCGTGACATCGCCGCTGTTCGGCGTCGAACTGGAGGTCAAGGCCCACCCGCTGGCAAAGGCGGACAAGGGCTCGGGTATCGCCATGGTCTGTACCTTCGGCGACCTGACCGACGTCACCTGGTGGCGCGAACTGCAGTTGCCCACGCGCGCCATCATGGGCCGTGACGGCCGCATCATCGGCGAAACCCCCGAGTGGATCACCAGCGAGTCCGGCAAGGAGGCGTACGCGGCCATTGCCGGCAAGACGGCGTTCTCCGCGAAGGAGGCCGTGGTGGAACTGCTCAAGGAAGCCGGCCTGCTGGACGGTGAGCCGAAGAAGATCACCCACCCGGTGAACTTCTTCGAGAAGGGCGACAAGCCGCTCGAGGTTGTGACCTCACGCCAGTGGTACATCCGCAACGGCGGCCGCGACGAGGACCGCCGCGAACGCCTGATCGGCCGCGGCAAGGAGATCGACTTCCACCCCTCGTTCATGCGGTCCCGCTACGAGAACTGGATCGCCGGGTTGAACGGCGACTGGCTGGTCTCCCGGCAGCGGTTCTTCGGCGTGCCCATTCCGGTCTGGTACCCGCTGGACGGGCAGGGCAACCCGGATTACGACCACCCCATCCTCCCCTCGGACGACATGCTCCCCGTGGATCCGGCAGCGGACGCCGCGCCCGGCTTCGACGAGACGCAGCGCGACCAGGCAAACGGCTTTACCGGAGATGCCGACGTCCTGGACACCTGGGCCACGTCATCCCTGACCCCGCAGATCGTGGGCGGCTGGAGCCGCGACGAGGACCTCTTCGCGAAGGTGTACCCGTTCGACCTCCGCCCCCAGGGCCATGACATCATCCGCACCTGGCTGTTTTCCTCTGTGGTCCGCGCCGACGCCCTCCAGGAGAGTGCGCCCTGGAAGCACGCGGCCATCTCCGGCTGGATCCTGGACCCGGACCGCAAGAAGATGTCCAAGTCCAAGGGCAACGTCGTTGTCCCCACGGATGTGCTGAATGAGTACGGCTCGGATGCGGTCCGTTACTGGGCCGCCTCTGCGCGCCTCGGGGCCGATACCGCCTATGAGATTGCGCAGATGAAGATCGGCCGGCGCCTGGCCATCAAACTGCTCAACGCCTCCAAGTTCGTGCTGAACCTGGGCGCCACCGAAAACTCTGTCCTCTCTGACGATCTTTCGGTGTTGACCAACCCCTTGGACCGCGCACTGCTGGCGCAACTTGCCGACGTCGTTGCCCAGTCCACCAAGGCGTTTGAGAACTACGACTATGCCCGGGCCCTGCAACTCACGGAATCGTTCTTCTGGCAGTTCACGGACGATTACGTGGAACTGATCAAGGACCGCGCCTACGGTGCTGCCGGCGAATCAGAGCAGGCGTCGGTGCTGGCCGCTTTGGCAACCACCCTGGACGCCCTGCTGCGGCTCTTTGCCCCCTTCCTCCCGTTCGCCACGGAGGAAGTCTGGAGTTGGTGGCGCAGCGGCTCAGTCCACCGCGCAGCATGGCCGTCAGCGCTGGAGATTCCCGGCGGTGACACCACCATGCTGGCCACGGTGGGGATTGCCCTCAGCGGAGTCCGCAAGGCCAAATCCGAGGCGAAGGTCAAGCAGCGGACCGAGGTGCTGTCTGCCACGATCACCGCAACTGAGGCCCTGACGGCACAGCTGCGGGCCGGGCTGGCGGATTTGAAGGCGGCATCAAACGCCCGCGAAATTACCCTGGTGGTGGGTGACGGGGATCTTGCGGTCACCGACGTTGCCCTCGCCGCGAGCGACGAGCCCGCCAAGGCCTGACACCCGGTCCCGTCAGGCCGCCCTGGTTCCAGGGCAAAGGGGAAGCCCCATCAGCGTTTTGCCGTTGGTGGGGCTTCGACTTTTCGGCCATCTGGTGACGTTTTTCCGATGGTCTGGCAGGATCCGCTGAGTTTCCAGGTCTTACTGCTCCGTCACTGGCAGCTTGCATTCGACTTTGCCGATGGCTGCGTCGAAATTGCATATCACTGAATCTTTGGTTCCTGCGTCCCGCTTCTTTCGAAGTGGGTAAGAACCATTGTTCTCCCGTGCCGGGCCACGTGCAAGGGCCCCGGGGGAACTACATGACAGTAGTTCCCCCGGGGCCCTTGGCGTGCAATCGAACCGGGTTCTAGTCGAACTCGGGGCTCTCAGTGCGGCTGCGCTTCAGCTCGAAGAAGTGGGGATAGCCGGCGATCGCGGTGGTGGCATCCCACAGCTGCCCGGCAACCTCGCCACGCGGAATGCGGGTCAGGACGGGGCCGAAAAAGGCTGTTCCGTTGAAGGCCACCACCGGCGTCCCAACGTCCTGGCCCACCAGGGAGATACCTTCCTCGTGGCTGGCCCGGAGCTCAGCGTCAAAAGCGTCAGTGGCCGCGGCGTCGGCGAGGGACTCTGGGAGGCCGCATTCGGCGAGGGCCTTGGCAATGACCTCCGACCGGTCCTTCTCCCCACGCTCGTGGATCAGGGTTCCCATGGCGTCGTACAGCGGCTTGATGACCTGCGGGCCGTGCCCTTCGCGGGCCGCGATGATCACGCGGACCATACCCCAGGCGTTGTCCATGGATTCCCGGTAGGCCGGCTCAAGATCGCGGCCCTCGTTCAGGACGGCCAGGCTCATGACGTGCCATTCGGTCTCGATGTCACGGACGGCCTCCACCTCGCCAATCCAGCGGGACGTAATCCACGCGAACGGGCACAGGGGGTCGAACCAGAAATCGGCTTTGTTCTTGGCGGGTGCAGTCACGAAAATCCTCTCGGTCAGGCAGACTTGCGGCGCTTGGCCGCGTGCGGAATCAGGGTGGGTTCGGCGCCCCGCAGCACCACATCCTCGGTGATGACCACGCTGGCAACGTCCTCGCGGCTTGGCAGATCGAACATCACCGGAAGCAGGACTTCCTCCAGGATGGCGCGAAGGCCGCGGGCACCGGTGCCGCGCTCAAGGGCCTGCTCCGCGATGGCGTCCAGGGCGGTGTCGTCGAACACCAGTTCCACGCCATCAATCTGGAACATCTTCTGGTACTGCTTCACCAGGGCATTCTTTGGCGTGGACAGGATCTGGATCAAGGCGTCACGATCCAGGTTGGAGACGGTGGTGATGACAGGAAGCCTGCCGATGAATTCGGGGATCAGGCCAAACTTCAACAGGTCCTCCGGCATGACTTCGCCGTATGAGTCGACCTTCTTGCTGGCCTCGTTGAGCGGGGCGCCGAACCCGATGCCCTTGCGCCCGGAGCGCGAGCCGATGATCTCTTCCAACCCGGCGAAGGCACCGGCCACGATGAACAGGACGTTCGTGGTGTCGATCTGGATGAATTCCTGGTGCGGATGCTTCCGGCCGCCCTGCGGCGGGACCGACGCCACCGTGCCTTCCAGGATCTTCAGGAGTGCCTGCTGGACGCCCTCGCCGGACACGTCCCGGGTGATGGAAGGGTTTTCGCTCTTCCGCGAGATCTTGTCGATCTCATCGATGTAGATGATGCCCTGTTCGGCCTTTTTGACGTCGTAGTCCGCAGCCTGGATGAGCTTAAGCAGGATGTTCTCGACGTCCTCGCCAACGTAGCCCGCCTCCGTCAAAGCGGTGGCATCTGCCACGGCGAACGGAACGTTCAGGCGCCTGGCCAGGGTTTGGGCAAGGTAGGTCTTGCCGCAGCCGGTGGGACCGATGAGGAGGATGTTGGATTTGGCGATCTCGACGTCGTCATGGTGCCCGGCGTCGCCGAGGCTCCCGGACTTGGGCGCGTGCCCGGCCTGGATGCGCTTGTAGTGGTTGTAGACCGCAACGGCGAGGGAACGCTTGGCGGGCTCCTGGCCTATGACGTATTCCTGCAGGAAGTCGAAGATCTCCCGCGGTTTTGGAAGTTCGAAGCTGCCCAGGTCCGCGACTTCGGCGAGTTCCTCTTCAATGATTTCGTTGCACAACTCGATGCATTCATCGCAGATGTAGACACCGGGCCCGGCTATGAGCTTGCGGACCTGCTTTTGGCTCTTTCCGCAGAAAGAGCACTTCAGCAGATCAGTGCTCTCGCCAATCCGAGCCATATGTGAACCCCTTAGTATCCTGCTGCCAGGCAGCCCTGCGCCGTTGCTGAAAAATCTCTTCCGGCCAGCGGGGACCGGTTTGTGACATCTTCCACTCTAGGTCACATTCGACGCCAAGGGTGGAATGAAAAGGCCGGTGCGGCCAAATGAACTTGGCCGCACCGGCTAATGGCACTGCTACCGCGTGATCGCCTGCGGTTTGATCTTGCGGGAATCGAGCACCTGGTCGATCAGGCCGTAGGCCTGCGCTTCAGCGGCCGTCAGGATCTTGTCGCGCTCAATGTCATTGTTGACCTGCTCCGACGTGCGTCCGGAGTGGTGGGCCAAGGTGTCCTCCAGCCAGGAGCGCATCCGCATGACCTCTGCCGCCTGGATCTCAAGGTCGGAGGCCTGGCCGCCCTGGCCGCCGGAGAGCGCCGGCTGGTGGATCAGGACGCGGGCGTTGGGCAGTGCCAGCCGCTTGCCGGGGGTACCGGCGGCCAGCAGAACGGCCGCCGCACTGGCGGCCTGGCCCAGGCAGACCGTCTGGATCTCGGGACGGATGTACTGCATGGTGTCGTAGATGGCAGTCATGGCCGTGAACGAGCCACCCGGAGAGTTGATGTACAAGGTGATGTCACGGTCCGGATCAGTGGACTCCAGCACCAGCAGCTGCGCCATGATGTCGTCGGCAGATGCGTCGTCCACCTGCACGCCGAGGAAGATGATGCGGTCCTCAAAGAGCTTCGTGTACGGGTCCTGGCGCTTGAAGCCATAGGGCGTGCGTTCCTCGAACTGCGGCAGGACGTAGCGGCTGGACGGAAGATTCCCGGCGGACCACCCAAAGTTGTAGTTCATTGTGTTTACTCCTGATCGAAAGGGTTCTGGATGCCGGTTAGTTCTGCGAGGCTGATTCGCCGGAGGATCCGTTGGACGTTCCGCCGCCGCCGGAAACCGACCCGGCGTGCGCGGCGATCTTGTCGAAGAAGCCGTATTCAAGGGCTTCGGTGGCGGTGAACCACTTGTCGCGGTCGTTGTCCTTGAGGATGGTCTCCACGGTCTGGCCCGTCTGCTCGGCAGTCAGTTCCGCCATGACCTTCTTCATGTGCAGGATGAGCTCGGCCTGGATCTTGATGTCCGAGGCGGTGCCGCCGATGCCGCCGGAGGGCTGGTGCATCAGCACGCGTGCGTTCGGCGTGGCGTAGCGCTTGCCCTTGGTGCCGGAGGACAGCAGGAACTGGCCCATGGAGGCTGCCAGGCCGGTGGCCACGGTGACGACGTCGTTGGGAATGAACTGCATGGTGTCGTAGATGGCCATGCCTGCCGTCACGGAACCGCCGGGCGAGTTGATGTAGAGGTAGATGTCCTTTTCAGGATTCTCGGCGGACAAGAGCAGCAGCTGCGAGCAGATTGCGTTGGCGTTATCGTCACGCACCTCCGAGCCCAGCCAGATGATCCGCTCCTTGAGGAGGCGGTTGTAAATGTAGTTGTCCTGGGCTGCAGGATCGACGGTCGCCATCCGGGGGGCCTCTGAGTGCTGTGACATGTTTATTTACCTCTCACTGGTGACGGTGACATCACTGAAAATCACTACTTGGACACTAACCGGTTTCCCGGATGATTTGTTCGCGCACTGACTGCTGTTCGCTGACGGCGCACGATCGGCGGACAGCGCCCGCTCCGGTTTGCCGCCCAACGCGAACGGCCCCCGGATCGGAAGGATCCAGGGGCCGTTCGCTGCTGCTGGGAAGGACTATGCCTTGGCCTCGGCAGTGGTTTCCGCTGCCTCGGCAGTTTCGGTTTCCACAGCTTCGGTGGCGTCAGCTTCAGCCGGGGCTTCCTCGGCGGGAACTTCCTCGCCGCCGGGGCGGACAAAGTCGCTCAGGTCGACTGCGTTGCCCTCGGTGTCGGTCACCGTGGCCTGGCCAAGGACGACGGCCAGTGCCTTGCGGCGGCGGACCTCGGAGACCATCATGGGGACCTGGCCGCTCTGATCGATGATCTGGGCGAACTGGTTGGGGTCCATGCCGTACTGGCTGGCGGTGGTGACGATGTAGTCGATCAGCTCGTTCTGGCTGACGTTGACTTCTTCCTTTTCCGCGATGGCGTCGAGGATGATTTCGTTCTGGAAGGCGCGGGCCGTGTTGGCGCGGACCTCTTCGCGGTGCTCTTCGGTGTCGTGTTCGCCGTCGCCGTGGCCGTTGCCCTCCTGGAAGTGGGCTTCAAGCTGCTCTTCGACCACCGAATCGGGAACGGGGACCTCAACCAGCTCGACGAGCTTGTCGAGGACCTTGTCGCGGGCTTCGACGCCCTGCTCGACGATCTTGGAGTCGGCAGCCTGCTTGGCGAGGTCCTCGCGGAGCTCGGCAAGGGTGTCGAATTCGGAGGCCAGCTGGGCGAAATCATCGTTCGCTTCGGGCAGTTCACGCTCCTTGACGGCCTTCACGACGACCTTGACCTGGGCGGCTTCGCCGGCGTGGTCGCCACCCACGAGGGTGGTGTCGAAAATGGCGTCCTCATCCGCGCTGAGCCCGGTGACGGCCTCGTCCATACCCTCGAGCATGGTGCCGGCACCCACCTGGTAGGACAGGCCGGCAGCGGAGTCAACCTCTTCGCCGTCGATCGTGGCGGTGATGTCGATGGTCAGGAAGTCGCCGTCGGCGGCCGGACGGTCAACGGACTTGAGCGTGCCAAAGCGGCCGCGCAGCTCGTCGAGGGCCTTGTCCACGTCAGCCTCGGAGGATTCCGCGGCGGCGACCTGGACCTCGATGCCGGAGTAATCCGGGAGTTCGATTTCGGGGCGGACGTCAACCTCGGCGGCGAACTTCAGGCCGCCGTCGGTTGCGGAAGGATCGGGCACCTCGGTGATCTCCACCTCGGGACGGCTCAGGGGGCGGATGCCGGATTCCTGCACGGCAGCCTGGTACCAGCCGTTGAGGCCATCGTTGATGGCGGTCTCCAGGACGTAGCCGCGGCCGACGCGCTGGTCGATGAGCTTGGCGGGAACCTTGCCCTTGCGGAACCCGGGGACCTGGATCTGCGAGGCAACGGTCTTGTAGGCCGAGTCGATGCTGGGCTTCAGTTCCTCAAAGGGGACCTCAACATTGAGCTTGACCCGCGTGGGGGTGAGGTTCTCGACAGCGCTCTTCACGGTCTAAGTACTCCTGGGTTGTGGGATGGGTTTCTGCAAAACGCGTTGGATGTCCAGGCCTGCTGGTCCTGGCCGCAGAGTCGGGGTGACAGGATTTGAACCTGCGACTTCCTGCTCCCAAAGCAGGCGCTCTAGCCAAGCTGAGCTACACCCCGTAAGTGCACAGGCAAGTCTACGGTGATACGCGTCGCGAATGCACATTTGACACGTAGGCCATGGATTAGGTTTAGTTGTATCCGGCTTCAACAGCCAGCCCGGAGTTTCCGCGAAAAGCGGATCTTCCTTCGGGGACGTAGCTTAATGGTAAAGCCTCAGTCTTCCAAACTGATTACGCGGGTTCGATTCCCGTCGTCCCCTCCATAAATACAAGAAGGCCCCTCCATGGAGGGGCCTTCTTCGTTTTTCCTACTCGGCCGGCCGCTGGCAGGAGGGGCACCAGTAGAGGTTTCGCCCCACGAGGTCGGTGACGAGCACGGTGGTCCGGCACACCCTGCAGGGCAGGCCCTGCCGCTTGTAGACGAAGTGGACGTCCTCGCGGGCGGGGAAGTGCGCGCCCTTGGGCGGCACGGGATTCCCGGCCGCAGCGGCCTTGGCCGCCGTGGTTCCGTTGAGTTTCCAGTACTTTGGCGGCGTGGTGATGATCCGCCCGTCAGCGACGCCGTCGGCCATGACGGCGACGACGTCACGCCACAGCTTCCGGGCATCGCCGTCCGCGACGGCGCCGCCGGGAAGCCACGGATCCAGCCGGCGCCGGAACAGAACTTCGGCGCGGTAGACGTTGCCTACCCCGGCAATGATCTTCTGGTCCATCAGCAGCGCAGCCAGCGGCGTCTTCCGGGCCCGAAGGTTCGCCGCGAACCGGCCCGCGTCGCCCCGCAGGTTCCGCAACGGATCCGGTCCGAGCCGGGCCAGGACGGCGTCCGCCTCCGCGGCGGTAATGGTTTCGCAGGTGGTTGCCCCGCGCAGATCCGCCCAGCCATGGCTCCCGGCCAGCCGGACCCGGACGGCCCCCACCGGTGGCGGCGGACCCTCGTACGCTGCGCCGCCGTCGTCATCCCCGCCGGAAAAGGCTTCCCGCTCCCCCACCCGGCGGGGCGCGCCAATACTGGAGGCGCCGGCGAAAGTACTGTCGCCGCCGAAGCTCCAGGCGCCGTACAGGCCGAGGTGGACGTGCAGTACCAACGCGTTGTCAAAGTGGAGGAACAGGTGCTTGCCGTGTGCCTGGGCGGCGACGAGGGCGTGCCCGTCAAGCAGGGCCGCTCCCCCGGCAAACCTGCCCTGCGGGCTGGAAACAGCCAGGGTCTCGCCAAGGAAGACGTCTCCGAACTGCCGGGCGAGCCTGCGGACCGAATGTCCCTCAGGCACTACTCGATGACCTCGCCCGTGGCCTCATAGGCTGCGATCTTGCCAATCCGGCGGACATGGCGCTCATCGTTGCTGAACGGCTCGGCAAGGAAGGCCTCAATCAGTTCGGTGGCTTCTTCCACCGAGTGCTGGCGGCCGCCCACCGCCACCACGTTCGCGTCGTTGTGCTCGCGGGCGAGGGTGGCGGTGGAAAGGTTCCACGCCAGGGCGGCACGTACGCCCTTGACCTTATTCGCGGCAATCTGCTCACCGTTTCCGGAACCGCCCAGCACGATGCCCAAGGCGTGCACGCCTGCCTGCTGGTCGGCGACCACGGCGAGGGCGGCGTTAATGCAGAAGGAGGGGTAGTCGTCCTGGGCGTCGTAGACCTTGGGCCCGTGGTCCACCACCTCGTACCCCTTGCCCGTCAGGTGGGACACCAGGTGGGCACTGAGCTCCATCCCGGCGTGGTCGGTAGCGATGTGGACCCGCGGGAAGGCAGGGGAAGTTGTCACGAGCAAGATCCGTTCGGTTCGGTGGGCTGGCGGCCGGCCGGGTGGGGGCCGGAACAACACCGATAAGGATACTAGGACTGCTCCGGGGTCAGGACCCGGGCTGCCCAACCGCCGGCGGTCCGCCCCCGCGCCGTGCCCTGGCCGCGACCCTGGTCAGGACATCGGCCAGCCGTGCCGCAGAGGCCAGGGTGCCGCCGCTTACGGCCAGGCGCTGGCCGTCCGTCTTGCGCACGACGACGGCGGGCCCGCTGCTGACCAGCATCGCCGCGGTGCCGCGATGGTGCCGGTAGCCCCACCCGCCGTAGTCAGCGGCCCTCACCTCGGCTGCGCTGGCGGCCGAAATGGCGCCGGCGGGGACATCCATGACAGGTACCACTCCGGCAAGCAGGACCTTCAGGCCGCCGCGGTCAGCTTTGACGCGGGCGAACAGGAACGCCGTGCTGACAGCGGCCAGGAGGACCAGCAGGATCCCGAGCCACGGCAGCACGACGGCGAGCAGCGCTGCCGGGAACAGCGTGGCGATGCCGATCATGACGAAGACCGAGCTCCGGGCGTGCACCCACAACCGGATGGTGTCCAAGGCGAGATCCGGGTCCGTTTCCCTGGCGATGGCGGTTTGCAGGGCACGGTCGTCGTCCGGGGACCACTGCCGGTCAGCCTTGTAGACCATGGCCATGGTGACGCCCAGGGAAACAGCAGCGCCGCTCCCGAGCGCCAGGACGGTCATGTCCACGCGTGACTGCCGGGCGTCAGCGAGTCCCACCTGGCCGATGAGGCCTGCCGCCAGGGCCGAGGTGATAAAGAGGCTGAGGAAGAAGCCGGTGCCCATCATGATCCGGCGCATCAGCACGGGCCTGCCCAGGGGCACCGCCTGCAGCAGGACCACCCAGCCGGCAACCACAATCGCCCCGGCCCCTGCGCCCACATAGGCGCCGAATGGGGCGAAGGCGGCACCGCCGTCGGCCGTCCAGCGCACCGCGAGCGGGTCTGGAAGGTCAGGCCGGAGCAGCCAGGCGCAGAAGGCGAAGGCGGCGGCGAGCGCGACGGGGAACCCGAGGGCAAAGCGCAGCGCCTTGGCATCCACCGAATCCAGCAGCTTTCCCATGCGTCCAACGCTACCCCCGCAACCCCGGGAGGAAATGACGCGGCCGGGGCCGCGGCGCGCTGTGACCCGGGCAAGCTGTGACCCGGGCAACTTGCCAAGGACTGCAAGGATGAAAGAATGCAGCACAGTGCCGGAACCGGGACCACCGGCCGGCAACCGAAACTTCTCTGGAGGCCCTCCTTTGCCAGGTATGAACCTGACGCGCGCCGAAGCCCGTGAGCGCGCCGAACTGATCACCGCCGAGTCCTACGATGTCAGCCTCGACCTGACCCGGGGCGGAGAGGTCTTTGGCAGCACCACCACCGTGAAATTCACGGCCGTGCCGGGATCGTCCAGCTTCATTGATGCTGTGACCCGGACCGTGCACAGCGTGACGCTGAACGGCCGCGCCCTCGATCCCGCAACCATGTCCGACGGCGTGCGGATCCAACTGCCCGGGCTGGAGGAGCACAACGAGCTGACCGTCGTGGCTGACATGCCCTACATGAATACCGGCGAAGGCCTGCACCGGTTCGTGGATCCGGTGGACAACGAGGTCTATCTCTATACCCAGTTCGAGGTTCCGGATTCACGCCGCATGTTCACCGTCTTCGAACAGCCCGACCTGAAGGCAACCTTCGCGTTTACGGTCACGGCGCCCTCGCACTGGGATGTGGTGTCCAATTCCCCCACCCCGGAGCCGGTGCAGGCCCCGCCCGCGGAGGACGGCGGAGCCAGGTCCGTATGGGCATTTGCGCCCACCCCGCGCCTGTCCTCCTACGTCACCGCGCTGATCGCCGGACCGTACCAGTCCGTCCGCAGCGAGGTGGCCAGCTCGGACGGACGCGTCATCCCGTTGGGCGTGTTCGCGCGGAAGTCGCTCATGCAGTACCTGGACGCGGACAATATCTTCGAACTGACCCGGCAGGGCTTCGGGTTCTTCGAAGCCCAGTTCGGCTGCCCCTACCCGTTCGAGAAGTACGACCAGCTGTTCGTGCCGGAATTCAATGCCGGCGCCATGGAAAACGCCGGCGCGGTCACCATCCTGGAGGGCTACGTCTTCCGCAGCAAGGTCACCGGCGCGCAGATCGAGCGGCGCGCCATTACGGTGCTCCACGAGCTGGCCCACATGTGGTTCGGGGACCTGGTGACCATGCGGTGGTGGAACGACCTCTGGCTCAACGAGTCCTTTGCGGAGTACATGTCCCACCTGGCCGCGGTGGAGGCCACGTCCTTCACCAGTGCCTGGACCACGTTCGCGTCCGTGGAGAAGTCATGGGCCTACCGCCAGGACCAGCTGCCCACCACCCACCCCATCTTCGCCGAGATCAACGACCTGCAGGATGTCGAGGTCAACTTCGACGGCATCACCTACGCCAAGGGCGCCTCGGTGCTCCGGCAGCTGGTGGCCTGGGTGGGTCCTGAACAGTTCATGGCCGGCGTCCGGGAGTACTTCGCCAAGCACTCCTGGCGCAACACCGAGCTGCGCGACCTGCTGGTGGAGCTGGAGAAGGCCAGCGGACGCGACCTTGACGGCTGGGGCCGGCAGTGGCTCGAGACGGCGGGCGTGAACACCCTCACCCCCGAGCTGGACGTGGACCAGGACGGGACGCTGAAGTCCCTGGCGATCGTGCAGTCCGCCGTTCCGGAGTGGCCCACCCTCCGGCCGCACCGCCTTGCCGTGGGGTTCTACAACCTCAACGACGCCGGAAAGCTGGAGCGGGTGCACCGCGAGGAGCTGGATGTCGACGGCGAACGCACGGAGGTGGCGGGCGTGGCCGGCCTGGCGCAGCCGGACCTGATCCTCGTCAACGACGATGACCTCGCCTACGCCAAGGTGCGGCTGGACCCGAAATCCCTGGCCACCGCCACCGCACACCTCAAGGACTTCGAGGCCAGCCTGCCCCGCACCCTCGTCTGGAACTCGGCATGGGATGCGGCCCGGGACGGCCAGGCACCGGCACGGAAGTACGTGGAGCTGATCCTGGCCAATGTGGCCGCGGAGACCGATTCGTCCGTCATCCTGGTCCAGCTCCGCCAGCTGGCCACCACCCTGAATTTCTACGTGGCGGAAGAACACCGCGAAGCCACCATGGTGGCAGCCGCAGACAGGTTGTGGGAGCTGGCATCGGAAGTCCCCGGCGGCTCCGACGCGCAGCTGCAGTTCGTGAAGTCCTTTGCCCTCCTTGCCGGCAGCGCGTCCCAGCTCGACCGGGTAGCGGCCCTGCTGGACGGCTCAGCGGTCCTGGACGGGCTGGCCGTCGACCAGGACCTCCGGTGGGAGCTCGTGGCATCCTTGGTGGCCGGCGGCCGGATGGGCCAGGAGGGCATCGACGCCGAGCTGGAACGGGACAACACGTCCAGCGGGCAGAACGCCGCGGCCCTGGCAAAGGCCGCGCTTCCCACGGCGGAGGCCAAAGCGGCCGCCTGGGAGTCGATCGTGGTCAAGGGTGACCTGTCCAACGCCCTGCAGGGATCGGCCGTGGCCGGCTTCATGCGGGTCCGGGACCGGTCGCTGCTGGAGCCGTACGCGGAGAAGTATTTCGCGGCGGTGCCGGCCATCGTGGCGACCCGGACCCACGCACTCGCCCAGCAGATCGTCGTCGGCCTCTACCCGGCGCTGCTGACCACGCAGGCCACCATCGACCAGACCGACGCCTTCCTGGCGGCGCTGCCCGCGGAAAGCGCCGCGCTGCGGCGGATGATGCTGGAAAACCGCGACGGCGTGGCCCGGGCCCTGCGCGCCCGCGCAGCCGACGTGCTGCCGGACGGCAGCGCGGGGTGAGCATCGGCGAACACACCTACACGCTGACGGTCCAGTGGACCGGCAACCGGGGTGGCGGCACGTCGTCGTACCGGAGCTACTCGCGGGACCATGACGTGCTCATCCCGGGCCTGCCGGTATTGAAGGGCTCGGCGGACCCGACATTCCATGGGGACCGGGAACGGTACAACCCCGAACAGCTCCTCCTGGCGGCCCTGGCGCAGTGCCACATGCTGTCCTACCTGCACGTGGCCGTGAAGCATGGCGTGGTGGTCACTGACTATCGGGACGAGGCCTCCGGGGTAATGCGGCTCAACCGCGACGGCAGCGGCCAGTTCGAACAAGTGACGTTGCACCCCAGGGTCACCGTGGCCGACGCCGGCCAGGTTGAGCTGGCCGCCGGGCTGCACCATGAGGCGAACCAGGTGTGCTTCATTGCCCGGAGCGTGAACTTCCCGGTGGGGCACCAGCCCGTTACGGTGGCAGGCTAGGCACCGCCTTGGTGGAGCATAGCGATCAGCCGCTGCTCCATCTCGGGCGACAGGCCGGCCTTGCGGGGCCGGTCCAGCCCCCGGGCGCGTTCGTCGGCCAAGGTGTCCGCCAGGGTTTCCCGCCAGGGCCGCAGCACCATTCCCGCGGCCCTGGCGGCCTGGTTGCTCCGGGCCATGAAACCCTCGTGGCCGGGCGGGAGCCAGAGCGGCAGGGAGTCCGGGCCTGACCAGTAGTTGATCCCTTGCGCCACCAGCCACGCTTCGGCGGCAGTGGCCGGAGCACCTTGGTGGCCTGCTGTTTCCCGGCAGGCATCCACCAGGGCGCCGAACGGCACCTCTTCCCCACAGGCGTTCAAAGCACCGGTGGTGCCCTGTACGGCCGCGGCCAGGATCCAGGCGGCCAGGTCCCGGACGTCAATGGCCTGGGTAGGATGGGCGGCAATATCCGGGACCAATACCGGCTCCTGGCTACGGGCGAAGCGCGCGGGCCAGTAGCCGTATCGGTCGGACGGGTCGCCGGGGCCGCTGATCAGGCCGGCGCGGCACAGATGGGCGTTCCCGGCAGTCGCCTCAAGGGTGGCCGCCTCGATGGCCACTTTGGACTCTCCATAGTTCTCCGGCGCGGACGGGATCCCCGGAGCGAGCGGAGGCAGGAGGGGTGCGTCCTCCGCCGCGCCCGGAACCGAATGGTCCGCGTAGGCCGAGCAGCTGGAAACAAAGGTCCAGTGCCCCGTCCGGGCGGCCAGCGCCTTGAGTGCGCCGCGGGCAGGTCCGGGGTCCCGCGCCACCTCGATCACGGCATCCCACTCGCCCTCCACCTGGGCATATGCCGCAGCGCCGGCGGACCGGTCCGCCTGCACCCATGCCGTGCCCCGCGGCGGTCCACCCGCGGTTCCCCGGGCCAGGCAGGTGACGGCGTGTCCCGCGGCCAACGCCTGTGCGGCAATGTGCTTGGAGAGGAAGGCCGTACCGCCCAGGATGAGGATGCGCATTGCTCCACGCTACGGCGCTAGGGTTGAAAGAGAACAGCGCAAACCCCCAAGGAGCTATTTCCCCCATGGTCAGTATGTTGTCCATCATTCCCCCGGTCTCCAGCCAGCCCGGCGGCGTCAGCGTTCCGGGCATAGTGATCAGCGTCGGTGTCGGTGTCGGCGTCTGGCTTGTTGCCACCTTCATCATCTCGCGCATCACCAAGCGGGTGGCGTCCGGAAGCAATTTCTTCAAGAAACCCACGTTCAAGTGGGTGGCACCTGCCCTCAGGGCCCTGGACCACGAACGGCGCGTCCAGCGGGCGGAAACCATCGGGTCGCTGCTGAACAGCATCGTCGGGGTCCTGGTGGCAGTCATCACCGGCATGTATGTCCTGCAGAACCTGGACATCAACATCGCTCCCCTGCTGACCAGCGTGGGAATCCTGGGTGTGGCCATCGGCTTTGGCGCCCAGCAGCTGATCCGCGACTTCCTGGCCGGGATCTTCATCACCATCGAGGACCAGTACGGCATCGGCGATGTCATCGAAACCAGCGAGGTGGTGGGCGTCGTGGAGTCCATGGGGCTCCGGATCACGCGGGTCCGCTCCGACGACGGCGCCATCTGGTACCTGCGCAATGGCGAGATCCTGCGCGTGGGGAACCGCTCGCAGGGCCGTTACCTTCCGCTGCATGAGTCCGAGGACGGTACCACCGACCAGGCCTCTGCCCACGTGGAGACCCCAAAGACTGACCAGAAAGCCGGCGAGTAGCATGACTCTTCCCATCGAACCACGCCCCGGCGTCCCGGGCCCCCTCCAGCCACAGCGGCCCCAGCTGATGCAGAACGACCCCTTCAGCCAGCCGGCGTACACCGACAGTTTCTACGAAGCCGTGGGCGGCCACGAGACGTTCGTGAAGCTCATTGATGTTTTCTACGACGGGGTCGCCGCCGATCCGCTGCTTCGGCCGATGTACCCGGAGGAAGACCTGGCTCCGGCAAAGCGCCGGTTCCTGATGTTCCTTGAGCAGTACTGGGGCGGACCCACAACCTACGGTGAGGAGCGCGGGCATCCGCGCCTGCGGATGCGGCACATGCCCTTCAAGGTCACGCCGGAAGCAAAGGACCGGTGGCTGTTCCACATGCGCGCGGCAGTGGACGCCCTGGACCTGCCGCCGCTCTATGAGGGAACACTGTGGGAGTACATGGAGCGTGCGGCCCTGTCCATGGTGAACAGTCCGTCCGGCGCGTGATGCCCGCCCGCCAGGAGCCCGGGTTTACAGGAGGCCGCTGCCGGTGCGCGCCAGGACGTGCCCGCGCGGGCCACTGAGCCTGAACCAGCGGCCGGCACGGTAGAGTGCCTGTTCGCCGTCGGCAAGGAACCCCAGGGCAAGTGCTGCGAAAGCTGCGCCGGCCGGCAGGCCGGAGTGGTCCAGTTCGCGTCCCCACACGGCAGCCCGGGCGTTGTTGACGATCAGGGCGCCGGGTTTGTCCGGCACGATGCCCGCCACTTCGCCGATGCCCGACTCGGCGGCCTCCCGCAGGCGGGCGTCGCTGATGGCGCCCAACGGCTCCCATCCGCCACGCGGGGCGCCTACCCCGGTCCAGGATTCGGTGACGGTGGTGGGCGGAACCGGCAGGTCAACGTCGGATGCGCCGGCGCGGGCAAGCCGGTCCAGGACGGCCGCCAGGGGCACCGTGACGTCTGTCGCTGACGGCTCCGCCAGCGCCATGGTGCGCAGGCCCAGGATGGTGGGGGTCGATTCACCAAGCAGCCGGGGCCGCAGGACGCACACGTAGGCCGCCAGGACGGAGCCGGCGGCCTGAAGCCGGATGGCGCCGTCGTCAATTGCCTTGGCGCGGGTGGCGAACGTTTTCAGGTCCGCAAGATCCCTGGGATCGGCGAAACGGAAGGACGAAGTGAGGAGATCAGACACAACAAGAACACTACCGGCTGCGGGCAGGTTGAGTGGTTCCGCGGCCGCCGTCTAGAGTCGGACCATGACTGAAGCCGAAGCCGGACTGCTGGCGCCCCCCAGCGGCGATCCCACCTCATCGCTGATCGAACTGCTGGACCTTGGTGATCTCGAAGGCGCCCGGACGGACGAGGACATCTTCCTTGGCCCCTCCCAGCGGCAGCCGCATCACAGGGTCTTCGGCGGCCAGGTGCTGGCGCAGTCGCTTGTTGCTTCCACCAGGACGGTTGATCCGGACCGGCTGGTCCATTCCATGCACGGTTACTTCCTGCGGCCCGGCGACGCCAACAAGCCCATCACGTTCGGTGTGGAGCGGTTGCGGGACGGCAGGTCGTTTTCGGCCAGGCGTGTCCATGCCTACCAGGACGGTGTGCCGATCCTGTCCATGATTGCTTCCTTCCAGGTTGAAGCCGAGGGCATTGAACACGCGGCCGCCATGCCGGCCGGGATCCCGGATCCGGAGTCGCTTCCCAGCACTGCGGACCTGCTGGGCAAGTTCGACCATCCGGTGGCGCGGCATTGGGCGTATGAGCGGCCCTTCGACATCCGGCATGTAGACCCTGCCCTGTACGTTTCGGCCAATGGTCCGCGCGAGGCGCGCAACGCCGTTTGGATGAAGACCCTCGGTCCCGTGCCGGACGACCCCAACCTGCACCGGGCGGCCCTGGCCTATGCCAGCGACTACACCCTGCTCGAGTCAATCCTCCGGAGGCACGGACTGAGCTGGATCACCCCCGGGATGAACGTTGCCAGCCTGGACCATGCCATGTGGTGGCACCGTCCCGCCCGGGTGGACGACTGGCTGCTGTACGTCCAGGAGTCGCCCAGCGCCCAGGGCGCCCGCGGCCTGGCCACCGGCAGGATCTTCAACAGGGCAGGCCAGCACGTCGCCTCCGTGGCCCAGGAGGGCATGGTGCGGGTCCCGCTCGACACGGCGGGACCACCCGAATCCGGGTCATAGGGAATCCCTGGACGACATAAGGGCGGCACCCTCTCGGGTGCCGCCCTTATGTCTTCGTGGGTAGGCCGCTTTGTCGGCCGCGGTTTAGTCGCGGGTGAGGCGGCGGTGGGTCACACGGTGCGGCTTGGCAGCGTCGGGTCCGAGGCGTTCGACCTTGTTCTCCTCGTAGGATTCGAAGTTGCCCTCGAACCAGTACCACTTCGAGGGGTTTTCCTCGTCACCTTCGTACGCAAGGATGTGGGTGGCCACCCGGTCGAGGAACCACCGGTCGTGGGAAACGACGACGGCGCAGCCGGGGAACTCAAGCAGGGCGTTTTCCAGGCTGCTGAGGGTTTCGACGTCGAGGTCGTTGGTGGGCTCGTCAAGGAGCAGCAGGTTGCCGCCCTGCTTCAGGGTCAGGGCTAGGTTCAAGCGGTTCCGCTCACCACCGGACAGGACGCCGGCCTTTTTCTGCTGGTCCGGGCCCTTGAAGCCGAATGCTGCAACGTAGGCGCGGGAGGGCATCTCCACGTTGCCGACCTGGATGAAGTCCAGCCCGTCCGACACGACCTCCCACAGGGTCTTGTTGGGGTCGATGCCGCCACGGCTCTGGTCCGCGTAGGAGATCTTGACCGACTCGCCGATCTTCAGGTCGCCGCCGTCAAGCGGTTCCAGGCCCACGATGGTCTTGAACAGCGTGGTCTTGCCAACACCGTTGGGGCCGATGACGCCCACGATGCCGTTCCGCGGCAGGCTGAAGGACAGCCCGTCGATGAGGGTCCGGTCCTCGAAGCCCTTCTGGAGGTTCTTTGCCTCCAGCACAACGCCGCCGAGGCGGGGTCCCGGCGGGATCTGGATTTCTTCGAAGTCAAGCTTGCGGGTGCGGTCGGCCTCCGCAGCCATTTCCTCGTACCGGGCCAGACGCGCCTTCGACTTGGTCTGGCGGCCCTTGGCGTTGGAGCGGACCCAGTCCAGTTCCTCCGCGAGGCGCTTGGCCTGCTTGGCGTCCTTCTTGCCCTGGATCTCAAGGCGGGCGCGCTTCTTCTCCAGGTAGGTGGAGTAGTTGCCTTCGTAGGGGTAGAGGTGTCCGCGGTCCACCTCGGCGATCCACTCGGCCACGTGGTCGAGGAAGTACCGGTCGTGGGTGACGGCGAGGACGGCGCCCGGGTAGCTCGAAAGATGCTGCTCGAGCCACAGCACGCTTTCGGCGTCCAGGTGGTTGGTGGGCTCGTCGAGGAGCAGCAGGTCCGGCTTCTGCAGCAGGAGCTTGCACAGTGCCACGCGGCGGCGCTCACCACCGGAAAGGTTGGTAACGTCGGCGTCGGCCGGCGGGCAGCGGAGGGCATCCATGGCCTGCTCGAGCTGGGAGTCGAGGTCCCAGGCGTCGGCGGCATCAATGGCTTCCTGCAGTTTGCCCATCTCTTCGAGGAGGGTGTCGTAGTCGGCGTCCGGGTTGGCCATTTCCTCGGAGATCTCGTTGAAGCGCTGGATCTTGCCGTAGATCTCGCCAACGCCTTCTTGGACGTTGCCCAGGACGGTCTTTTCCTCGTTCAGCGGCGGTTCCTGAAGCAGGATGCCCACGCTGTATCCGGGGCTGAGCCTGGCCTCACCGTTGGAGGGCGTGTCCAGCCCGGCCATGATCTTGAGAATGGTGGACTTACCGGCACCGTTGGGGCCTACAACACCAATCTTGGCACCCGGGAAGAAGGACATGCTTACGTCATCAAGGATGAGCTTTTCGCCAACGGCCTTGCGGGCCTTGGTCATTGTGTAGATAAATTCCGCCATGGTCTCAAATCTAGTGGGTCGGCGGGCAGATCTCACATTTGCAGGGATCCTTCGGATCGATCAGGACCCGACGAAGCACTTCCCGCTGGCAAGGACGGGCAGGACGGTGACGGTCACGGCCCCTTCCCGGACCTGTCCGATCACGCAGTCCTTGCCTTGCAGCACCGCCGCCTCGATGGCATCCGCTTCCAGCCCGGTCGGCGTGCGGCTTTGCGAGACCTGGAGCACGCCCGGTGAAATGCCGGCTCCCGTCAGGGCGTCGCTTACCTGCCCCGTGGCGGGTTTGGGGGCACCGGCGGCCAACTTGGTCAGGGCGTCGGTGACCGTCCGCTTCACCGTCTCGGTGGCCGCGGCGTCGGCGGCCTGCGACGAAGCTCCGGAGGTGTCCGCGAGCGCCCCGCCGCTGTTTTCACCAGTGGCCGCCGAGGCCTGGGGCCGCGCGGACTGTCCCTGCGTGGCCTGGGCGGCAGCTGACGGAGCCGGGTTGCCTGGCTGGGCCATAGCGGGATCGTTCGATGCAGGACCGGCAACGCACCCTGTCAAGAGTGTGGCCAGGACGGCGCACGCCAGCGCTGCACCGGCCCGGTTGTACTGCCGGTGGGAAAGGGTGTGCCGCATGGTGCCATTCTGCCATGGCCCCGTAAGCGGACGGGCGGTGGACGGCCGGGGGGTGCCGCCGCTCCGCCCGCCCGGGACCTGATGGGACGCGCTGAAGGCTGATGCGTGGTTCCTAGACTTCTGCGAGTTCCCCCGTTTCGAGGTCAAGCGAGGCCATGGCACCATCACTGTCCTCGATGACCACTGACAGATGGCCTTCATCGTCCGGGTGTTCGTCGTCCCTGTCCTCGGGCTCATCCGGGAGTTGGTCCAAGCCCGGGTGGGGGCCGGGCTCGGGGGCTGGTGGTTGTTCCACGAGCGAGAGCGCCGGCCGTGACGATGTCCGGATGAAGTTGGCCGAGCCCAGCGAAAGGTCGTGCCCCACGGTGTCGGCGTCAATGACGGTGGAGTGGTAGACGCGCCCGTCCCTCTCCCAGGTGCGGATCTTCAGTTTGCCAACCACTATGACGGGCTGTCCTTTCCTGATACTGCATCCAAGGGTTCCCGCGAGCTGGCGGTAGCCCTGGACGGTGAACCAGTTGGTGTGGCCGTCATGCCAGGTTTTGGTTTCCCGGTCGAAACGGCGGCTGGTGGAACCGACGCGGAAAGAGGCCGTGGCCACTCCCCCCGGCGTGGTGGAACTCGTGATCTCGGTGGCCACGAAGCCCCGGATGGTGATCGTTTCGCTCATCTCTTCGTCCTGTCTCAATGGTGCTGCCCTGTGCAGGCATGACCAGCATTGCGCCCGGCGGCGGACGGAAGGAGGGGGAGGTTGGTGTATGTGGACAACGATGGTGCAGGTGCCTTTGTGGAGGGACAGTGGGTGACGGATGACAGCGCCGGCAGCTCCGGCAAGGTAAACTTTTCGAGGCGCCGGCGTACAGGCCGGAACCCATTGCCTCAGTAGCTCAGGGGATAGAGCAGCGGCCTTCTAATCCGCCGGTCGGGGGTTCGATTCCCTCCTGGGGCACCCGGATACGCCCCGGTCTTCGGACCGGGGCGTTTTTTGCATTAACCCTTGCTATGCCAGCAGCCTGTGCGGCGCTTCGACGAGCGACCGGATGACACTGCCGGCGGCACCCAGGAGCGCCCCCGACTCCCCCACGGCCGAAACCGAGACCTGGCCGGCCGCGTACCTGCCTGGAGCGTACTTTTGCAGGCTCCCAAGCAGCGGACTGCGAAGCCATGGTTCGAGGACGGCGAAGTGGCCGCCGAGGACGACGGAGGCAATATTGACCACCCGGGCTGTTGACGCGAGCGCTATGCCCAGGCAGCGCCCCGCACGCTCGACGGCGGCCAACGCGCCGGGCTGCCGTGCGTCCAGCGCCTGGAGGAGCTTGGCCATGGCGGCCGAACGCGAATGTTCCACGGGTCCAATCCCGGCCGCCTCGAAGATGGCATCCTGGCCCGCCACGGTTTCCAGGCAGCCCGTCCCGCCGCATGAGCATCGCGCGCCGTCGGGGTCCACCACGATGTGGCCCACTTCGCCGGCATGGCCGCCGGGGCCCGTGAAGAGTTCGGACCCAATCACCAGGCCGCCACCGACGCCCACCTCACCGGAGACAAAGAGGAAATCGGATGCCCCATCGGGCCGGTGCCGCAGCTCGGCCAAGGCCGCAGCGTTGGCTTCGTTGAAGAGGGCAACCCCCAACGGCACTTCCGGCAGGAGGGCGCCAAGGTCAAGGTCGACGCCGGCCCAGCCCAGGTTGGGTGCCGTGAGCACCCGTGCGGCGGCAGGGTCCACCAGCCCGGGCACGGCGAGCCCGCCGCCCAGGACCTCGACGCCGTGTTCCCCGGCCGCACTCCGTACCCGGGCGGCCAGAACGGCGAGCGCCGCCATGACGGGACCTTCCACGCTGTTGCGGTTGTCGCGTTCCTGCACCTCACGGACCAGCACTTTTCCGGCCAGGTCAACCACTGCAGCGGAGATGTAGTCCACATTGATCTCCATCCCCATCACTGCCCGGCCGGGGTTAAGTTCCAGCCCGACACCCGGCCGCCCGCGCCCCTGCGGGTTGAAGCCGATCTCGCGGATGATGCCGGCATGCAGGAGATCCAGCACCAGGCTGGACACGGATGCCTTGGTCAGGCCGGTAGCGGCTGCCAGCTGGGCACGGCTGGGATGGGCCCCCCGCGGGAACTCGGCGATCCGCCCCAGCACCAAGGCCAGGTTGCTTCGCCGGACGTCCCCCACGCTTCCAGGGGCCGACCCCCCGGATCCCGCCACGGCAGGTGCCGGTATCACCATCACAAAGCTCCTCCGTCAGCACGTGGGCCCGGCCGTCATGTGCCCGCCGGACCCTTGACCCCACCCTACGTCCGCCCATATAGTTCAGGCAATAAACTAAAGCTTCGCATCCGGCGGAGCACTCGATTGCAAGGACGCATCATGACTCACTCCCCCACCCCCGCTGACAAGTTCACCTTTGGCCTTTGGACCGTCGGCTGGACCGGCGCCGACCCGTTCGGCGTGGCCACCCGCGCCGCGCTGGATCCCGTGGAAGCAGTCCACCGGCTTAGCGAACTGGGCGCCTATGGCATCACCTTCCACGACAACGACCTGGTCCCTTTTGACGCCACCGCCTCCGAGCGGGAGCTGATCCACAAGAACTTCCGCGCAGCCCTGGCAGAGACCGGCCTGAAGGTCCCGATGGTCACCACCAACTTGTTCAGCCACCCGGTATTCAAGGACGGCGGCTTCACCTCGAACGACCGCTCCATCCGCCGTTTCGCCCTCTCCAAGGTCCTGCGCAACATTGACCTCGCCGCGGAACTCGGGGCCGAAACCTTCGTCATGTGGGGCGGCCGCGAAGGCAGCGAGTACGACGGATCCAAAGACCTGGCCGCCGCGCTTGACCGGATGAAGGAGGGCGTGGACACCGCAGCGGGCTACATCAAGGACAAGGGCTACAACCTGCGGATCGCACTGGAACCCAAGCCCAACGAACCCCGCGGCGATATCTTCCTGCCCACTGTCGGACACGGCCTGGCCTTCATCGCCCAACTGGAACACGGCGACATCGTGGGCCTGAACCCGGAAACCGGCCACGAGCAGATGGCCGGGCTGAACTTCACCCACGGCATCGCCCAGGCCCTCTGGGCCGGCAAACTCTTCCACATCGACCTCAACGGACAGCGCGGCATCAAGTACGATCAGGACCTTGTCTTCGGCCACGGCGACCTGACCAGCGCCTTCTTCACGGTGGACCTGCTCGAAAACGGCTTCCCGGGGGGTGGACCGAAGTACGACGGCCCGCGCCACTTCGACTACAAGCCCTCCCGCACCGACGGCTACGACGGCGTCTGGGAATCCGCGAAGGCCAACATGTCCATGTACCTGCTGCTCAAGGAGCGGGCCCTCGCCTTCCGCGCCAACCCCGAAGTCCAGGAGGCGCTCAAGGCCTCCGGCGTCTTCGAACTCGGCGAGCCCACGCTCAACGCCGGCGAAAGCACCGCGGACCTGCTCGCCGACGCCGCCTCCTTCGAGGACTTCGACGCCGACAAGGCCGCCGAGCGCTCCTTCGCGTTCGTCCGCCTCAACCAGCTTGCCATCGAACACCTCCTGAGCGCCCGCTAGGCCATGGCACTCGTCGCAGGGATCGACAGTTCAACCCAGTCCTGCAAAGTGGTAATCCGCGACGCGGACACCGGAGAACTGCTCCGCCAAGGCCGCGCCGGCCACCCCGACGGCACCGAGATCCATCCGGACCACTGGTGGACGGCTCTGCAAAAAGCCGTTGCCGAAGCGGGCGGCCTGGATGACGTGGCCGCCATCTCCGTCGGCGGCCAGCAGCACGGAATGGTCTGCCTCGACGCAGACGGTGACGTGGTCCGTCCGGCACTGCTGTGGAACGACACCCGCAGCGCCGGGGCAGCGGTGGAGCTCATCAACGGCGCCGGCAACGGAGACCCCGTTGCCGGCGCCCGGTACTGGGCCAACGCCACGGGCACCGTCCCCGTGGCCTCACTGACAGTGACCAAGCTGCGCTGGCTTGCGGAGAACGAGCCGGACAACGCCGCCAAGGTCGCGGCCGTATGCCTCCCGCACGACTGGCTGACCTGGCGGCTCGCCGGTTACGGGCCCGGCAGCGGCGCGTCGGGCCTGGCCGCACTGGCAACGGACCGCTCTGATGCCTCGGGCACCGGGTACTACTCGTCGGCGGAGGGCCGGTACCTGCCGGACGTCCTGGCATCCGCGCTGGGACACGTCCCCACCGTCCCCAAGGTTCTCGGGCCACTGGAACAGGCGGGCCGCACCCCCGCCGGCTCCCTGCTCGGAGCCGGTGCCGGGGACAACGCGGCCGCCGCGCTCGGCGCCGGAGCGGACCTGGGCGACGTCGTCATGTCCCTGGGCACCTCCGGAACCGTATTTGCCGTCTCGGACACGGCGCCGGCGGATGCATCGGGACTGGTGGCCGGGTTCGCCGATGCAGCCGGCCACTACCTTCCGCTGGTGTGCACGTTGAACGCCACGCGCGTTTTCGATGCCACCGCCGCCCTGCTGGGCGTCGACCTGGCGGAGTTCAACAGGCTGGCACTCTCCGCCGAACCGGGCGCCGGAGGCCTGGCCCTGGTCCCGTACTTCGACGGGGAACGGACGCCCAACCTCCCGGACGCCACCGGCACCCTGCATGGCATCACGCGGGCCAACTACACCCCCGCCAACCTGGCGCGCGCCGCCGTCGAAGGCGTGGTCTGCTCCCTGGCTGACGGCCTGGCAGCGTTGCAGGACCAGGGCGTGGCCGCGCGGCGGATCCTCCTCGTGGGCGGCGGCGCCCAGTCCGACGCAGTGCAGGACGTCGCAGCGCGCCTGCTGGGAACCAGTGTCACGGTTCCCCGCCCGGGCGAGTATGTCGCGGACGGAGCGGCCCGCCAGGCCGCCGCCGCACTCACCGGGCAGTTCCCCGCCTGGTCCGCGGACGCCGTCGAGCTGCCCGGCGGAACGGACGACGCCGGCGTGCTGGCCCGCTACCGCAGCGTCGCCTTGGCGTACGCCTAGGGCGGTCCGCGAAACCACGAAGGACCCGGACCGCCTGCGGCGGTCCGGGTCCTTCCATATGGGGCGCAGGCTCCTGCCTGCGGAAAACGCCGGCAGGAGCCCACGGTCTGCATCCGGTCAGGCGAACGGGAGGACGAGCTCCTTGTACCTCTCCTTGACCGTGGCCAAGACGGCATTGCCGTCCGTGTCCCAAATTTCCTGGTTGAAAATCTCCACCTCGATGTCTCCGGTGTAGCCGGCGTCCCGCACCCAGGTGCCGATCGTGGCGAAGTCCACCACGCCGTCGCCCATGTACCCGCGGGACAGCAGCGGGTCCGCGGCGATGGGCATGTTGAAGTCGCACACCTGGTAGGAGGCGAGGCGGTTTTCCCGGCCCGCGCGCGCGATCTGCGCCTTCAGTTCCGGGTCCCACCAGACATGGAACGTGTCGACGGCGACGCCCACCGTTGAGGGATCGAACGGCGCGGCGAGGTCCAGCGCCTGCCCCAACGTGGAAATCAGGGCACGGTCGGCCGCATACATCGGGTGCAGCGGCTCCAGCACCAGGCGTACGCCGTGCTCCGCAGCGAACGGGACCAGGTCGGCGAGCCGGTCGGCAACGCGCTGCCGCGCCGCCACGACGTCCTTCTCCCCCGGGGCCAGGCCGCCGACCACCAGGAAAAGTTCCCGGGTGTCCAGGGCCACAGCCTCAAGGATCGCCGCGCGGTTGTCAGCGAGCGCAGCCGCCTGGCCGTCGGCGTCCGCCGCGGTGAGGAACCCGCCGCGGCACAGCGAGGATACACGCAGGCCGGCATCCTTGATCAGGCGGGCCGCCTTGTCCAGGCCGGCCTCCTCCACCCGGTCCCGCCAGGGGCCGATCGAGGGAATGCCGGCGTTGACGCACCCCTCCACCACCTGGGCGAGCGTCCACTTCTTGGTGGTGGCGCTGTTGATGGACAGGCGCGCGAAGTCGCTCATACGCCCACCCCGTTGATGCGCAGGTAGTCGGACATCCGGAAGGCCGCCAGTGCGGGGTCTTTCAGCAGTCCGGCCTGGTCCGCGAGCTCGAAGGTCCTGGCCAGGTGGCAGACCGAGCGGCCCGAATGCAGGCCGCCCACCATCTGGAAACCGGGCTGCTTGCCGTTGAGCCAGGACATGAACGCGATGCCCGTCTTGTAGTAGAACGTAGGGGCGCTGAAGATGTGCTTGCCCAGTTCCCGCGTGGAGTCGAGGATTTCGCGGGCTTTGGCGGCGTTGCCTGCGTCGTAGTTCTGCAGGGCGACCGAAGCGGCGGGGTAGATTGCCGCGAAGATGCCCAGCAGGGCGTCGGAGTGGTGGCTGCCATCGCCGTCGATCAGTTCCGGGTAGTTGAAGTCGTCGCCGGTGTAGAGCCGGACGCCCTCGGGCAGGGCCGCCCGCAGGGCCACCTCGTGGCCGGCATCGAGCAGCGAGACCTTGACACCGTCCACCTTGCCGGCATTGTCCTTAATGAGGCCGAGGAACGTTTCGGTGGCCGTGGCAACGTCGTCCGATCCCCAGTAGCCGGCGAGGGCGGGATCGAACATGGTGCCCAGCCAGTGCAGGATGACCGGCTGGTCCACTTCCTGCAGCAGGGTGGAGTACACCTCCAGGTAGTCTTCGGGGCCGCGTGCCACTCTTGCCAGGGCGCGGGAGGCCATGAGGATGACCTTGGGCCCGGCCTCGGTGACGACGGCGATCTGCTCGCGGTAGGCCTCAAGGACGGCTTTGATGCCGGCCTCGCCGGAGGGCAGGGCGTCGATGTCCAGCTGGTCGGTGCCGGCGCCGCAGGAGACGAGGTCGCGGACGGACTTGCCGGCGGTGGCCGCGTTGCCGGACGAAACCACGGAGGCAGCTTCCACCCCGGTCCGCTTGATGAGCTGCTGGGTGGCGGACCAGTCCAGGCCCATGCCCCGCTGGGCGGTGTCCATGGCGTCGGCCACGCCCAGGCCGTAGGACCACAGCTCGTGGCGATAGGCCAGCGTGGCGTCCCAGTCCAGCCGCGCGGGGGCACCCGGGGTGTTGTCGGCGAGGACTTCGGGGATGACGTGGGCGGCGGCGTACGCCCGGCGTGCGGTCAGGGGTGCCGTGGGGCGGGCCCACGTGGCGCCGCCCTGCAGCCGGTACTCCCGGGTGCCGCCGTCTTCGGAGGGAAGGATGAGGGAAGTCATTAGAGCGTGATCTCCGGGATGTCGATGGTGCGGCGTTCGTCGTTGGACTGCAGGCCCAGCTCCGCGAGCTGGACGCCCCGGGCGGCGGAGAGCAGGCCGAAGCGGTGTTCGCGGCCGGCGACGACGTCGCGGAGGAATTCCTCCCACTGCAGCTTGAAGCCGTTGTCCAGGTCGGCGTTGGCCGGTACTTCCTGCCACTGGTCGCGGAACGACTCCGTCACCGGAAGGTCGGGGTTCCAGACGGGCTTGGGAGTGTGGGCACGCTGCTGGGCGACGCACTTGTTCAGGCCGGCGACGGCCGAGCCGTGGGTGCCGTCCACCTGGAATTCCACCAGTTCGTCGCGGTATACCCGGACAGCCCAGGAGGAGTTGATCTGGCCGACGACCTCGTCGCCGGCCGGGGTAACGAGCTCGAAGATGCCGTAGGAGGCGTCGTCGGCGGTGGCCTTGTACTCCTTGCCGGCTTCGTCCCAGCGTGCCGGAATGTGGGTGGCGGTCTTGGCATTGACGCTCTTGACCTTGCCGATGATGCCTTCGAGCACGTAGTTCCAGTGGCAGAACATGTCGGTGGTCATTCCGCCGCCGTCTTCCTTGCGGTAGTTCCAGGACGGGCGCTGGGCCGCCTGGATGTCGCCTTCGAAGACCCAGTAGCCGAACTCGCCTCGGATGGACAGGATCCGGCCGAAGAAGCCTTCGTCCACCAGCCGGCGGAGCTTGACCAGGCCGGGAAGGTACAGCTTGTCGTGCACAACGCCGGCCGTCACGCCGGCCTCCTTGCCGATGCGGGCCAGTTCAATGGCCTCCTCCAGGGTTTCTGCCGTCGGCTTTTCCGTGAAGATGTGCTTGCCTGCCAGCATGGCCTTTTTCAGCGTGGCGGCGCGCAGGCTGGTCATGGACGCGTCGAAGACGACGTCCACGGTGGGGTCGTTGATCACGGCGTCCAGGTCCGCGGTCCACTCGGACACCTTGTGCTGCTCCGCCAGCTCGCGGATTTTGGCTTCGTTGCGGCCCACCAGGATGGGCTCCACCTGGACCCGGGTGCCGTCTTCCAGCGTGAAGCCGCCGGCGTCGCGGATGGGCAGGATGGACCGCAGCAGGTGCTGGCGGTAGCCCATGCGGCCGGTGATGCCGTTCATGGCAATACGGATCGTTTTAGTTTCGAAGCCCATGTGTCCTCCACGGTGAGTGAGCAAGGTGTACTCAAGACGAATCGGGAAAGCGCATTCCCTCTGTTTCCATGATGCACCGCGCCGTTCCGCTTGGCAAGCGCTTTCCGGAAGTAGTTTGAACTGTCATAATGTCCTTAGCCGTTGAGGCCGCCCCGACCACCAGGAGATGCTGTGGCTGCTAGTACCCTTACCGAGGTTGCCCGCCTCGCCGGCGTCTCGCCTGCCACGGCGTCCCGCGTGCTGAACGGCTCCGCCCGGACCCCAGGCAAGGACATTGCCGAGCGCGTCCGCCAGGCGGCGGACTCACTGGGGTACATCCCCAATGCGCAAGCCCAGGGCCTTGCCAAATCCAGCTCGGGCCTGATCGGCCTGATTGTCCACGACATCGCCGACCCGTATTTCGCCGCCATTGCCCGCGGCGTGCAGGATGCCGCTCGGGAACAGCGGAAAATGGTGCTCCTTGCCACGACGGGGGGCGGCCCCGCTGAAGAAAAGGAGGCCGTGGCCGCCTTCGCCGCCCGCCGTGCCGACTCCATCGTGATCGCCGGTTCGCGCTCCTGCCGTGCCGAGGACCAGGAGGGCAACGCACAGCTGGCCGCCGAACTGGACCGCTATTGCCGCAACGGCGGCAGGGTGGCAGTGGTGGGGCATCCCGTGGTGGGCGCCACCGCACTGGAGGGCTACCACGTCGTCGAAGTCCCCAACCAGGAGCTTGCGGGCCGGCTGGCCACCGAGCTTGCCGCCGGCTGGGATGGCGACTTCGTCATCATCGGCGGGCCCGACGGCCTGTACACCTCCGATGACCGGGTCCGGGGTTTCCAGGAAGGCCTGGCACGCGCCGGACACCGCCCGGCAGAGGTGCTCAGGAGCGCTTTCAACCGTTCGGGCGGCTACGAGGCCGGCCTGCAACTGGCCGCACGGATCAAGGCAGCCTCCGCCGGCAACCCTGCCGCGCCGAAGCTTTGCATTTTCGCGGTCAACGACGTGATGGCGATCGGCGCCGCAGCAGCACTGCGGTCCGAGGGGCTGAGGATTCCCCGCGACGCGTCAATCGCAGGTTTCGACGACATCGAAACGCTGCGGGACTTCCGGCCGGCCCTGTCCACCGTGCGCCTGCCGCTCGAAGATATTGGACGGCTGGCAACCAGGGCCACCCGCCCCCGCCCGGCCGGCCAGGACCAGGAAGCAGCGCCCGACGAAGCCGTTACCGGCGAGGTCACGCTGCGGCGCAGCACCGAGGCCGCCGCCGTATGATGCCGCGAAGGATCACCGCCGTTCCGGCCCGCACTGAAGCCGCGGGCCCCCGCCCGGCCATCCTTGTCCTGCCCGGCGGCGGTTACGCGCGCCAGGCGGACCACGAGGCGGAGCCGGTTGCGGAATGGCTCGCAGCGCTGGGTATCCACGCTTTCGTCCTGCGTTACCGAGTGGCGCCGGACCGCCACCCGGCGCCCCTTGAAGACGCCAAGGAGGCCATGCTCTCCATCCGGAGCGGACCGCGCGGACTGGCCGTGGACCACGAGCGTGTGGGCGTCCTGGGATTCTCGGCCGGCGGCCATCTGGCGGCCACGCTGTCCACCGCAGCAGCCACCGGCAACCGGGACCTCGACGTCGATGCCGCCGTCCCGGACCTCTCGGTCCTTTGCTACCCTGTGGTGTCGCTGATCCAGGACACGCACCAGGGGTCGGTGGACAACCTCCTGGGCGGGCTGCCGCCGTCGAACCTTCTTGCGGACCTCTCCGCGGACCGGAACGTGACAGCCCGGACCCCGCCAGCTTTCCTCTGGCACACCGCGGACGACGACGCTGTCCCGGTGGCCAACAGCCTGAACTACGCCAAGGCGCTGATCGCCGCCGGCGTTCCTGCCGAACTGCACGTCTTCCCGGAAGGGCGGCACGGACTCGGACTGGCAGCCGGTGACCCCGGCCCCGGACAGTGGACGTCCTTGTGCGCGTCCTGGCTGGTTCGTGCCGGCTGGGCGGAGCCCACGGCCGCAGCAACCCTCACCGCAGCAGCCGGCCGCCTTTAGCCCCGCCGGTCCACCGCGCGGATGGTCCACCCCGCCGAGTGGGACTCTCCCGGCTCCAGGTGGATCAGGTCCGTTCCGGAATTGAACGCGTCCGGCGGGCAGGTCATGGGCTCAACCGCGAGGCCCAGCCGGTCCGGACCGACAGGCTTGTCTCCCGTGTGCACCTGGACCCAAGGCCACTCCGGCCCCCATTCAAGCTCCACGCCCGTGCCCGATGGATCCATGACGCGCACGCGCGCCAGTCCGGCAGCGTCGCGGGAGATACCGGTAAAAGCGTGGTCGATCCTGACCGGTCCCAACCTGTGCGGGAGGCGGAAGTCGAAAGCATCCTGCTCCACCTGCCGGACGGCCACCGGGAGCAGCCGGTCCGGGGTGACCTCGAGGTAGGCAGCTGCCGGAAGTTCCAGGGACCAGTCATCCAGTGGAGCAGCGCCGGCGACAAGGTAGGGATGGGGGCACACTCCATACGGCGCGGCCCGGGTACCGGTGTTGACGGCGGTAACCGTACCGCGGAGGCCGTCATCGGAGAGGGAATAGGCGACCGTGAGTTCCAGGCTGCCCGGGTAGCCCGGCCCGGCCGGAACGCGGCAACCCAGCACCACCCGGTCCGTCGATGCCTCCACAATGTCCCAGGCCTGATGGATGGCCAGCCCGTGCAGGGCCGATCCGCGCTCCGGCTCATTGATGGCGGCCGAATAGGACTGGCCGGCGTACGAATAGGCGCCGTCAGCGAGCCGGTTGGGCCACGGTGCACAGATGACGCCCCGGTAGTCCGGGACCCCGCCCTCCGGCCCAAAGCCCACCACCAGGTTCCGGTCCCCGCAGCGCAGCTCCCGGAGGGCGCCACCGCGGGTGGTCACGACGGCGGTGTAGGGTCCGTGGGTAATGCGGACTTCGGTTCCGGGCATGGCTTCCTCCGCGATGATCTTTGTTAGCGCTAAAACAGCATACGTCATCGCAACGGAATCCGGCTGGCTAGAGTTGCCCCATGGAAGCGGCACCCGACCAGCACCTTATCGCCGCCGTCAGGAGCGCACTGTGGGAGCTGTCCGATCCCGATCGTGCCGCCGGCGCGCAGGCGTACATGAAGTCTTCCGTTCCGTCGCTGGGTGTCCGGGTCCCGGATGTCCGGCGGATCGCGGCGCACGCTACGGCAGAGTTTCCTCCGGCATCAGCCGCCGGGCTGCGCGCCACAGCGCTGCAACTGTGGCGCACGGCAGCGTTCCGGGAAGAACGCTATGCAGCCATCGACCTGACCGGCAACCGGCTGGTTGCCAATGACCTGGACATGCTGCCGGTGTACGAGGAAATCATCCGCACCGGAGCATGGTGGGATTTCGCGGACGGCGTGTCCGGCAGGATCTGCAACCTGCTGCTGGCTCACCCGGCGGAGATGTCCGCGGTGCTAAGGACGTGGAGCCGTGATCCGGACTTTTGGATTCGGCGCGCTTCCATCACATCGCAGCTGCGGGCCAAGGAAGCCACCGATACGGTGCTGCTTGCCGATGTCATTGAACCGAACCTGGCGGACCGGGAATTCTTTATCCGCAAAGCGATCGGCTGGGCGCTGCGCGAGTACGCCAAAACGGCGCCGGAGTGGGTGCAGGAATTCGTCGCCCTGCACGGGCAGGAGATGAGTCCGTTGTCCCGCAGGGAGGCCCTGCGGAGGATCAGCACCGGCCGGCCGCAGCGTCCCCGCTAAATGACGGGACGTTCGACGACGGGCTCGTGCGACTTCCGGAACAGCCGGCGGGTGCCGGGATCCCAAAAGATCAGGTAAAGCCCAAAGAGCAAGGCGGTCAGGGCAGCCGCAATCCGGGCCAGCAGGAGGGCGAAGCCCAGGTCCTGGGTCTGCAGGTAGGGAAAGACGTCCAGCTGGTCCGAGATTGCGTAGATCATGAAGAACGACACCACGAAGTACAGGGCCTTGACCTGCCAGTCATTACGAATGCCCGTCACGGCGAACAACGGAATCAGCCACACTACATACCAGGACTGGATGATGGGGGCCAGCAGGACCACGGCGGCCAGGCCGAGCGTGAGGCGGCGCATCAGCCGGTCATGGTCGCCCTTCAGGATCTGCCAGGCAAGGATGGCCACGGCAAGCAGCTTGCCGGCGTCGAACACCCAGCCCGCCGGGACTGAGCCGTCGAGGCCGAACGCGTTGGCAAGGGACCCCACCACCATGCCGAGCAGGCCCACCGGGGCATACCAGATGGAGATACTGCCGGGGGCGGAGAGTCCGTTGATCCAGCCGAAGCCGAAGCCGTTGACCAGGCTCATCAGGGCCAGCAACGCCAGGCTCAGGCCGGCCGTGAGCGCCCAGAATGCGATCTTTCGCAGCCACCCCGCGTTCCTGCCCGCCCAGAGGAGGCCGATGAACGGAAGGAACACGATGGTGATGGGCTTGACGGCGATGGACAGCGTGACCAGCGCGACGCCCCGGACCTCCCGGCGGGTCGCGGAGTAGTAGAGCCCGGCAAGGGCCAGCCCGATCATGAGTGAGTCATTGTGCACGCTGGCAATGAAGTTGGTCAGGAAGAGCGGGTTGGCCGCGGTGAGCCACAAGGCCCTGTGCGGGTTGATGCCGTGCAGCTCTGCGAGCCGGGGCACGTAGATCACGCAGAGCACCACGCCGGCCAAGGCAACCAGCCGGAACAGCATGATGCAGGCTTCCGGCTGGACGTTGGTCACCCACACAACGAACTGCTCGATCCAGAGGAACAGCTGGCCGTAGGGAACCGGAGCTTCGGTCCACTGCTTGTCGGCTCCCAGCTGGAAGTAGTTGGACAGGGCGGAGATGCCGTTTTCGTACGGGTTGAACCCTTCCACCATCAGCCGCCCCTGGCCGATGTAGGCATAGACATCGCGGCTGAACAACGGGACGCTGAACATCATGGGGAGCCCCCACGCCACCACCGCCGCCAACGTGGCGCGCCGGGCCTGGCCGCCCCACACCCGGACTTTTTGGCCGAGCCGCAGCCAGGCGCGAACCAGCAGCATGCCCCCTGCCGCGACCAGCACGATGGACAGGGCTACGCCCGGCGCTTCGGTGCGCATCCAGATGAACAGCGGCATGCGGCGGAGTTCGGAGACCGGCGCAAGCCAGCCCACGCCGGCGGAACCGAACATCATGAACATCGACCCGAGGAAGCCGGCAAGCAGTGGAGAGCGGGGATTGTCCACCTCGGCACCGCCCGCCGGGGCAGTACCAGCCGCCGCCATCTCCCCCGCTGCGGGCACAGGCGCCGTCATCTCAGGAATGTCCAATCTTCTTGCGTTTCCGCTGTTACCCGGCGGACCGCGTGGGCGGCCGGGACGTCTTCGAGGGCGGCGGGGCGACCCGCCGCGTACCCGAAATCCTAGCATCGGCGGGGCGTCCGGGGCGGTAACGGTAGGCTGGTCCGGTGCCTATATCTAACGAACGAATCGTCTGGATCGACTGCGAAATGACCGGCCTGGACATCAAGAACGACGCCCTCATCGAGGTGGCAGCCCTGGTCACCGATTCGGAACTGAACATCCTCGGGGACGGTGTCGACGTGGTGATCAAGCCCGAGGACGCGGCCGTCGCCCAGATGTCCGACTTCGTCCGGGACATGCACACCAAGTCCGGGCTCCTGGCGGAACTCCCCCACGGCAAGACCATGGCGGAGGCTGAGGCCGCCGTCATGGAGTACATCTCCGCGTGGGTTCCGGATCCGCGGAAGGCTCCCCTGGGCGGCAACTCCGTGGGCACCGACCGGGTGTTCCTCTCCCGCGACATGCCCGCCGTCGTGGAGCACCTGCACTACCGGGTGATCGATGTCAGCACCATCAAGGAACTCTCCCGCCGCTGGTTCGCGCGGGCGTACTTCCAGTCACCGGCGAAAAAGGGCGGCCACCGGGCACTGGGCGACATCAAGGACTCCATTGATGAACTCCGCTACTACCGCGAAGCGGTGTTCGTGCCGGCGCCGGGCCCTGACAGCGCCACCGCCCAGAAGATCGCCCGGCGCATCACCAGCGGCGACGCTGCCAACCCTGCCGGCGAGTAATCTGCGCCACGTTTGGAGGAAATTTCGCGGAAATCGCCGAAAGTGGACAAAGCACCCCTTCCAAGCAGGTAAGCTATTTGAGTTGCGTTTCCAAGGAGCCGGTAACACGGCCTGACCTTGAAACACATGGTGGGCGTAGCTCAGTTGGCAGAGCGCCTGGTTGTGGTCCAGGAGGTCGCGGGTTCAACCCCCGTCGCTCACCCTCACGGGGCGGCACTTGCAGCCGTCAACAAAGGAGGCCGCACCGGATATCCGGTGCGGCCTCCTTTGTTGTGTCCCACCAAGGTACGTGCAGGGACGCCGGCGCTGCCGGCCCCGAAGCCGAAGGACTAATGCTATGACCGTTCTGCCGATTACCATCTGGGGCGAGCCCGTCCTGCACCGCCGGGCAGCCGAAGTCGAGGTTTTCGACGACGAACTGCGCACCCTGATTGCCGACATGTTCGAGACCAACGACGCCGCCAACGGCGTGGGTCTCGCGGCGCCGCAAGTCGGCGTGGGCAAGCGGATCTTCGTCTACAAGTACGCCAACGACGACGGCGCGCCACCGAGCGGTGTGCTGGTGAACCCTGTCCTCACCCTCTCCAAGGTTTCCGGCGCCGCCCCGGACCCGGACGAGGAAGAAGAGGGCTGCCTGTCCTTCCCGGGCGAGCAGTACCCGCTGAAGCGGGCCGAGTGGGCCCGGGTGGAAGGCTTCGACGGTTTCGGCGAGCCGGTGAAGTTCGAGGCGACGGGCTGGTTTGCCAGGGTCATCCAGCATGAATTCGACCATCTGGACGGCAAGCTGTACGTCAACCGGTTGATGGACCGCTACGCCCGGAAGGCCCTGAAACAGGCCAAGAAGAACGGGTGGGGCGTGCCAGGGCTGACCTGGATGCCCGGCGTCGATCCCGACCCGTTCGGCCACTAAGCGGTTCCCGGGCCGCCCCTCAGCCGGCGGTGATCGTTGGCTGCCCGGGGCAGGATGCCAGCACTTTCTTCATGGCATCCTTCTCCGCCGCAGTCACCCACAGGCCGTAGGCGGCCTTGACGGAGATCTGCCGGGCTACGTAGTGGCAGCGGACCGCAGTGTTTTTTGGAAGCCACGTTGCGGCGTCACCGGCACCCTTTTTCTGGTTCGCCTGCCCGTCGGCGGCGATCAGGTTGAGCGGATCGTTGGCGAGGCTCTGGCGTTCCTTCGGGGTCAGGCCCTGCGCGCCCTTTTGCCAGGCGTCGCCCAGGGCCACCACATGGTCGATCTGCACCGCGCTGCTGGTGTCGGCGCCGCGGCGGAATTCAATGGCGTGTCCGGTGTACGGCTCCTGGAAATGACCGCCCGATACCTTGCAGGTGGAACCGTCGGCGAAGATGACTCCCGCGAGGTCGCGCCGCAGGATGTCGTTGCGGGTATCGCACCCGTTCCGGTCCACATCCAGCCACGCCTGGCCGAAGGCTTCCCTGCTGTAGCCGGTATTCGGCACCCTGCCCTTCACGGCCAGGCCATCCAGGGCAGAAACGGCGGCCCCTCCCGGTACCGGATGGGGCTCCGCCACCGGCTTCATCCAGGCGGCATCGAAAACCGGCGCCTCCGTCGGCCCGGCGGCCGCAGGTCCGGCTGCCGCGAACTGTCCGGCGGTGAAGAACCAGAAAAGCGCGGCCACAGCTGAGACGGCGAAGGCGGCCAGCAGACCCCAAGCCTGCCGGGACCGGCGGCGGGCACGGCGGTAGTCGGACCAGCTGACAGTCACGGCGGTGATACCGGATCACTAGTGGGAGGCACCCCACGAGCCTAGGACGGGGAGCCCGGCCGGCGGCCGATATCCACACTGTGGAGGACGGGTGATCCCTCACCCGCCCGCGGCATCTACTGCTCGCGCGTGACCCTCCGGAGGTCCTCCTCCGCGGTGGCCAGGAGTTCCTCGAGTTGGCGGACGCGCTCCTCGCTGGCGTCCCCGGCCTGGTGGGCGGCGCGGGCGCCCTCCAGGAGCCTGAGGGCTTCCTTGTGGTTGGCCTTCGCCACGTCGAGTGCGTGTTCGAGGGTGGTCTCGTGCTGAAGCGTCGATTCGTTGTCCATGCCACCAGTCTGGTCCGGTTTCCCGGCTGATTCCAGTGAAACAGCCGGGAATTGGCAGGACGTGTCGCTTTTGGTCAGACGGCGATGGCGGCCAGGGCGGCCGCGCTTTCCTTGGCAGGGAACGACGGCGGGTTCACGCCGGCCATCTCCTCCATGACCCGGACCACCTGGCAGCTGTAGCCAAATTCGTTGTCGTACCAGACGTAGAGGACCAGGTTCTTGTCCGTGGACACCGTGGCCAGGCCGTCAACGATGCCGGCGCGGCGGGAACCCACGAAGTCGGTGGAGACCACCTCGGGCGAGTCGATGTAGTCGATCTGCTTGCGCAGGTCCGAGTGCAGCGACATCTCGCGCAGGTAGTTGTTCACCTCATCCTTGGTGGTGCCGTTCTCCAGGCTGAGGTTCAGGATGGCCAGGGAGACGTCCGGGGTGGGAACGCGGATGGAGCTGCCGGTCAGCTTGCCCAGGAGCTCGGGCAGGGCCTTGGCCACCGCCTTGGCGGCACCGGTTTCGGTGATGACCATGTTCAGCGCGGCCGAGCGTCCGCGGCGGTCGCCCTTGTGGAAGTTGTCGATCAGGTTCTGGTCGTTGGTGAAGGAGTGCACGGTTTCCACGTGCCCGTGGATCACGCCGAACTTGTCGTTGATGGCCTTCAGGACCGGAGTGATGGCGTTGGTGGTGCAGGAGGCTGCGGACACGATCCGGTCGGAGTCGTCGATGTCCCGGTGGTTGATGCCGTGGACAATGTTCTTCAGTTCACCCTTTCCCGGAGCCGTCAACAGGACGCGTGCAACACCCTTGCTCTGGAGGTGCTGGGACAGTCCTTCGGCGTCGCGCCAGCGGCCCGTGTTGTCCACCACCAGGGCATCCTTGATTCCATAGGCGGTGTAGTCGATGGTGGCGGGATCGTTCGAGTAGATCACCTGGATACGGACGCCGTTGGCCGTAATGGTGTTGGCCTCTTCATCGATCCGGATGGTGCCCTCGAAGGAACCGTGGACCGAGTCCCGGCGGAGCAGGCTGGCCCGCTTGGAAAGGTCGTTGTCGGACCCGCGGCGGACCACGATGGCGCGCAGGCGCAGGCCGTGGCCGCCACCGGCCTTTTCGATCAGCAGGCGTGCCAGGAGCCGGCCGATGCGGCCGAAGCCGTAGAGCACCACATCGGTGCTGGTGCGTTCGTCGCCGCCACGCTTGCCAACGATCTCGGCGAGTTCGGCGCGGAGGAACTCTTCAAGGGTGGCCCCGTTGCCCTCTTTCTTGAATTTCTGGTTCAGGCGGGCGATGTCGATCGCGGCGGCGCCCAGGTCCAGCCCGGCCAGCGTGTTGAGCAGCGGCGCCGTGTCCTCCAGGAGCAGTTCGTCCTTGCTCATCCGGCGCGCGAAGCGATGTGCCTTGAGGATGTTCATGGTGGACTTGTTGATCAGGCTCCGGCCGTGGATGCTGGTCACCACGTTGTTTTCCCGGTACAGCCTGCCGATCACCGGGATCATGGCCTCGGCGAGGGCCTCCCGGCCCATCCACGTATCAAGACAAGAATCAGACGTCTGGCTCACTGAAATACCTTCCTCGGGTCAGCCGTGTACGTCCTCGTACACAGATGTAGGCCACCTGATGATGTCCAGGGGCACCGGCACCTGCAGGGGTCGGCCCCCAGGCACCTGGATCGCGTGCAAAGAAAAACCGCCGGCTGCGAACGCAACTTTCGGCGGTAGAACTCCTGCGTCCGGGATCCATTCTAATTTGGCGCAGCCCCCCGAACACGCCTGCGCTGCGTGAAATCACTCACACGGCTCACCCCGTGGGCTCAGTTGTGGATGGCAGCATACAAGTTGAGGCTGGCGGAAAAGACCACCCAGGAGAAGTACGGCAACACCAGCAGCCCTGCGGTGGCGTCCACCGGGCCGAACCGGACGATCAGGAACGCCAGGGTCGCGGCCAGGGTGCAGATGACGAGGAATGCCGCCCACAAAGCCGCGGCGCCTGCCATGGGGTACATCGCGAAAAACGCCACCGGCCACGCGGCGTTGAGCACGAGTTGGACGGAGTACCCTGCCAGGGCCGGGCCGGTCAATCCACCTTTGCGCCAGACCAGCCACGCCGCAGCGGCCACCCCGACGTACAGCACCATCCAGGTGATCCGGAACATCAGCGACGGCGGCATCCACGGCGCCTTGAGCGAGCCGGCATACCAGCCCGTGGAATTGAGGATGATGGGGATCGAGGCAAGCACCCAGGCCGCAGCAGACAGTCCAAGGAAGCCCGCAAAGGCGACAATTTGGGAGCGCAGGCCGGGCAAGGTTCCGGCCGTTCCGGCGGCCGGCCGGAGATCAGTAATAACGGGCACGGTCCAGCATCCCCAACACAGCGCCCAAGGTCAAACCCGGTTTTGCGGATGGGACAGCCGGTACGCCGGGTTCTGTTCTCCCTGCCGTTGCCGGCAAGGGAGCGACGGCCATCCATCTACGAGTACCGTTGCCGGCACCCTCCAGCGGCTTACCCGGACACTCGGGCGGGCAGCCCTCGAACGTGTCCTGTCTAGCCTTGCTCCGGGTGGGGTTTACCTAGCCTTCCCGGTCACCCGGGAAGCTGGTGGTCTCTTACACCACCGTTTCACCCTTACCTGCCCTCTCCGGCCAAGGCCGGACATGCAGGCGGTCTGTTTTCTGTGGCACTGGCCTGCGGGTTACCCCGAGTGGGCGTTACCCACCACCCTGCCCTGCGGAGCCCGGACGTTCCTCGAGCCACTTGCGTGGCGCGCGGCCGTCTGGCTGTCCCATCCGGATCCAGTCTACCGGGCGCCTCCGACCGCTTTTGTCGCCGGTAGGATCGGACGGTGCTGATTCTGCTACCCCCTTCCGAAGGCAAGACACCCGCGCGCCGCGGGTCCGCCGTCGACTGGCCCTCGCTGAGTTTCCCTGAGCTCAATCCCTGCCGCACCAAGGTCCTGGCGGCGCTGGAAGCGGTCAGCGGGCACCCGGACGCCCTCTCGCTGCTGGGCGTGGGCGCCTCCCTGCGGGACGACGTCGAACGCAACACCCGCCTCCACGCTGAGCCGGCCGCGCCGGCACACAGCATCTACTCGGGGGTCCTGTATGACGCCCTGGGATACCGGAGCCTGACGCCCGCGCAGCGGCGCAAGGCCGACGAGTCCGTGCTGGTGGTCTCCGCGCTGTGGGGGGCAATCCGCTTTGGCGACAGCGTGCCCGCCTACCGGCTTTCCATGGGGACGGCGTTGCCCGACGTCGGCCGGCTGGCTTCGTTCTGGAAGGCACAGCTGGATGACACGCTGGGCCGCGCCGCGGAGGGCCATCTGGTGGTTGACTGCCGGTCGAGCACCTACGCGGCCGCCTGGGCGGCGCCGCCGGAGCGTACGGTCACGGTGAACGTCTTTACCGAAGCCGCAGGAGTCCGGAAAGTGGTGAGCCATTTCGCCAAGCACACCCGCGGCGAACTGGCCCGGCACCTGCTGGCCCGCCGCGGGAAGGCTCCGGCTGCGGCCTCTGACCTGCTGAAGGTTGCGCGCGAAAAATGGGACGCGGAGCTGGTGCCGGGTACGGCACGCAGGCCCCATGCCCTGAACATCATCCTGCCGGGCTGAGGCGCCGGCGGTTCAGGACCAGTCGTCCGAGCGGACCAGGATGGCGCCGGAATCCGGGCAGAACACGATGTCATCCGCCGCGGCCGCCTTGATCTCGGCAAGGTCGCCTGGGCTGAGCTTCATCCCCGAGGCCTCCGATGTCCCGTGGAAGAGCCGCGCGGCGCCCACGCCCCGCTTGGCGAGGGTCTTTTCGTAGACGGCCAGCATGCCTGCATCAAGGCCTGCGGCGAATTCGGCGCGCCGGGCCACGAGCCCTTCGGCTTCGGCGGCCACCTCGGCGAGGGCCGCGTCCAGCTCTGCCCGGATCGTGCCGAACGAGCCTTGGATGTCATCAACGATCGCCTGCTGGGCGGCCTGCCGTTCCCGCAACGTGTCCAGCCGCTCCAGGATTTCCAGTTCCACATCTTCGAGGTCTGAGCGCCGCTTGTTCAGCGATTCAATGTCCTTCTGCAGGGCCACCAGGTCCTTGGAGAGCCCGGTTCCGCTGTTGAGCCTGGCCTCGTCGCGTTCGATGCGCGAAGCGACCTGTTCGACGTCGGCTTCCGCCCGCTTGAGCGCGGCTTCAGCGTCATGCACGGCCACCTTGGCAGCGCCCAGTTCTCCGTTGGCCACGGACAGGGCCGCTTCGAGGTCCTTGATCCGGGGATCATTTTCGAGCGTCCGACGGCGGTTGGCGAGGCCGGTCAGCCTGGCGTCCAGTCCTTGCAGTTCGAGCAACTTCAACTGTTCCGCCGGTGCTGCCTTCGCCACTGTTACCTCCGCTTGATCCCTTCCGGCCAGGGCCGGGCACCCTATGGGCGCTTCCTAGACTCTATCGCCTGGGCTGAACCGTTGCCTCGCTGCCGGGCTCAGCCCGGCGTGAGGATGAAGTCCCAAGGATCACTGTTGGTGGTGCTGACCCGGATCTCCAGGTCGTGCCCCTGGTCCGCCAGGACGTTGCCCAGGGCTGCGGCGGCGGCCGGCAACCAGAGCCATTCACTGGCAAAGTGCGAGACGTCCACCAGGTAGGGCCGGCCGTTGAGGGCAGCTTCCCGGGCCTCGGACGCAGGGTGGTGGCGAAGGTCCGCGGTGACGTACACGTCCGCGTTGCTGGCCCTGACCTCGTTGAACAGGGAATCGCCGGCGCCGCCGCACACTGCAATCCGCCGCACCACGCCATCCTTGTCCCCGGAAACGCGCACACCCCCGGCCACGGAGGGAAGGATGCCGAACACCCGTGCAGCGAAATCGCCCAGGCTCATGGCATCCGCCAGGTCGCCGACCCGCCCAATGCCTTCCTCCGGCAGCCCGTTGGCCGCCGCGGTGAGCGGGGCAACATCCTGCAGTCCCAGCGCGTCGGCCAGGACATCGGAAACGCCGCCGACGGCGGAGTCGCCGTTGGTGTGCACGGTCAGCAGTGCCGTCCCCGACTCGATCAGCCGGTGGACAGCCCGTCCCTTCGCCGTGGTTGCCGCCACCGACGTGACACCCTTCAGCAGCAGCGGATGGTGGGTAATGAGGAGGCCGGCACCCCACTCAACGGCTTCTTCGATGACCTCCAGGGTGGGGTCCACCGCGAACATCACCTTGCTGACGGGCGCGGACGGGTGGCCTGCCACGAGCCCCACTTCGTCCCAGTTCTCCGCCAGCGATTCGGGCCACAGTTCCTCAACGGCAAGCAACAATTCGGCCAGGGTGGGAGCCTCGGGGGCACTGTCGTGGCCCAGCGCGTCGGAGGAGGCTTCGCCGTCGTGATCTGCCTGGCCGGTAACGTCGGTGTCCACAGGTTCCATAGTCTTAGTTTTACCCCATCGCCTTCCCGGCGCCGCATGTTGCGGTGCCGGGAAGGGCCGGCGGGAATCATCCGGGGCCGTCAACCATTGAAGAGGTCATGAAAACTTTTGTTCTTGGCGGGGGCTGCTTCTGGTGCCTCGACGCTGTCTACCAGAAGACCAGGGGCGTCACCTCGGTGGTGTCCGGTTATACCGGCGGCCACGATCCCCATCCCGACTACTACTCGGTGTGCAGCGGCACCACCGGCCACGCGGAGGTTGTGGCCGTGACCTTCGACGAGGAGGTCATTCCGGCCGAAGTCATCCTGGACATGTTCTTTGCCCTGCACGACCCCACCACGCTCAACCGCCAGGGGTACGACGTGGGTACCCAGTACCGTTCCTCCATGTTCTACGAGACCACGGAGGAAAAGATCCTGTTCGAGGAAGCGATCGAACGCAACCAGGCGCTGTGGAAGCACCCCATCGTCACCGAAGTCAGCCGCCTGCCGCGGTTCCACGTGGCGGAGGAATTCCACCAGGACTACTACGCCAAGCACCCGGAACAGGGGTACTGCCAGGTGATCATCAACCCCAAGCTGGCCAAGGCCAGGAAATATTACTCTGCATGGCTTAACGCTTAGCCTGCGTTACGCGGCCTCGTTAGGCTGACCTCAGTATTCACCCCTTAGAGATAGGCGTATGTACATGGCACGGATCTATGACGATGTAACGCAACTGGTCGGCGGGACCCCGCTGGTTCGGTTGAACCGGCTCAGCGAGGGACTGGACGCCACCGTTGCGGTCAAGCTGGAGTTCTACAACCCGGCCAACAGCGTCAAGGACCGTATCGGCGTCGCCATCATCGACGCCGCGGAAAAGTCGGGTGCACTGAAGCCCGGCGGCACCATCGTCGAGGGCACCTCCGGCAACACGGGCATCGCCCTGGCCATGGTCGGTGCCGCGCGCGGCTACAAGGTCATCCTCACCATGCCGGAAACCATGTCCACCGAACGCCGCGTCATGCTGCGCGCCTTCGGCGCCGAGATCGTGCTGACCCCGGGCTCCGAGGGTATGCGCGGAGCCGTGGAAAAGGCCCAGGAGATCGTGGCCAACACGGAGAACTCCATCTGGGCACAGCAGTTTGCCAACGAAGCCAACCCGGAGATCCACCGGAAGACCACCGCAGAAGAGGTCTGGGCCGACACCGACGGTGCCGTTGACATCTTCGTGGCGGGCGTCGGCACCGGCGGAACCATCACCGGCGTCGGACAGGTGCTGAAGGAGCGCAAGCCCGGCGTGCAGATCGTGGCGGTGGAACCCAAGGACTCCCCCATCCTGAACGGCGGCGCTCCTGGCCCGCACAAGATCCAGGGCCTCGGCGCGAACTTTGTTCCGGAACTGCTGGACACCACCGTCTACGATGAGGTCATCGACGCTTCGCTTGAGGACTCGGTCCGCGTTGCCCGCGAGCTGGGCATCAAGGAAGGCATCCTGGGCGGCATCTCCTCGGGCGCCATCGTCTGGGGTGCGCTGGAACTGGCCAAGCGCCCCGAAAACGCGGGCAAGCTGATCGTGGCCGTGGTCTGCGACTTCGGTGAGCGTTACATCTCCACCGTGCTCTATGACGACATCCGGGGCTAAGCAGACTGAGCTGCCCGCCCGTTTCCTGTAGAAAGAACTTTGTGGGCTTTTTCGCAAGACTGAAGGAAGACCTCGAGGCCGCCCGGTCCCACGACCCGGCGGCTCGAGGTTCTTTTGAGAACTTTTTCGCCTATTCCGGCCTGCACGCCATCTGGATCCATCGGCTGACCCACCGGTTGTGGCAGAACCCTGCCCTGCGTTTTCCCGCACGGCTCCTGTCGCAGCTGGGCAGGTTTGCCACCGGCATCGAGATCCATCCGGGTGCCACCATCGGCCGCAGGTTCTTCATCGACCACGGCATGGGGGTGGTGATCGGTGAGACCGCGGAAATTGGCGAGGACGTGATGATCTACCACGGCGTCACGCTGGGCGGCCGCTCGCTGGCCCGGATTAAACGCCACCCCACCATCGGGGACCGCGTGACGATCGGTGCGGGAGCCAAAATCCTGGGGCCCATTACCATTGGCCGGGACAGCGCGGTCGGTGCCAACGCGGTCGTGGTCAAGGACGCGCCGCCGGAGTCGATCGTTACCGGCGTTCCTGCCAAGTGGCGGCACCGCGATGCGCAGCGGGAAACCAAACCCGCAGTGGATCCGGCCGAATACGATATCGAGTACCGGATCTAGGGTCCGGCGTTGCCTGGACGAAGTTCGGGCCCTAGCTTGGCCCGCTGTCCTGTTAGCCGGGGAAGCGCTTGTAGATGTTCCACAGCACGGTGTCGAAGGCGCGGTCCGGAAGCAGCCGGCGCAGCAGCAGGATGGCCCGCGCGCCCTTGCCCACCGGATAGCGGGTCCTGGGCCGCGGCGAGGTGGCGGCATGAACGATTGCGTCCGCTATCACGGCGGGGTGCGAGGACAACGCCGAACCGTCGGTTGAAGCCAGCGCTGCCGCCACCACCTTGGCCTGCGCGGCGTACGGTCCGGTCCCCGAATTCGCCAGCAGGCCCTCCGCGGAGATGGCGCCCCACTCGGACTGGGTGCCGCCCGGTTCGATGATGGAGACGTCGATGCCGTGTGGCTTGAGTTCCACCCGGAGCGAATCGCTAAGGCCCTCAACGGCGAACTTGGTGGCGTGGTACCAGGCGCCCAGGGGCTCGTACATCTTTCCGCCGATCGAGGAGATATTGATGATCCGCCCCCGGCCGGCGGCCCGCATGGCCGGCAGCACGAGCTGCGTCATCCGTGCCAAGCCAAACAGGTTGACGTCGAACTGCCGGCGGCCCTCCGCCAATTCGACGTCCTCAAGCGAGCCGTAGGATCCGTAGCCGGCGTTGTTGACCAGCACGTCGATCCGGCCGTGGGCCGACAGGACTTCCCCGACGGCGGCGACCATCGACGCCTCGTCCGTCACGTCAAGCGCCAGGGTCCGGACGCCGTCGGCCTTGAGCGGTTCCATCTTCTCCACCCGGCGGGCACCGGCGTACACGGTGAATCCGCGGGCTGCGAGCTTCCGGGCAGCTTCGAAGCCGATTCCAGTGGACGCACCGGTGACGAAAGCGACGGGCTGGTTCATGGCGGACTCCTTGGGACGCCGCCCCGGAGGGAGGGCGGGCTGCGCGGATGAGGGGCGGTGCGGCCGGAAATGCCGACGGCCGGCGCCCCCAGAGTATCGGGAAGCGCCGGCCGCCGCGCCGGAAGCGCCGTGGGCTAGTGCGTGTCGACTGCCGAAATTTCGGACTTGTCCTCGCCCCAGAGGGTGTGGAACGTGCCTTCGGTGTCCACACGGCCGTAGGTGTGGGCGCCGAAGAGGTCGCGCTGGCCCTGGATCAGGGCGGCGGCAACGCGCTTGCGGCGCAGGCCGTCATAGTAGGCCAGCGAGGAGGAGAACACCGGCACCGGGATGCCAAGCTGCACGGCGGTGGCTACTACCCGCCGCCACGCCGGGAGGGCGTCGCCAATGGCCTTGGTGAACGCCGGTGCGAACAGCAGGTTTGCGGGCTTCTCGTCCGCAGCGTAGGCCTTGGTGATGTCCTTGAGGAGCTCCGCGCGGATGATGCAGCCGGCGCGCCACAGGGAAGCGATTTCGTCCAGCTTGAGGTCCCAGCCGTATTCCTTGGCTGCCGAGGTCAGCATGTCCAGGCCCTGCGCGTAGGAGACCAGCTTGGAGGCGTAGAGCGCCTGGCGGACATCCTCAACGAACGTCTCGGGGATCTCAACCGTTGCCTCGTTGCCCGCCAGCAGCTCCTGGCCAAGCTTGCGCTGGGCAGCCTGGGAGGAGAGCGCACGGGCGAAGACCGATTCGGCGATGCCGGACACGGGGGAACCGAGCTCCAGGGCCGAGATCACGGTCCAGCGTCCAGTGCCCTTCTGGCCCGCGGCGTCGACGACGACATCCACGAACGGCTTGCCGGTCTTGGCATCGACGTGGCCCAGGACCTCGGCGGAGATCTCGATCAGGAAGGACGAGAGTTCGCCCTGGTTCCACTCGGAGAAGATCTTTGCCTGCTCGGCCGGTTCGATGCCGGCACCGGAGCGCAGGAGGTCGAAGGCCTCGCCGATGACCTGCATGTCTGCGTATTCGATGCCGTTGTGGACCATTTTGACGAAGTGGCCGGCGCCATCGGTGCCAATCCACGCGCAGCAGGGCTCACCGTCCACCTTTGCCGAAATCTTTTCCAGCAGCGGACCCAGGGCCTTGTACGACTCCTTGGAGCCGCCGGGCATGATGGACGGACCGTTCAAGGCACCCTCTTCGCCGCCGGAGACGCCGACGCCCACGAAGTGCAGATCCTTCTTGGCCAGCGCGGCTTCCCGGCGGCGGGTGTCCTCGTAGTGTGAGTTGCCGGCGTCGATGATGATGTCGCCCGGTTCCAGCAACGGTTCCAGCTGCTCGATCACCGAATCGACCGGCTTTCCGGCTTTGACCATGATCAGCACCCGGCGCGGCTTCTCCAGGGAATCGACCAGCTCCTGCAGGGATTCGGTCCGGATGAAATCGCCCTCCGAGCCGTGCTTCTCCAGCAGTGCGTCGGTCTTTTCCACCGACCGGTTGTGCAGGGCAACCGTGAACCCGTTGCGGGCGAGGTTGCGGGCAAGGTTGGCGCCCATCACTGCGAGGCCGGTGACACCGATGTGTGCAGACATCAATAACTCCAATTCATTGTTTGCCCCGGATCCAGGTTCCGGTGCGGGGTGGGACGCCGGGGCATATCAGGGGGTCGGAATAAAGCATATATATTCTGGCGGTGACGCGAAAGTAACGTCCGCGTCATGAAACCGATTGTGTCGCTGCCAGTCTAGGACTGCCGCACTCCCCTGTCCCGGCCGTCCGGGTCAGCCCGCAATCCCGCATCCGCCAGCAACTAGGCTTACAGCATGACCAGCAGCCTCCACCACCGTGCCATCGAGAACCTGGGCACCCGGATCATCTCAGGGGATCTCCCCGCCGGACACGTCATGCTCGCCGAGCAGCTGGAGGATGAACTGAAGGTTTCCCGCTCCGTAATCCGTGAAGCCGTGCGCGTCCTGCAGTCCCTGGGGCTGGTGGAAACCACCAAGCGGGTGGGGATCCGGGTGTTGCCCTCAAGCCGCTGGAACCCCTTTGACCCGCAGGTGATCCGGTGGCGGCTGGCCAGCGATGCGCGCGGAGCCCAGCTTCGCTCCCTCGCCGAACTCCGTGCCGCCGTCGAACCTGCAGCCGCCGAACTGGCGGCAGAGAACGCGCCGGCGCCGCTGCGCCTGGAACTCGTGGATGTTGCCCGCGCCATGCGGGAGGCCGGCAACAAGGGCGAGGTTGCCCGCTTCCTGGAACTGGATATCCGCTTCCATTCGCTGCTGCTCTCCGGCTCCGGCAACGAGATGTTCGCCAACCTGATGGGGCAGGTGGCCGAAACACTGACGGGCCGGACGGTACACGGCCTGATGCCGGACCATCCCCACCAGGCCGCCCTGCAATGGCACGAAGATGTGGCAGAGGCGATCGCCAAGGGCGACGCTCCCGCTGCCCGCGAGGCATCGGACCGGATCATGCGGCGGACCATGTCACAGATGGCTGACACCTGGACGGAGCAACCGCGGGTGTTCATCCCCGTCCGGCAGTAACGGTCAGCTGCTTCCGTTCCCGTCGAAGCTGAGGAGGACTTTGCCGGAGCTGGTGGAGTCTTTGGCCATCTCGAAGGCGTGCAGGGCGTCCTCGACGGGGTATTGGTGGGTGATGACGGGGCTGATGTGCAGGGACCGGTCGGCAAGCGCCGCGATGACCTGGTCGATTTCGTCGTTGAAGCGGAAGGAGCCTTTGAGGTCCAGCTCGCGGGTGATGGCCAGCGAGATGGGCAGCGGCTGCATGCCGGTGGGCAGCAGCCCCACCATGACCACGGTCCCGCCGCGGACCGCGCCGCGGATGGCGGAGGCCAGTCCGTGGTGGTTGCCGGAGGATTCGATCACCACGTCCGCCTCCACGGCGGCGATCGCTTCGGTGTCTGCGGCGTTGATGACCTGGTCGGCACCGACGGCCCGGGCGATCTCCAGCGGCTTGGGATGGAGGTCCACAGCGGTGATGTGCGCTGCACCGGCGCGTTTGAGGACCGCGACAGCGAGGGCACCGATGGGCCCGGACCCGATCACCAGCGCGGTCTTCCCGGCCACGTCCCCGGCCCGGGAGACCGCGTGCCAGGCCACGGACGCGGGCTCGACCAGGGCGGCCGTGCGCAGGTCGATGCCCTCGGGCAGGGCCCGCAGCATCCGGGCCGGCAGGTTCACGTACCGGCTGAAAGCGCCGTCGGTGTGCGGGTAGCGGGCGGCGCTGCCCAGGTACGTGCACCCGGGTGAGAGGTTGGGCCGGTCCGCGGGATACCGGGCCGCGCCCGGACCGGGGGTGGCGGGGTGGACGGCGACGGCGGTTCCGGGCCGCGGCCCCTGGCCGTTGGCGGCGGCGCGGACCACCACACCGGAGATTTCGTGGCCCAGCACCAGGGGCGCCTTCAGGATGGATTCCCCGGCCGCACCGTGCAGCCAGTAATGCAGGTCCGACCCGCAGATCCCGCCGTACAAGACCTCAACCACGGCCTGGTCATCCGCCGGCCGGGCCAGCGGGACCACATCGACCCGGAGATCCCCCGCGGCGTGGGCCACCACGGCCGGCCCGGAGCCGGGCAGCATGTGGGCCCCTGGCTGGACGGGTGTGTTCGCGGGCATCAGACCACCACCGTCATTCCACCGTCGATAAAAATGGTCTGCCCGTTCACGAAATCCGACCCGTCCGAAGCCAACCAGACCACCGGCCCGGCCAGATCCTTCGGCGTGCCCCAGCGGCGGGCCGGGGTGCGGCCCAGGATCCAGGTATTGAACTGTTCGTCATCCACCAGGTTCTGCGTCATCTCCGTATGGATATACCCCGGCGCGATCCCGTTGACCTGCAGGCCGGACCCGGCCCACTCGGCCGTCATGGCCCGGGTCAGGTTCCGCAGCCCGCCCTTGGCCGCAACATACGGGGCAATCGTGGGGCGGGCCAGGTCCGTCTGCACCGAACAGATATTGATGATCTTGCCCCGGCCCCGCGGAATCATGCGCCGGGCCGCCTCCCGCCCCACCAGGAACGCACTGGTCAAGTCCGTGGAAATCACCCGCTCCCAATCCGCCACGTCCAACTCCAGCATCGGCACCCGGTGCTGGATCCCGGCATTATTCACCAGGATCTCCAACGCACCCACACGCTCTTCGATCCACGCGATACTGCGGCCTGCCGCCTCACCGTCGGTAACGTCAAACGCGACACTATGCACCCGGCCCGGGGCATAATCGGCGGCCATCGCCGCCTCGGCCTCCTTGAGCCGCTCCCCATTGACGCCATTCAGCACAACCGTTGCACCGGCGTCCGCCAACGCCCGGGCCAGCGACGAGCCAATCCCCCGGCTCGACCCGGTGACCAACGCAACCCGGTCCGACAAATCAAAAAGTGAACTCATGGAGCAGCTGTTCCTTCCGCCGCAACTGCGGCCCTATGGCTGAGGTTGGAGATGGTTTGGCGCACTACTGCGAGGTCCTGGTCGCCAAGGCCCTGGCGCTTCAGCTCGGCGTAGAGTTCGGCGGCGGCCGTGGCGATCGGGGTTGCCGTTCCCGCTGCGCGGGCTGCGTCGAGCACGAAGGAAAGATCCTTGTGCATGAATTTTGCCGGGCCCGTGGGGGCGTAGTCCTTGCTGACCAGGCGCGGTCCGACGATATCCAGCACCCTGCTGCCGGCCAAACCGCCCGACAGGACGTCGAAGAGCGCCGCCGGTTCGAGCCCGGAACGCTCTGCCAGTTCGGCAGCCTCGGCGAGCGCCGCCGTCGTCGTCCCCACGACCAGCTGGTTGCACGCCTTGGCGAGCGACCCTGCGCCAAGGGGACCAAGGCGGCGGACGGTGGTGCCCATGGCGTGCAGGAGCGGCTCTGCCCTGCGGAACGCGGACTCCTCGCCGCCGGCCATGATGGCGAGGGTGCCGTCCGCGGCGCCCTTGGTGCCGCCGCTGACCGGGGCGTCGACAACCTGGGCGCGCCCGCCGGTGAGCTCGGTGACGCGGCGCCCGAAAACCTGGACGGCGGTGGGCGAGACACTGCTCATGACCAGCAGGACGGTCTGGGGCGCCGGCGGCTCTTTTTTCCACCGGGCAAGGAGCCCGGCCGCCGCCTCCTCGATGTGTGGCAGGTCTGGAAGCATGAAAACGATGACGGGAAGATGGCCCAGGTCTTCCACCGCGGGGACAATTGTTCCGCCGAGGTCCCGCAACCGGGCCGCTGCCCCTGGAGACCGGTTCCAGCCCGTGACCTGCCATCCGCTGCGGAGGGCGTTTGCCGCCATCAGTCCGCCCATCAATCCCAGGCCTGCAAAGCCTGCGCGTTTGTCCTCCATTTACCCAGCCTCACGTCATCGTGCTTTAAAGATTTGTTCAATATCCTAGCCATGATTCAGTATGATGAACACCATGACTTCCATAACTACCGTGGCCATTGCCGTGCCGCTCGAAGCCGAGCTGGTGGACCGGATCAGGGCCGTTGATCCGTCCGTGACCGTCCTGTACGAGCCCGACCTCCTGCCGCCGGAGCGCTTCCCGGCGGACCACGCCGGAGATCCGGATTTCCGGCGGACCCCGGAACAGGAAGAACGCTATTGGGCGATGCTGAACAGCGCACAGGTCCTGTACGGATTCCCCAACGAAAGCCCGTCGGGCCTGGCCCGGGTTGCCACGGACAACGGACACCTGCAGTGGGTCCACGCCATGGCAGCCGGCGCAGGCGGCGCGGTTAAAGCGTCTGGCCTGGACCAGCAGACACTGCAAAAGTTCAAGGTCACAACGTCCGCCGGCGTGCACGCGCTTCCCCTGGCCGAGTTCGCAGCCATGGGCATCCTGAACGGGTTCAAACGCACCGCCGAGCTGGCGCTGGACCAGCGGGCCAGGAATTGGCCGGAACTCCGCACTCCCACGCGGCTGGTGAGCGGTTCCCGGCTGGTCATTGCGGGGCTCGGTGAGATCGGCCTTGAGACGGCCCGGCTTGCCCGCGCCCTGGGCATGGCCGTCAGCGGAACCAAGAGGACCCCGGAGCCCCTGGAAGGCATCGACCAGGTGACCGGAAACGACGGCCTCCCCGGCCTCCTTGCCACCGCCGACGCCGTGGTGAACACCCTTCCGGGCACCCCGTATACGGAGAAGCTGTTCAACCGGGACGTATTTGCTGCCATGAAACCCGGCACCGTCTTCGTCAACGTCGGACGCGGCACCGTGGTGGATGAGGACGCGCTGCTCGAGGCCCTGGATAATGGCCAGGTCTCCTACGCCTGCCTTGATGTCTTCGCAGTGGAACCGCTCCCCCTCGAAAGCCCGCTCTGGGGCCACCCGAAGGTTCTGGTGTCGCCGCATACGTCAGCTTTGAGCGCCGCGGAGAACAGGCTGATCACCGACCGTTTCTGCAGCAACCTGCGAACCTTCCTCGACGGCGGCGAACTCCCCCACCTCGTGGACACGGTCCACTTCTACTGACCCTTGGTTAAGGCACCGGAAAGGCCGCTGCATCCCCTGCCCAGGGGATGCAGCGGCCGTTCTTTTGTGGCGCCGGACTGCTGCCATCAGGCCGCAGCATCAACGGTGCCCCTCGGAACCTCCCGACCTCCACGATGCCGGCCGGCTTGTCTCCCGCACACGCCAAACGCCCGGCCCGGATGATCCGGACCGGGCGTCAGGCCGGCGTCAGCTGGCGTCTTCGACGAGGACCAGGTCCCGGCCGCCGGTTTCCGGCGTGAAGAACGTAGTGATGAACGAGATCAAAGCGAGGACGAGGGAGTACAGGGCGGGAACCAGCCAGGAGTGGTTGGTGGCCGCCAGCAGGGCGACTCCGATCATCGGGGCGAAGCCGCCGGCAAGGACGGCCGACAGTTCGCGGCTCAGGGCAACCCCGGTAAAGCGGTGCTGGGAACCGAACAGTTCGGGCAGAAGGGCACATTGCGGCCCGAGCATGGCCTGGACGCCGAGGGCGATTCCCACCACCATGACCACCCAGACGAGCGTGACATTGCCGAGGGTCACCAGGTAGAAGGCCGGGAGCGCGATGACCGCCTGGAACAGGGCACCGTAGCGGTAGACGGGGACACGGCCGTAGCGGTCGGACAAGGCACCGAATGCGACCACCATGACGGCGGCAAAGCCGGCCGCGATCAGCAGTCCGGTTGGTCCGATGAACTTGTCGCCCGGGAAGACGCCGGCAGGCATGCTGATGAACGAAACCAGTAGGGCCGAGTAAATGGAGGAGTTCCCGTTTTCACCCATACGCAGGCCGATCCCCACCAGGACGTTCTTCTTGGAATGCCGCCAGATCTGGGACACCGGGTTCTTCACCACAGCCTTATGCTTTTCCAGCTCCTGGAAGACCGGCGTCTCCTTCAGGCGAAGGCGGATGAACACCGCAATGCCGATCAGGATGATGCTGGCAAGGAACGGCACACGCCACAGCCAGCCCTGCAGGACGGACTTGTCGGCCATGGCCATCAAGGCGAATGTTCCGGCGCCCAAGAGGGTGCCCAGCTGGATGCCAACGAAGGGCAGCGCGGCAAAGAAGCCACGACGGCGGCGCGGTGCCACTTCGGAGATCAGCGTGGTGGCACCCGCCTGTTCAGCGCCGGCCCCAAGGCCCTGGATGATGCGGAGGCTCACCAGGAGGACCGCACCCAGCATTCCGGCCTGGTCGAAAGTGGGCAGGAGTCCAATGGCGAAGCTGGACATTCCCATGAGGCCGATGGTGAGGATCAGGACCATCTTGCGCCCAAACCTGTCACCAATGTGGCCAAAGACGATGCCGCCGAAGGGCCGGGCCGCAAATCCCACACCGTAGGTGGCGAAGGAGGCAATAACGGCGCCGCTTTCACCCAGCGGGGCGAAGAAAAGCGGGCCGAAGATCAGCGCGGACGCCAGGCCGTAGATATAGAAGTCGTAGTACTCCAGTGCGGACCCCACGGAACTTGCAAGAGTTGCCCTTCGCAGCTGGTCGGCGTCGACGGCGGTGCCGTCCGCGGCCTGCGGTGCATTAGTACGAGTTGTCACAAGAACTCCCTCATCACGCGCCAGGCCCCCGTTGGCCTGGCGGGTCAGCAACGACACCCGAGATGTCGATCACTATGTTGAACAGAGTACAGCAAGTTGGACAACAGGCAAGCGGTTAAGCCAAAAAGTACATGCACGGTCCCTGCGGGACGCCTTCCTAGCTCATGGGATTACCCAAGGACCGTGCAAGTTCCTGAAGTTCCTTGACCATCTGCGCACCCTGCTCGGGGGTATAGGTTGCCTTCAGCGCCGTCACCGACAACCCCAGGCTGGGTCCGTGGGAGCCGCGGGTGGGGACGGCCACGCCCAGGCAGACCACGCCCGTCGTGGATTCCTCGTCCTCGAAGGCGTAGCCCTGCTCCCGGATGGACCGCAGCTGATCCTTGAGCTCGCGACCGGTCCGCAGGGACTTAGGGGTGAGGACGGGCAGCTCGGCGTCATCGGGGAACAAGGCGTCGATGTCGTGGTCGTGAAGCCTGGCGATCAAGACCTTGCCCACAGCACAGAGGGAGACCGGCATTTTGTCGCCGATGTTGGAGGTGAGCCGGACGGCCGGATGCCCCTCGTAGCGTGCCAGGTAGATGACATTGGTCCCGTCCAGCATGGCAATCCGCACCGTCTCACCGGAAAGGGTGGGCGCCTGCTCGCAGTACCGGTAGAACTCCTGGACCTCGTCCATGCGGCTGAGATACGCCGCGCCAAGTTCAACCAGCTTGCGGCCCAGCATGAATTCGGAGCCCTGCCTGCTGATGAGGCGGGCGTCCTCCAACGCCAACAGCAGGTTGGAGGTGGAGGACTTCGGGATTCCCAGCTCGCGGGCAAGGTCACTGAGGGTCAGCCGTCCCCCTGCGGACGCAGCCAGTGCCTCCAGGACGGCGGCAGCCCGGGTAACGGCAGGCGCAGGCGAAGCGCTTGCAGGCCCGTCGGAGGAACGTGGGGTGCGGGAATCGGCCATGATTCTCCTTCGGTAGGCGCATGCACTCATCAGCTCTGTCCATTCAGCTGAACACAACCCATCATAGTGGCTGGCTTGGGCGGACCTGCCGTGCCCGCCGACGCCTGGGCGATCACGCGGGCGCCTCGGGACTTTTTGTTTCCGGGAGTTCACGGTATATTCATCCCAGGCCCTCCACCGCGGCATCCCCCAATAGTCGCGGTGGAGGGTTTTCCAATGCCCCGAAGCCGGCGGACCAAGCGGGGCCGGTCAGGCCGCATCCGATGCCGACTCCCTGCGCCGCCAGCCGCCGCCCAGGCCGTCACGCTGGAGATACATGGTGGTCAACGCGGACCGGCTGTTGTTACCCAGCCGCACCTGCAACTGCAGGACTTCCACATCCACGCCGCTGTTGCCCTTCGGCATCCGGCGGCTGGTCTCCCACCAATTGACGCGTTCGTACCACCTCACCGGCGCGGCACCCACCGCCCATTCCCTGCCGCGGCTCACCACCGCCGTCGGCATTCCCTCGCTGTCTGTGTGCACTATGACGTGTTCCATCCCTGCAACATATGGCAGGGCACTGACAACGGGACTGGAAAAGCCGAAAAGCAAAAACCCCACCGCCCCACCGGGAAGGCGGGACAACGGGGTTTCACATGAGTGGGTCCTACCGGGATCGAACCGATGACATCCACGGTGTAAACGTGGCGCTCTACCAGCTGAGCTAAAGACCCAAATTGCGCGGTTTCCGGCGGTAACGCCGCAACCAACGAACATAAACTCTACCCGACGTTGGACCGCGAACGCGAATCGGCCCGCCCGGGGCCTTCCCGCACTACAGGGGAGGAAGTTCAGCTGCCAGGTAGCCCAATGCCTGGCTGACCCCGGCTTCGAGTTTGATGGTTGCCTTGTCATCACCGCGGGTGGCACCCCGGTTGATGATGACCACCGGTTTTGACTGCTTGGCGGCGTGCCGCACGAACCGCAGGCCGCTCATGACCGTCAGGGAAGAACCGGCCACGACCAGGGCGGCTGCCTCGTCCACCATCGCGTAGGACCGCTCCACCCGGTCCTTGGGCACGTTTTCACCGAAGTAGACAAAGTCTGGCTTCAGGGTTCCGCCGCACGCAGGGCAGAGCGCCACCACGAAGCTGTGGATGAGCGCCTGGTCCTCGACGGTGGCGTCAGCGTCGGGCGCCATTTCCACGAGTCCGGAAGCTGCCGCCCGCTCCAGGAAGCCGGGGTTGAGTTCCTCGAAAACACCGGCAAGGAGGCGCCTGGAATACGTCCGCCCGCAGTCCAGGCAGATCACTTGGTCATACCGGCCGTGGAGGTCGACGACGTTTGAACTGCCCGCGTCCTGGTGCAGCCGGTCGACGTTCTGGGTAATGAGTCCGGTAAGGAAACCGCGCCGTTCGAGTTCGGCTGCGGAATAGTGGCCCTGGTTTGGATCAGCATGCCGCATATGCGACCAGCCGATGTGGTTCCTGGCCCAGTATCGGCGCCGGTTGGCGGCGTCGCGGACAAACTCCTGGTAGGTCATGGGTGAACGGGGCGGCGAGTCCGGGCCGCGGTAGTCGGGGATCCCGGAATCCGTGCTGAGCCCGGCCCCGGTCAGCAGGGCGAAACGAACCCCCGCGAGCAGGTCCCGGATCCGGACCAACACCTCAAGGTCCGCACCCGAGGGCGGGGCCGGGGCCACCGGCGGCATGCTGGCAAAGCCCGTCAGGCCTGTCCCCCGCCGCTGCCCAGCCATCCGCCTCAGGCCTGCTTCAAATCCGCCAAAGCCGCCCGGTACTCACCGAAGTCGCGGGCTTGGCCCCGTGGGTTCACCACGCTGTACCGGACCGTGCCCTCTGCATCGATGATGAAGGTGGCCCGTTTGGCCATGCCGCTGCCGGCGTCGAACACGCCGTAGGCGCCGGCCACGGCCCCGTGCGGCCAGAAATCGGCCAGCAGGTCGAAGCCGTACCCTTCCTGGGCCGCGTAGGCGCGAAGGCTGAACTTGCTGTCAGCGGACACTGCCAGGACGACGGCATTCGAATCCTCGAACGTGGCAAGGTTGTCACGTATCTCGCAGAGCTCGCCGGTGCAGATCCCCGAGAAGGCAAACGGGTAGAACACCAAGGCCACGTTCTGTCCGCGGAAGGACGAGAGGCGCACCGGCTCACCGTACTGGTTGGCCAGCTCAAAGTCGGGCGCGGTTGTGCCCACTGCGGGAACAACTGCGGAAGCGGCCTCGACCGCTGCCGTCATTTGTTCTTCCTGCTGACCAGGCGCGCCGCGCTCCAATCCTTTGAGACACCGGCAGAGGTGGTGACATGCAGGCCGGCCGTTGGTGCGGCTTCCTGGATGTCTGCCGGCGAAACGTAACCGCCCCTGCCCGACTTGGGGGTCAGGACCCAGACAACCCCGTTTTCGCTCAGGGTAGTGAGGGAATCCATCAGGCTGTCGACGAGGTCTCCGTCCCCGTCGCGCCACCAAAGGATGACAGCGTCCGCCACCTCGTGGTCGTCCTCGTCCAGCAACTCCGAACCGGTGAGGTCTTCAATATCGTCACGCAAGTCGAAATCGACGTCGTCGTCGTAACCGAACTCCTGAATCAGATCCCCATTTTTGAAACCCAATTTTTCCGCCACATTTACCGAAGTGGCGGCGTCGGCCTCGCTCACGTGTTCCTCCAATACGTCATTAATGCGTTGTGCATAGTGATTTCCATTACTCCCAAGCCAACACCCTTTGCGCCTGCGCTTCAAGCTGCCGCCCCCGGGAGTGCGCATATTCTGCGTCACATCCAGCTGCGGCTGCGCCCGGCAAGGGTATTGGCCACACAACCAGTATGACGAACGAAATACAACAGCAGCACCTGGACCGCAGCTACGCATCGCGTTGCCGTCAGGGCTAGAGTGGCTGGTGACAACTATGCCCGCGGGACGACACCCCTGTGACTCCGGACAGGCATAGGAGCGCTAGGAAGCTGCCCGGCACACATGACCGGGCTGTTGTAACCGATACGTCGCACACGGCGTATATACGCCGGGCAGTCACCCTGCCTGGCCTGAGTGCGCCGATTCATGCGCGCAAAGAGAGGTTGGACGTGGCTGCAGGAGAAGATACCT